>JAXDGF010000170.1:0-11808 GCA_034665165.1 Solirubrobacteraceae bacterium | reverse complement strand
AACCGGGGACACCACGATTTTCAGTCGTGTGCTCTACCAGCTGAGCTATCTCGCCGTGGTCGCGCGATGCTAGCGGCTCGGCAGCGCAGCGCGGCGCCGGTCATCGCACGCGCGGGAGCGATGCCCCTCGCGGCTTGCCGATACGCCGCGCCGGGGATTTTCGCAACCTCGGCCCGACGTGATGCCAGTTAAGCCCCATAGTCGCGCTTAAAAGGAATCACGTAGGTCGAGACCGCGCGCGCGGCGACCGTCCTGCGGGGATACGTCATTGATACCTCCTGTATTGGGTTGTGTATTGATCGCTTGGGCGGCTAAGACGTCACGGCGATGCCCGTAAGAAGTTCGTAGGAAGCCCCCGGCGTCGGGCCCGGGCGCGCGAGCAGTAGCGCCGGGAGCACCCGGCAACCGGTACCCTGCCTCCGTGCTGAGGGAGACCGATGGGGCGGCCGTGGCTCGGACCACAAGCGGACCGGCCGTCAACTGCCGCTACCTGTTCAAGCGCTACGGGGAGGGCGAGACGGTCGTCGACGCCCTCCGGGGGATCGAGGCGTCGTTCGGGCGTGGGACGTTCACCGCGATCATGGGGCCGTCGGGGTCGGGCAAGTCGACGCTGATGCATATCCTCGCCGGACTCGATCGCCCCACCTCGGGCCATGTCTGGCTTGACGGGCGAAGCCTCGACGGGCTCGACGACAGTGAGCTGACCAGGCTTCGGCGCACGCGCGTCGGGTTCGTGTTCCAGTCGCTGAACCTCATCCCCGTCCTCACGGCGGAGGAGAACATCGTCCTCCCGCTCCAGATCGCGGGCGAGGAGGTCGACAAGGAGTGGCTCGAGCGGCTACTCGTGACCGTGGGAATCCAGGACCGCCGCCACCACCGCCCGGCCGAGCTCTCCGGCGGCCAGCAGCAGCGCGTCGCCCTGGCGCGGGCGCTGATGTCGCGCCCGTCGGTGGTGTTCGCCGATGAGCCCACCGGGAACCTCGACTCGTACGCAACCGATGTGATCATGGCGATGCTGCGCCGGGCCGTGGACGATTTCGGCCAGACGGTGGTGTTGGTGACCCACGATCCCCTGGCCGCCGCCCATGCCGACCGGGTCCTCTTCCTCCAATACGGCCTGGTCGTGCGCGAAGCGGAGCGGCTCAGTACGCGCGAGATCCTCGACGCGATGAAGACGTTCTCGCCGACCATGACGTGATCGGCTACACGCTGCGCAACCTCGGCGCGCGGCGCCGGCGCGCCGCGATGACGGCGCTCGCGATCCTCCTCGGCGTGTCGATGATCTCGGGCACGTACATCTTCACCGACACGATCCACTCCGCCTTCCGTCTGCTCTTCAGCGGCGCCACGAGGGGGACGACGGTCGTCGTCTCGAGCCGCCAGAATCTGGGCTCGCCGGTCAACGCCCCGGCCAAGACCCACGTCGCGATCGTCTCCCTCATCCGCGCGCTCCCCGGCGTGGCGGGCGCCGAGGGCGAGATCTCGAACGTAGCCACCATCATCGGCCGGAACGGCAAGCCGATCGAGAACACGTACGCGCCCACACTCGGTCTCTCCTACGTCCCGCCCCAGTTCGGGCGCTTCAGCTTCGTCGCCGGCTCACCGCCCACCAGGCCGGGACAGGTCGCGATCGACCAAGCGACCGCTCAAAAACAGGGCTTCGGAGTCGGGGACATGGTCTCCATCGTCACCGCCCAGCCCGCCCAGCGCTTTCGCGTCACGGGGATCGCCCGCCTCGGCGGCGCGTCGCTCGGGGGCGCCACCTTCGCCGTCTTCCCGCTGGTGGCGGCGGAGGCCCTCTACCTCGAGAACGGCCGCGTCGATCAGGTCGCGGTGACGGCGCAGCGGGGGTGGTCGGCGTCCGAGCTCATCACCGAGATCACTCCCCTGCTCACGCCCGAGCTCGTGGTGCGCAGCGCCCAGAGCCAGGCCGGCGCCGAGGCGGCCGGCTTCGCCGACCGGCTGGGGATCCTCACCGACGGGCTCTTCGCCTTCGGCTTCATCGCGGTCTTCCTCGGCGGCTTTGCCATCTTCAACACCTTCTCGATGACGATCGCCGAACGGATGGGCGAGTTCGCCCTGCTGCGCGCCCTCGGCGCCACGCGGCCCCAGGTCCTCGGCTCGGTGCTGCTGGAGGCGGCGGCGATCGGCCTCGTGGCCTCGCTGCTCGGACTTGCGGGCGGGTTCCTGGCCGCCACCCTGATCAGGGCCCTGTTCGGGGCCATCGGCCTCAGCCTGCCCTCGGCCGGGATCGCCTTCCACCTCCGCACCGCCGAGGTTGGCCTCGGCGTCGGCCTGCTCGTGACCATCGCCGCCACCTTGGTGCCGGCGCTACGGGCGACCAGGGTCGCTCCCCTGCAGGCGATCCGGGCCGATCAGCCGCCGCGCAGAGTGCGCCGGCGCACGGCCTGGATCCGAGCCGCGGTCACGCTCGCGCTCATCGCGGGCGGTCTCGTCCTCGCTCTGACCGGGTCGGGATCGGCGTCACAGCGCCTGACCCGAAGCGCGATCGGAGCCGGGGTGATCGTGCTCGCGATCGTCGCGATCGGGCCGATGGCGATCAGCCGCGCGGTTCGGGTCGTGGGCTGGCCGCTCGAACGCCGGGGGCGCATCCTCGGTCGTCTCGCGCGCGAGAACGCGACCCGCAATTCCGCGCGGACGGCGGCGACGGCATCCTCGCTCATGATCGGCCTCGCGGCCGTGCTCTTCGTCGTCGTCTACGCCAACGGCCTGCGGGCCTCGACCAACCGCATCATCGACCGCACCCTGACCGCCGACTACACGCTCGAGAGCACCGACGGCGCGACTCCCATCCCCCCGGCCACCGTCCAGTCGATCACCGCCCTTCCCCAGGTGCAGGGGGTCGCGAGCCTGACGAGCGCGCAGGGCCACCTCGGCCGCAGCGGCCTCGTCACCGCCCAGGGCGTTGACCCGAGTACCTTCGGCCAGGTCTACCGCTTCGACTGGGTGCACGGCGCGCCCGCGGTCGCGGGCCTCCTGCCCGGCGACGTGCTCGTCGAGCAGGACACCGCACGCTCGGCCCACCTCTCCGTCGGCCAGCGCGTGACGATGACGACCGGGACCGGCGTCCAGAGCACCGTCACGGTGCGCGGGATCTACCGCGACAACGCGCTGCTCCAGGGCTACGTCCTGCCGATCTCCGCCTTCAACCGGCTCTTCCATCAGCCGCGAATCCAGGCCGTGTTCGTGCGGCTCATGCCCGGCACGAACAAGGCCGACGCCGGCATCGAGCTGGGCCGGTCGCTGCGCGCTTTCCCCGGGATCGTGGCCCGCTCCACCCAGCAGGTGAAGAACGTCGTCGCCGGCCGTGTCAACAGCGTCCTGGCCCTGTTCTACGCCCTGCTCGCGCTCGTCGTGACGATGTCGCTCCTCGGCATCGTCAACACGCTCTCGCTCTCCTTGTACGAACGCACGCGCGAGCTCGGGATGCTGCGCGCGCTCGGGATGACGCCCGAGCAGACGCGAACCCTGATCCGCGACGAGAGCATCATCACCGCCGCGCTCGGGGCGCTTGCCGGCGTCGTCCTCGGGGTCGGGCTGGCCGTGATCGTGACGGTGGCGCTGGCGGGGGACGGGGTTGTGTTCGCGCTGCCGGTGGTTCAGGTCCTCGGGCTGTTGGCGCTGGGGCTGGTGGCGGGCGTGGCTGCCTCCGTACTGCCCGCCCGCCGCGCCGTTCGGCTCGACGTCCTCGCGGCCATTTCACAGGAATAGCGCAGTGCGCCGGCGCCACCCCGGCGCCCGCGCCAGAGCCCTCGGGTCGGCCTCAAGTAAGCCGGCGCAGCAGCTCGAGCGCCCCGCGCTTGGACAGGGGCTCGTTGAGGTTGCCGCACTTGGGCGACTGTACGCACGACGGGCATCCCGACGCGCACGGGCACTCGCCGATCAGGCGCCGGGCATCGCCCACCAGCCGCTCGAACTCGTCGAAGCCGCGACGCGTGATCCCGATCCCGCCCGGGTGCCCGTCGTAGATGAAGATCGTCGGCCCTCCGGTCTGCGGGTGGGCGTTCGTCGACAGCCCGCCGATATCCCAGCGGTCACACATCGCGATCAGGGGCAGCACCGCGATCTGTGCGTGCTCGAGGGCGTGGAGCGCGCCCAGGAGATGCTCGGGGGGAAACGGCTCCGCGTCGATGAGCTCGTCGAGCTCGTACCACAGGGCGCGCGTGGAGAATTCGGTCGTGGGGAGGTCGAGGGAATTGAAGTCGATGGGCGCGTGGTCCTGCAGGCCCTTGCGTTGGTAGCCGAGCACCGTCTCCGAGACGGCGACCGCCCCGAAGGACAGGGTGGCGCCCAACGTCTCCCGGCGCTCGTGGAGGCGCTCGATGTACGTTAGGCTCTCGCGCTTGACCTGGGTGTAGTAATCGCCGGTGAACGGTTCGAGCAGGGCCCGGCGCCCGTCGAGATCGAGCGTGAGCACCCGATAGGACCGCCCGAGGTGGAGGTAGATCGCGCCCTCGTGAACCGTGGAGTACGCGCGCCCGGCCTCGATCTGGCCCAGGAGCTCGCCCGACTCGACGTCGATGAGAGCGAAGGAGTCGGCCGTGGAGGAACGGAGCGAGACGCGCGCGGCCGGGTAGTCGTCGGCGCGCCGGGGCACGTACCCCGTCACCCGCTCGCGGAGCATCCCCGCGGCCGTCAGCTCCTCGGCGGAGTCCCGCCACCCGGCGCCTAGAATCGGCGCGTCCGCGTCGTTCAGCGGCGCCTCATGAGCGGCACAGAGCAGGTGCTCGGCGTAGATCTGAGGGCTTTCGTGATCGAGGATGGCGGCCTCCACCGGGCGACCGAGGAACTCGCCGGGATGGCGGCAGAAGAGCTGGTCGAGCGCGTCCTCACCGGCGAGGAAGACGGCCAGGCCCCGCCCGCGCCGTCCGGCGCGGCCCCACTGCTGGCGCAGGCTCGAGACCGTCCCGGGGAAGGTGACGCAGATGGCGGCGTCGAGCGAGCCGATGTCGATCCCGAGCTCGAGCGCGTCGGTGGCGACCACCCCGAGGAGCTCGCCCTCGGTCAGCCGGCGCTCGAGCTCGCGACGCTGCTGGGGCGTGTAGCCGGCCCGGTAGGGAGCGATTCGCTCGGCGAGCTCGGGCCGGTCCGAGCTCCGCAGGCGGTCGACGGTGAGGCGGAGGATGAGCTCGACCCCCCGCCGCGACTTCATGAAGCAGATCGTCCGCGCCCCCTCGAGCACGAGGCGCTCGAGGAGCTCGGCCGCCTCGGCCAGGGCCGAGGCGCGCTGCCCGAGCGCCTCGTCGATGAGCGGGGGGTTCCACATCGCGACGGTGCGCTCGGCGGCGGGCGCACCGTCGACGTCGATGACCGTCATCTCCTCGAGTCCCGTCAGGCGCTCGGCGAGCTCGCGCGGGTTGGCGATCGTCGCGCTCGCGAGCAGGAAGCGTGGCTCGGTCCCGTAGCGCGCGGCAATCCGGCGCAGCCGGCGCAGGACGTTGGCGACGTGGGAGCCGAACACGCCGCGGTACACGTGGGCCTCGTCGATGACGACGAAGGCAAGGTTGGCCATGAGCTCCGCCCAGGCCGGGTGGTTGGGGAGGATGCCTACGTGGAGCATGTCCGGGTTGGTGAGCACGAGGTTGCTGCGCTTCCGGATCGCGGCGCGCTCCTCGCGCGGGGTGTCGCCGTCGTAGATGGCCGGGCGGATGGCGGCGCCCATCCCGAAGGCGTGGAGCGCCCGGGCCTGGTCCTGGGCGAGAGCCTTGGTGGGGTACAGGTAGAGCGCACGCGCCCTCGGGTCAGAACACAGGACCTCGAGCGTCGGGAGCTGGAAGCACAGCGACTTGCCCGACGCCGTCCCCGTGGTGACGATCGTCGGCCCCGCGAAAGCGGCCCGCAGCGCCTCCTCCTGATGGGCGTAGAGCATGTCGATCCCGCGGCGCTCGAGCGCGGCGAGAACGCGCGGGTCCAGATCCTCCGGCACAGAAACAAAGCGCGCGGAGCGCGCCCTTAAAAGATCCCGGTGCACGACGCGGTCGTCGTCGAGGAGGGCGGCCCAGGGTTCGGCGGGGCGAGTTGCGGTCACCGGCTCAGTATGGCGTCCGCGCTAGGGTCAACCCGAGATGCGCGCCCTCTATGTCGACCTCGACGGCACCCTCCTCGGCCCCGGAGCCTCGCTCCTGCGCGGCGCCGATGATCGCTTCAGCCTCGACAGTGTCCGGGCCCTGCAGGCGTGCGACCGCGCCGGGGTCGAGGTCGTCATCTACTCGGGCCGGCGCCAGAGCTCGGTGTTCGAGAGCGCGCGCCTGATCGGCTCCTCGGCTTACATCTTCGAGATCGGCTGCGGCCTCGTCATCGACGGCGAGCTCGAGTGGCTCACCGACGGGCTCGAGCCGCGCGACGGCGCTTCGATCTTCGACCAGATCACGGCGACGGGCGTGCCCGAGCTTCTGTTGGAGCGCTTCCCCGGCCGGCTCGAGTACCACACTCCATGGCACCTCGGGCGTGAGGTCTCGCACCTGTTCCGCGGCCATGTCAACACCGCGGAAGCGAACGAGATCGTGGCTACCCACGGCCTGCGCTTGGTCGACAACGGCGTCATCCACGAAGCGGTGGGTGAAGTGCCCATCGTCCACGCGTACCACCTGATCCCGGTCGGAGCCTCGAAGGCGCGCGGCGTGGCCCGCCACATGCAGGCCCGCGGCTACGGCCCCGAAGAGTGCATCGCCGTCGGCGACTCGCGCGAGGACCTCGAGGCCGCGAGCGTGGTTGACACCTTCTGGCTCGTGGCCAACGCGCCGCGGCGCGACCCCGGGATGGCGGAAGAGATAGCCGGACGTCCCGGGGTCCGGATCGCCGAGGGCGCCTATGGCGCCGGCGTCTACGAGGCCGTGGTCACGACGCTGGCTGAGCGGCGTTAGGGCCCTCAGCCACCACCGCCTGCTCGACCTCGTGCGCGTCGCCCACCGCCCATCCCAACCGTTCGACGAGCTGGGTGGCGAAGTGGTCTGACTCGAGATCGGCCAGGCTTACACGCTCACGCAACATGACAGCCTCTTCTCCCGGTTGGCGGTCCGCATCAGCAAGCACGATTATCTGTGGCACCGCTTCCTCCTCTCTGTGTGTTAGCCGACCTGAAGCGTGGCAGCCCCGGATCAGGCTGTAGTAAACATCTCGTAGATTTTCTACGGCGTGTGCGCGGGGCCGCGCATCCGGTCGCGCATCCGGTCCCAGAAGCCGAGGCGCACGGCCGGGCGCCAGCGCGCCGGCGGTGGCACCGTCGCGCGCACGAGCGCCACCCACTGCTCGAGTGGTAACTCGCCGGCGATCAGGCGCGCGAGCGCGGCGGTCACGGGCGCCTCGATCCCGGCGCCTCCGAGGGCTCCGGCGAGGAGCGGCACCGTCTGCAGCGCCTCCACCGCCTGACCGACGCGAGCGGGGATCTGGGCGGCGGAGACGCCCTGGGCCAGGAGCTCGCCGGCGCGGCGATTGCGGCTCTGCGGGGCGAGCGCCGTGGCCACGAGGTCGCCCGTGCCGGCCAGGCCGATGAGGGACTCGGGGCGGGCACCCTGTTGCTCCGCCCAGCGCCACACCTCGGCGAAGATGTGGCCCGCCGCGGCGCCGGCGGCGTTCAGGCCCTGGGCCTCGGTGGCGCCGGCCGCGAGGGCGGCGGCGTTCTTGGCCGCCCCCGCCAGCTCCACTCCGACGGGATCGTTGGACTCCTCGCACACGACCCCGGCCCGGATGAACACTCCGGCGAGCGCGGTGGCCAGGGGCTCGGCCGAGGAGGCCGCGACCAATCCCGCCCCTTCGCTCACCATCTCGCGGGCGTGGGCCGGACCGCCCATGCAGGCGATGCGATCCGCCCCGAACCGTTCGCGCAGAAGCGCGGTGGGTGGGCTCCCGTGCGGGGGCACGAGGCCCTTGGCGAGCGACACGACCGAGGCGCGAGAGGGCAGGCCCGCCGCCTCGAGGCCCTCGATGACAGCGTCGAGGCCGTCCGACGGTACCCCGAGGAAGACGTAGTCGGCGCGGGCCAGGCCCGCGCTCACGTGCTCGATGCGCAGCTCGCGGGGAAGCTCGACGCCGCCGAGGTAGACCCGGTTCTCGCGATCCTCGGCGAGGACCTCGGCCTGTTCCTTGGTGCGGGTCTGGAGCGTCGTGCGAAGACCTCCGCGCGCGAGGAGGACCGCCACGGCCGTCCCGAACGAGCCTGCGCCGATCACGACCGCGCGGCGCGAGCCCGGCGCGGGCAGGTGAATCGAGCGTCGAGGTGTAAGCGGCATGGCGCGCCGAGCGTACCGGCCGCGTGGCCCGCGACCGCGTGGGGCCTTCCGTCAGGGCACCGCGACCCCGGCGGCGGCAAGCGCGTCGGCCGCGTCCGGGAAGTGCACCATCTCGACGGCCTTGCCGTCGCGGAAGGTCGTGAGGTTGGCGACGAGCTCGGGCTCCTCGCCTTCGTTCTGCGACGGCCGGCGCATGATCACGACGACCCGGTCGTCCGGCGCCTCGACAACGTTGACGAGCTCGCCGATGGGCCCGCGGCGCCCGGCCTGGCGCATGAAGTTGAGGGCCTGGTCACGGTTGCGGCAGGCGCCCTCGGCCGCGGGATCGCCGCCGTGCCACTTGACGTCGGGCGCGAGGAAGTCGCGGATCGCGTCGACGTCGCCGCGGCGGACGGCCTCGTAGCCGAGGCGGGCAATCTCGACGTTCGAGGTCATGCGGGTGATTGTGGCACCTAGAGCAGGTCTGCGAGCTCTGTCGCGGCCGCCTCGATCTCCTGCAGGGTGGCTGCCTCCAGGATCGCCTGGAGGTCGAGGATGCGAGCGCCGAAGGCGTCGAGGCCGCGCTCGCCGACGATCGCGTGACACGGCACACCGGCCTGGCGGGCCCGGGTTGACACCTCGGATACCGCCTTGCCGGCCAGGCTCTGGCGGTCGAGGCGGCCCTCTCCGGTTACCACGGCGCGGGCGGCCCGCATGCGCGGGTCGAAGTTCAGCGCGTCGAGAATGAAGGCGGCGCCGGGCACGAGCTCGGCGCCGAACATCGCCCACAGGCCACCGCTCAGCCCGCCGGCGGCACCCGTCATGGCCACGCCGCGCGGGTCGCGCGGGAGGCGACGGGCTTGATCGTTCAGCCGGCGGGTGAGCCTTTTGACGGCGTCGCGGTCGGCGCCCTTCTGAGGAGCGTAGACGCGCGCCGCGTCCTCGAACGGTGTCTGCACGTCGCAGAGGACGGTCAGACGGGCCGGTCCGAGGTCGCCCGCTTCGCGGATGGCGGCGATGGCGCCGGCGCCACCGTCGGTGGTCGCGCTGCCGCCGACGCCGAGGAGCACCGTGCGCGCGCCGGTCTCCAGCGCGGCGACGATGAGCTCGCCCGTCCCGCGGGTGGAGGCGCCGATTGGATCGCGCTCGGTGGCTGGAATGAGCCCCAGGCCGCTCGCGCTCGCCGTCTCGACGATGGCCGTGGTGCCGCCGTCGATGAGCGCGAAGATCGCCTCCATCGGCCGGCCCAGGGGGTCGTGGACCGGCGCTTTGACGAGCTCCCCGCCGAGGGCGCCGAGCAGGACTTCGAGCGTCCCCTCGCCCCCGTCCGCGACCGGGCAGAGGTCGACGGGGCGCCCGGCAGCCTCGAGGCCGGCCGCGATGGCGCTCGTCACCTCGAGCGCGGTATACGTGCCCTTGAAAGAGTCGGGGGCGACGAGGATGGTGGTGGGGATGGCGGGCCTGGTTGGCATGTGCGGTGGATCCTGCCAGGCGGATGCGGCTCGCGGGGGGGTGCCAGGCGGCCGCGGACGCGGCTAATGAAGCGGGCTCGCGAGTCGGGCTCGCGGCGCTTGCGTGCCGTCCCGCCTGGCGGCACCGACCCTAAGCCGGCTTGGCACGCGAGCGCCGCGAGACCGGCTTCGAGCCAGCCAAGAGCGCTGCCCCGATCGCCCCGCCCATATCCCCGAGCTCGGCGAGCCTGACCTCGGGCGGGTGCTCGTCGACGAAGAGGTGGGGGTGCATGGCGGCCTTGATGCGTTCGACGTAGGGCTGGCCGAGGCGGATCCCGAGGCCGCCGCCGATGATGATCATCTCGACGTCGAGGAGGTTGACGGCCGAGGCGATGCCGGCGCCGAGCGCTTCGACGGCGTCGCCCACGAGCTCGGTGGCGAGGCCGTCCTTGCGCTCGAGGGCCTTGGCCCAGATGCTGCTCGTCAGCCGGGTCCGGCGGTTCTTCTCCATGAGCTTGAACAGGTCGGTATCGCGACCGCCGCTGTGGAGCTTGCGTGCGCGCGCTTCCATCGCCGCCCGGCCCGAGTACGCCTCGAGGCACCCGCGCCGGCCACACAGGCAGCGCCGGCCGCCCATCTTGACGACGGTGTGCCCGATCTCGCCGGCGGCGCCGCGGCCGTGCCAGGGCTTGCGGTCGAGGATGATGCCCGAGCCCACGCCGGTGCCCCAGAAGACGCCGATGAGCGAGGACACCTCGCGCCCAGCGCCGAGCAGGAGCTCGGCATCGGTGGCGACGCCGACGTCGTTGCCGAGCGTGACGGGTGTTCCGAGCGCCTCGCTCAGGGTCGGGCCGAGCGGGAAGGAGCCGGCCCAGTCGGGGAGGTTGCCGGCGCCCGAGACCGTCCCCGCCGCCTCGTCGATGGCGCCCGGGGAGCCGACGCCGATGCCGGCGAGCTCGTTCGGACCCTTGAGCCCCGCGTCGGTGGCGGCATCACGCATGGCGCTCGCCATCGCGCGCGCCACCTCGGCGGGGCCGCCCTCGGTGGGGGTGGCGCCGCGCGCCGAGCCGAGCACCTTCTGGCTCGCGTCGACGACCACGCACTGGATCTTCGTCCCGCCCAGGTCGATGCCGCCGCGCGCCGCCGCCATCACGTCATCTGCTCGAGCTTGCACTCGTCGGGCGCCTTGTCCTCGCGCCAGCGGAGGATCTTCGTGCCGTGGCGGATGCGGCCGTCGCTCGAGTGGTCGTAGGTGACCTCGACCACAAGCTCGGGCCGCAGCTCGATCCACTCGAGGTCCTTCTCGTTCTTCCACCGGCTCGGATCGCCGTGGCCGCGCTTGCCCGTCTCGTACGGGGCCAGGCGCTCGACCAGCGCCCGCTTTTCGCCCGCCCGCAGGCCCGAGGAGTGGCCGACCACGTGGAGCTTGCCGCCCCCGTCGTACAGGCCGAGGATGAGCGAGCCCACCGTGCCCTCCTCCTTGCCGGGTCGGTAGCCGACGACGACGGCGTCGATCGTGCGCACGCGCTTGACCTTGACCATCGCCGTGCGCTGTCCGGGGCGATAGGACGCGTTCACGTCCTTGGCGATCACCCCCTCGGTGTTGGCCAGCCACGGCTCGGCGTCTGACTCCGAGCGGGTGTAAGGGGTGAGCCCGACGGGCGCTTCGACGAGCTCCTCGAGCGCGGCGCGGCGCTCGAGGAAGGGCCGCTCCAGCCATGACTCGTCGCCCAGGGCGAGCAGGTCGAAGGCGATGTAGTGCGCCGGGGTCTCCGCCGCGAGGCGGGTTATCCGCGACTCGGCGGGATGGATGCGCTGCTGCAGGGCGCCGAAGTCCTGGCGCCCGTCGGAGGCGCCGTCGATGACGATCTCGCCGTCGATGACGTACCGGCCGGGGGCGAACGAGAGTTCGGGGAAGTAGCGTCCGAGGGGCTTGCCCGCCCGCGACTGAACGGTCACCGCATCGCCGTCGACGAAGACGATGGCGCGGAAGCCGTCGTACTTGGGCTCGTAGGCCCACTGCTCCCCGACCGGCAGATCAGCGCGCGAGCGGGCGAGCTGGGGTTCGATCGGGGGCTTCAGCGGGAGACTCACGGCAGTTGGCGATCCTACCGCTAGGATTCGGTCCA
>JAXDGF010000169.1:0-12419 GCA_034665165.1 Solirubrobacteraceae bacterium | reverse complement strand
CGTCCTCAGTGGCAGCCCGGGAGGCAATGGTCGCGAGGGTGCCGCTCACCACCCGCTGGTCGGGGAGGGTTCCGCGCTCGACGATCGCCGCCGGCTCATCCCCCGAGCGGCCGCCCGCGAGCAGGCGCTCGGCGATCCCCGCGAGCCGGCGAACCCCCATATACACAATCAGTGTCCCCGGAAAGCGAGCAAGCGCCGTCCAGTCAAGCGCCGACTCGGGCTTGGCGGGATCCTCGTGCCCGGTGAGGAAGGCGACTGCGCTCGCGGCGTCGCGGTGAGTGACAGGAATGCCCGCGTAGGCGGGAGCCGCCACCCCGGCGGTGACGCCCGGTACCACCTCATACGGGATGCCGGCCTCGACGAGCGCTTCGGCCTCCTCGCCGCCGCGCCCGAACACGAACGGGTCGCCGCCCTTGAGCCGCACGACGATCCGCCCCGCGCGCGCCTGTTCGAGCAACGTGCGCTCGATCTCCTCCTGAGGCATGGACGGGCCGCCGCCCTCCTTGCCCACGTAGATGAGCTCGGCGTCGGGGCGCGCGCCGGCGAGGGCGCCGGCCGGGATGAGACGGTCGTAGAGGACGACGTCGGCGGTTGCGATCAGCTCGAGCGCCCGCGCGGTGAGAAGGCCGGGATCGCCCGGCCCGGCCCCGACCAGATAGACGCGTCCGAGGCTCGGACCGCTCACGTCAGTTGCGCCTCGGCCGCGGCCAGGAGCTCGCGAGCGCCGACCGCGGTCAGGCGCCCGGCGACGGCGAGGCCGAGATCGGAGCCCGCGGCCCCGCGGAGCTGATCGCGCACGTAGGCGCTGCCGTCGGGGAGGCCGATCCATGCCGTGAGCTCGAGCTCGCCGTCCGCGACGGTGCGGGCGTGGGCTCCCACCGGGGTGTTGCATGAGGCCCCGAGCGCGCGCACGAGCTCGCGCTCGGCGCGCACGCAAGCTTCCGTTTCGGGGTCGCGAAGACCTGCGAGCGCCCCGGCCAGCGCGCCCGTCTCCGCCTCCCCGTCCCGGGCCTCGAGCGCGAGCGCGCCTTGACCGGCGGCCGGAACGAGGTCGTCGAGCACGCCGGTCGCCTCGTCCTCGCGACCGAGGCGCTGGAGCCCGGCGAGGGCGAGCACGAGGGCATCGAACTCGCCCGCGGCGAGCTTGCGCAGACGGGTGTCGACGTTGCCCCGCACCGGCTCGAGGTCGAGGTCGGAGCGCGCCGCCCTGATCTGCGCCGTACGGCGCAGGCTGCTCGTCCCGACCCGCGCGCCCGGGGCGAGCGCGCTCAGCGACGCCGCTCCGCAGATCGCGTCGCGGGGGTCGGCCCGCGCGGGGATGGCAACGAGCTCGAGCCCGGGCGCCAGCTCGGCCGGCACGTCCTTGGCCGAGTGCACTGCGAGGTCGATCTCGCCGTCGAGGAGCGAGCGCTCGAGCTCTGAGACCCACCGCGACTTGTCGCCCACGTTGGCGCCGCGATCGCCGGCGACCGTGATCGTCACGAGCTCCGCGTCGGCGCCGAGCCTCTCCGCGACCCAGTGGGCCTGCGCGAGCGCGAGCGCGCTCCCGCGCGTCCCCACCCGGATCATCCCGTCAAGCGCCGGGGCGCCGCCGGCGGCGCTGGCCGAGCTCGCGTACCTCGGCGACCTCGGTGGGGCTCTCACTCTCCGCGCCCTCGGCCGGAGCGTCGAGCCCGAAGAGCTCGCGGACGAGCTGCATGCGGGCGTGAACGCGATCGCCGCGCAGCTCCTTCATGCGCAGCGTGGGCTCATGGAGAAGGCGCGTCACCACGGCGTGGGCGAGGGCCTCGACGCGCTCGCGATCCTGCTCGGAAGTTGACTCCCACTTGCCCGCGTTCTCGGCCAGCACCTGCTCGGCGATGTCGCGGCCACGTTCGCGGAGCGCTGCCAGCGTGGGCAGCACCTCGAGCGTCCCGAGCCAGAGCGCGAAATGCTGGATCTCCTCTTCGACGATGCCCTCGGCCTTACGGGCTTCGGCCCGGCGCACGGAGCGGTTGCGGTCGATGACCGCTTCGAGATCGTCGATGTCGTAGAGGCTGACGCCGTCGAGGGAGGAGCAGGCCGGGTCGATGTCGCGGGGAACGGCGAGGTCGATCATCAGGAGCGAGCGGCCCTCACGCGCCCGCGCCACGGCCGCGACCTCTTCGGCCTCGAGCAGCAGGTGCGGCGAGGCGGTGGCGGCGACGACGATATCGGCGCGACGCAGCGCATGCGGGAGCTCGTCGAAGCTGACCGTCGAACCGCCGAACCGCTTGGCCAGGCTCAGGGCCCGGTCCTGGCGGCGGGTGGCGACGAACACGGTGCTGACGCCGCTGTCCGCGAGAGCGCGGGCGGCGAGCTCGCTCGTCTCGCCCGTGCCTATGATCACGACCTCGCGACCCCTGAGCTCGCCGAGGAGCTCGCGCGCGAGGGTCACCGCGACGGCGGGCAAGCTGAGCGCGCCGGCTCCGATCGCGGTCTCGCTGCGGACCCGCTTGCCCGTCGCCAGCGCGGCCTTGAACATCCGGTTGGTCAGGGGACCGGTCGTATGTGCGGCGAGGGCGCCCTCGTAGGCTCGCTTCACCTGGCCCTGAACCTCCGCCTCACCCACGACCATCGAGTCGAGCCCGGCGCTCACGCGGTACAGATGGCGGGCGGCATCGCAGTTGCGGTGCGTGAAGATGCCGGGCGCGAGCTCCGTGGGCCGGATGCCCGACTGGCTCGCAAGCATGGTCAGGGCCGCGCTCTCGGCCTCGACCGGATCGCCGACGACAAGGTAGAGCTCCATGCGGTTACAGGTGGAGATGCCGACCGCCTCGTGGACGTCGGTGTCACCCCTGAGATCGCGCAAGAACTCGGCGGCCCGGCCTTCGCTGAGCGAGAGCCGCTCGCGGACCTCGACCGGCGCGGTCTTGTGCGAGACCCCGATGCAGAGGAGCTCGCTCATAGCGCCGGCGTCGCCTCCTGGGGATCGCCGCTCGCCTCCTCTCGGAGCGCGACGTCCCGGTTCAGCTCGACGAGCGCGCGCTCCGTCCGGCCCAGCCTGACGGCCATGATCATCACGTAGATAAGGATGACAGCGACGAAGACGATGTAGGCGCCCGCAACGTACTTCCCGGCGGAGTGGAGCGGGAGGGCAGGGGCGACAGCAAGCGGGGTCATAGCGAGGGCGCCGCGCTTCGCTGCAGCGGACTGATGTCCTCGTCGCCGAGGAGGCGGCGGCGCAGGACTCGGAGCTGGATGCGCGCGTTCTTGGCCGCCATCTCGTACTTGCAGAGGGTTGTGTACAGGAGTGCGATCCCGAGCAGGGACACCAGGAATGTCAGCAGCATCGGGCCGGGGAGGTTGCCGCCCGACACCGTCAGCACGCGCGGATGCACGAGGCCCTGCGCCGCGCGCACGGCGATGAAGTTCAGCGG
Source organism: Solirubrobacteraceae bacterium (assembly GCA_034665165.1). Classification (GTDB taxonomy): domain Bacteria; phylum Actinomycetota; class Thermoleophilia; order Solirubrobacterales; family Solirubrobacteraceae; genus Palsa-465. The sequence continues at coordinate 9,021 of JAXDGF010000169.1, read as the reverse complement.
CACGAAGGCGCCGCTGAGGATCGCGAACACGCTCGCGTAGCGGGCCTGGCGCTCGGGGTCCTCGATCGAGAAGCGAAACGGCGTGTAGGTGGCGAACATGAGCACGACGATCAGATAGGACACGAGCGTAGGGTCATCCCACACCCACCAGTGGCCCCATGATGCCTTGGCCCAGATCGAGCCGGAGATGAGCGCCGCCACGCCGAAGATGAGCGACATGTGAATGGTCACGTACGAGCGCATGTCGTAGCGCCGGTCGCCGGTGCGCAGGTGCAGCGCCCCGAACACCCCGCCGAGCACGAACCCGCACAGCGAGACGATCGCGAGCGGCACGTGGATGTAGAAGATCTTCTGGATAAAGCCCTGGTCGGTGTCCAACGGCGCGTAGAAGAACACCAGGATCAGCGCGGCGGTGATCGTCGTCAGGGTAAGGATGGAGAGGACCCGAAGGCCCTTCCCGTAGGTGGGCACGTCAGTCCTCCAAGAGAAAGTCGAAGACGGCGTAGGCAACCAGGGCGAACACCAAATCATAAAGTGCCAGGATGAGGAGCCACTTCCCCGGCAGCGGCGCAGGTCCGCTTTGGCTTAACAACGGTCCGATGGCGCGCGCTGTCGCGATTAGGGCTGGGATGAGCAGCGGCAGTCCGATGACGGGGCCGATGACGTCGCGCGCCCGGGTCTGGACCGCGAGCGCGGAGACCAGCGTCCCGATGACCGCGATGCCCAGGTTCGCGAGCGCGAGGACGACGATGATCTGGGGCAGGGCCGGGCCCAGCGGGGGGCCGAGGAGGAACAGGCCGAACGCCGGCACGGCGATGACCTCGAGCGCGGCCAGGAAGAGGAAGAGCCCGCCGGCCTTGGCCAGGAGCAGCGCCGAGCGGTCGACGGGCGCGAGGAGGAAGGCATCGAAGCCGCCCTGTTCGCGCTCGGCCACGAAGAGCCGGTTGACGCCGAGGATGCCCGCGAACAGCAGCGTCACCGTGAGCACGCCGGCCGCGAGCTGACCGTCGATGGTCGGGCGGTTGAGGCCGAAATGGAAGATGACGAAGGTGGTGATGGCGAACAGCGCCATCGCCGGGATTGTCTCGAGCGTGCGGAGCTCGAGCAGGAGGTCCTTGCGCAGGACGGCGAGCGCGGTCTTCATGGGTGCTCGCGCGGGGTGGCCGGCGGGGCGGGGCGGCCCGCGCGCGGGGCGGGCGGCCCGGGCGGCCCGGGGAGGGCGTGGTCGAAAGTGTTGAATAATTCAATAAAAGGGACCACGGCCTCGCGTCCGCGGCCGTGGTGGTCCGGTCCCATCGAGTTGCTCACGCGTACAGCTCGCGCACGAGGTCGGGCGTGACCTCGTTCGCCGGGAGCGAGAAGGTGGGGCGGCCGTCGCGCAGGCCGAGCGCGAGGTCGGCCTCCGCGAGCGCCGCCTGCGGGTCGTGGCTGGTGATCACGCGCGTGCGGCCCGAGGGGCGGCCGAGAAGCGGCTCGACGAGCTCGGTCGCCCCCGGATCGAGGTTGGCCCGCGCCTCGTCGAGGAGGAGGATCTCGGGATCGTGGAGGACCGCGCGGCACACGGCGACGCGCTGGACCATGCCGCGCGAGAGCAGCCGTACCGGCTCGTCGGCCCGGCGCTCCATCCGCACCGCGCGCAGGAGCTCCTCGACGCGCTCAGGGCCGACGCCGTAGAGGCGCGCGTGGTACCGAAGGTTCTCGCGACCGCTCAGGTCGCGGTACAGGAGTGGCTCGTGGGCGAGGAGCCCGAGCCTCCCGCGCACCGCGAAGCCCCGGCGCGGAAGCGGCTCGCCCAGCATCGAGACCTCGCCCGCGTGTTGGCGCAGGAGCGTGGCGAGGACGCGCAGGAGCGTCGACTTGCCCGCGCCGTTGCGCCCGAGCACGGCGAGCGTGGCGCCCGCCGGGACGGACACCGTGACATCCCTGAGCGCGATGCGCTCGCCGAAGTAGCGAGCGACGCCTCGCAGCTCAATGGCCGGCGTGTCCACCGTCGGCTCCGAGGCGGCCGCCAGGCCCGCGCCGCAGGGTGGCGACGGCGTGTTGGAGCGTCGGGGCGATGACCGGGAAGAGCTCGCGGATCGCTTTCGGGTTGCCGGGGAAATTGATGATCAGCGTCCCCTTCACGGTCCCGGCCACGCCGCGACTGAGCATGCCCAGCGGCTTGATGCGGGTCGACTCGGCGCGCATCGCCTCGGCGAAGCCGGGCGCGTCGCGCTCGATGACCGCGCGCGTGGCCTCGGGGGTGACGTCGTCGGGCGTGAGTCCGGTCCCGCCCGTCGTGAACACGAGCGCTGCGCCCATCTCGACGTAGCGCCGGAGCGCATCCTCGATCGCGGCGCGATCGTCGGACACAGTCTCCTGGACCGCGATCTCGGCGCCCGCCTCCTCGGCCAGCTCCGCCAGGAGTTTGCCCGAGGTGTCCTCACTGCGTCCGGCCGCCACCGAGGTCGAGATGGTGAGAATCGCTGTCTGCACTGCGCGCGACAGGATAGGGAGCCTGCGACCCGCGGGACGTCGTGGCGGACCGGGCCGCACCACGGAGTGCTGTGGGGCGCGGTGATCGGGCCGGTCAGCGTCGTCGGGGTCGGCGGTCTGGGGGCCGGGCTCGGTCCGGGCAATGGAGTGGGCCTCGGTGCCCACGGCGGCAACGGCGCCAAGGCCGGCAACGGCCCGAAGGGGCGGGGCGCCCCCGCCGGCCAGGGCTCGAGCACGACGACGATCGGCCCGGCCAAGGGGACGATAGAGACCGTCACGCACACCAGTTCGGGTGAGACGATCGACACCGTGACCTACACCAAGTCGGGCGACACGATCGTGACGGTCACCTACCCCAAGTCAACCCCGGGATCCGGCACGGGCCTGACGACGATCACAATCGGACCGGGACCCGCACCCGCCCCGACGCCTCCGCACCGAGGAAGCCAGACGGGCACGGGAACCACGGTCGTCGGACCGTGATCGGCTCCTCAGTCCCGCCGCCACAGCCCCGAGCGGCCGCCCGACTTCTCGAGCAGGGTGACCTCGATGATCTCGGCGCTCCGGTCGATGCCCTTGATCATGTCGTAGACGGTGAGCGCGGCCACCGCGGCGGCCGTCATGGCCTCCATCTCGACCCCGGTCGGGCCCGTGTTGTGCGCCTCGGCGGTGAGCGTGATCTCGCCCGCGCCGGCGTCGACCTCGCCCTCGACGCCGACGAACGACAGGGCGAGCGGATGGCAGAGGGGGATGAGGTCGCCCGTACGCTTGGCGGCCTGGATGCCGGCGATGCGGGCGACGCCGATGACGTCGCCCTTGGGCGCGTCGCCCGCGAGGACCGCCCGAGCCGTGTCCGGCGCGATGCGCACGCGCGCCCTCGCGACGGCGCGGCGCTCGGTGGCCGGCTTGTCGCCGACGTCGACCATCCGTGCGCGGCCGCTGCCGTCGAGGTGGGTGAGCTGCGCCGGCTCGTCGCTCATACGTCAACCTCCCGAGTTCGCCGCCAGGCGAACTCGCAAGGAAAGACATGGATGTCTTTCCCGCTCACGCGGAGGCGTAGGTGCGCTGGGCGTCGAGGATGAGGTCCACGACCGCCCGGGCGTCGCCGGCGCGCAGAAGCTCGATCGGGTCAGGCTCGCCGTTGACGATCGATTCGAAGAACTCCTTGCGGTCCTGGTAGGTCGGCAGCGTGGCCTTGGCCCAGCCGCGGGCGTCGTTGAGCAGGACAGCGAGCTCCGAGTAGGGCTCGCCGAAGGCCTCTGCGATCTCTCGCTTCATCCGCTTGGCGAGCGCCGGTGAGGCGCCCGCGGTCGAGATGGCGATCGCGAGCGGTCCGTTGCGCACGATGGCCGGGAGGATGAAGTTGCACAGGGGCGGAACGTCGACGACGTTGACGAGCATGGCCCGTTCCTCGGCGTCCTCGAAGACGCGGATGTTGACCTCGGAGATGTTGGTGGCGGCGATGGCGATCAGGCAGCCCTCGAGGTCGGCGGCCTCGTACGGGCGCCGCTCCCAGCGGATCGACCCCTCGAGTGCGAGCTGGACGAGCTCCGGGTGTGCGTCGGGGGCCACGAGCGTGACGTTGGCGTCGCAGGCGAGCAGGCCCTCGACCTTCTCGAGCCCGACGTTGCCCCCTCCCACAACGAGGCAACGCCGCCCCGTGAGCCGCAGGCAGGCGATGTAGAAAGGAGTGTCGAGCATGCCTTGGACGCACGACTGGTCGCAGATCCCCTTGCGGAGCTGGCACACGCACTCCTTGCCGGTGTAAGCCTGGGCTGGCATCCAGGGGTAAAGGGTAGCCTCCGCCCGCCCGACTACCGCCGCAGCGCGTCCTTGGCCAGCCGCGCCCCGAGCTTGAGGAGCGGCGCGGCGCCGTCGCGCAGCGCCCCGGCGCGGATCGACGGGCGGCCGTAGAGGATCGAGGCGGTCTGGCGCAGGGCACGGCCGAGCGTTTCGTCGTACGGGTGCCACCACGGATCGCGGACGGTGGAGGACTCCCACACGCGGAGCTTGATGTTGACGCACTCGTAGAGGCCGAACTTGGAATGGGTGCGCCCGAGGCCGGAGTCCTTGACTCCCCCCCAGGAGCACTGGCACGCGCCGTGGCTGAACATGTGATCGTTGATCCAGACCATCCCGGCCTCGAGCTCGCGGGCGACGCGCTCGCCCTTGGGCCGGTCCGAGGTCCACACCGAGGCGCCGAGCCCGAAGCGGGAGTCGTTGGCCAGGGCGACGGCCTCGTCCTCTGAGTCGACCACGACGATGGGGATCACGGGCCCGAAGATCTCCTCCTGCATGATCCGCATCTCGTTGGTGACGCCGGTGAGCACGGTCGGGGTGTAGAAGGCGCCGTGCTCGAGCTCGGGGACCTCGACCGGACCTCCGCAGCGCAACTGTGCCCCGGACGCGACGGCATCGTCGACGAGCTCGGCGACGAGGTCGAACTGCTCGCGCGAGACCATCGGCCCGATCTCGGTGTCCCACTGCATGGGATCGCCGACGTGGAGGCCTCGAGCCCCGGCGACGACGCCGGCGATGAAGCGCTCTGAGACCTCGCGCACGACGTACACGCGCTCGATGCCCGAGCAGGTCTGACCGGCGTTGGCAAATCCGCCCCACAGCGCCCCGGCAATGGCGTGGTCGATGTCCGCATCGGGAAGGACGATCATCGGGTCCTTGCCGCCGAGCTCGAGCACCGAGCCCTTCAGCTGGCGCGCGCACGCCTCGCCGACGCCGCGTCCGACCTCGACCGAGCCGGTGAAGAAGACCTTGTTCACGCTCGACTCGACGAGCGCTGGTCCCGTGCCCGGCCCGTGGATGACGCGTACCAGGCCCTCGGGCACGCCGGCGCGCTCGAACGCGCGCACGATGCGCTCACCGATGAGAGGGGTGAGCGAGGCGGGCTTGAGGACGACGCCGTTGCCGGCCATGAGCGCCAGCGCCATCTCGCCGAAGGGGATGCTCCAGGGGTAGTTCCAGGGCGAGATGATCCCGATGACGCCGAGGGGCTCGTAGGTGAAGGCCGAGCGCTTGGTCTTCAGGAAGAGCTGGGGCATCGGGATCTTCTCGTCGGCGAGGATGTCCCGGCCCGCGTGCGCGATCCAGTTCAGCGCGTCGATCGTGGGCAGGATCTCCATCGAGAACGCCTCGATGCGGGGCTTGCCCTGCTCGCGCGAGATCAGGTCGCGGATGCCGTCAGACTCGTCTATGAGCACCTGCGCCGTGCGCTCCAGGTAGCGCCCGCGCGCGGCCAGCGTGAGCTCGGCCCAGAAGGGCTGGACCTTGGCGACGGCGTCGACGACGGCCTGCACGTCGTCGGGCGGGGTGATCGGCACCGTGCCGACGAGCTGGCCGGTGGCGGGGTTGAAGGACTCGAGCTGGGCGGTGAGGGTGGAGGACTCCATCGCGCCCGTAAGTCTAGGCGCGGGGTGGCGTGGCCCTCGGTCGGGGCCTCATGACCGGCCGCGGGCGCGCCGGATTTCCTCGAGCCGCTTGACGAGCTCGGCCTCCGCCTCGTCGGGCTCGTAGAAGCGGGCGCCGACGGCGTCGTCGGGCAGGAGCTCCTGAGGCGAGAAGTGGCCGGGCCGGGCGTGGGGATTGTCGTAGCCGCCGTCGCTGCGCGTGCTCGAGCGCAGGTAGGCCGGGGGCGTGGCGGCGCCGTGGTCGCGGATGTATCCCCGGGCGGCCGAGATCGAGCGCTTGGCCGCGTCGGACTTGGGCGCCAGCGACAGGTAGACGGCCGCTTGGGCGAGGGCGAACTGGCACTCGGGGAGCCCCACGTGCTCGACGGCCTGCGCGGCAGCTGTCGCGACGAGCAGCGCGTTCGGGTCGGCGTTGCCGACGTCCTCGGAGGCGAGGACGATCATCCGGCGGACGATGAAGCGCGGGTCCTCACCGCCCTCGAGCATGACCGCCAGGTAGTACAGGGACGCGTCCGGGTCCGAGCCGCGCGTGGCCTTGATCCAGGCCGAGATGGTGTCGTAGTGCTGGTCGGCCTGGCGGTCGTAGAGGATGGCGCGGCGCTGGAGCGCGTCCTCGGCGTGGGCGATCGTCACCGGCTCGCCCGCCGCGGTCCGGCACGCGAGCTCGAGCGCGTTGAGCCCCGTCCGGGCGTCGCCCCCCGAGCGGGCGGCGAGGAACGCGAGCGCCTCCTCGGACACCTCCGCCGGGCCGCACTCGCCGAGCGCGACGGCGCGGTCGAGGAGGATGCGCACGTCGGCCGCCGTGAGAGCCTCGAGCTCGTAGACCTGGACGCGGGAGATGAGGGCGGAATTGACTTCGAAGTACGGGTTCTCGGTCGTCGCTCCGATCAGCGTGAGCAGGCCGTCCTCGACCGCGGGCAGGAGCGCGTCCTGTTGAGCCTTGTTGAAGCGGTGAATCTCGTCCAAGAAGAAGACGGTGGCGGTCCCCGTCGTGGCCCGCCGGTGGCGCGCGCGCTCGATCACGGCGCGGACCTCGGCGCGCCCGGCCGCGACGGCGCTCTCCTGCTCGAACACGGCGTTCGCGTGCTCGGCGACGATCCTTGCCAGCGTCGTCTTGCCGCTCCCCGGCGGTCCGTGCAGGACCATCGAGTGCGGACGTCCCGCCTCGATCGCCGTGCGCAGCGCCGAGCCCGCGTGCAGCAAGCGGTCCTGGCCCACGATGTCCTCCAGCTTCGTCGGGCGCAAGCGCGTGGCCAGGGGCGCGTAAGCGGGCTCGGCCGGGCGCTCCCCGGGCTCGCGCGGAGGATCCTCGCCGAACAGTCGCTCCACCGGTTACCGCCCGATGATCTCGAGGGCGGCGTCGTGCACGAGCCCGTTGGTGGCGATCCCGTCACCGCCGTCGGCGCGCGCCGTGCCCCCGAGGTCGGAGAACCGCCCGCCGGCCTCCTCGACGATCACCATCGGGGCGGCGAGGTCCCACAGCTTGGCCTCGGGATCGGACCCGATCTCGACCGCCCCTTCCGCCACAAGCATGTAGTTCAGGATGTCCCCAAAGCCGCGCGTCCGCCAGCAGCTCCGGCCGAGCTCGAGTAGAGCATCGAGGCGGCCGCGCTCCTCCCAGTCCTCGAGCCCCCCGTAGGAGAGCTGGGAGTCGGCGAGCCGACCCACGGCTGACACCTGGAGCCGGCGTGTCACGCGTCCGTCGTACATGAACGCCCCCTCGCCGCGGCTGGCCCACCAGCGCCGGTACAGGGCCGGCGCCGAGACGACCCCCACTTCGATCCGGCCGTCGACCTCGAGCGCGAGCAGCGTCGCCCACACCGCGATCCCGCGCACGTAGTTCTTGGTTCCGTCGATCGGATCGATGATCCAGCGCCGCGGCGCGCCCCCCGAGCCGCCCATCTCCTCGCCGACGATCGCGTCCTCGGGCCGGGCCTCGGCCAGGCGATCACGAATGAGATGCTCGACGTTGCGATCGGCCTCGGTGACGGGCGTGAGGTCGGGCTTGGTCTCGATCACGAGGTCCTCGGCGCGGAAGCGGGCGACGGTGATCTCGTCGGCGAGCGCGGCCAGCTCCAGGGCGAGGGCGAGGTCGTCCGATGCGGCCATGGCGCTGGGGACTCTACGGCCTTACCCGGGGCGCCCTCGCCCGCTACCCTGACCCGCCACATGGCCGCGCCCGACCTTGTCAGCGAAACGACCGAGGTCCTGCAGCGGCTCGTGCGCTTCAACACCGTCAATCCGCCCGGCAACGAGCGCGCGGCGATCGAGTATCTGGCCGAATATCTCGAGCGGGCGGGGTTCTCGACCGAGGTGCTCGGGGCCACGCCCGAGCGTCCGAATCTCGTCGCTCGGCTCGACGGGGCGAGCGACGGCCCCACCTTGTGCTACCTCGGCCACGTCGACACCGTCCTCGCCGAGCCGTCCGAGTGGGAGCACGATCCCTGGTCGGGTGATCTCGCCGACGGCTACCTGTGGGGCCGGGGAGCGATCGACATGAAGTCGCAGGTGGCGGCCGAGGCCGCCGGGGGCGCCGCCTTGGCGGGCTCGGGCTGGCGTCCGGCCCGGGGTTCGCTCCTGCTCGTGTTTGTGTCCGACGAGGAGACGGGCGGCGAACTGGGGGCGCACTGGCTGACCGCGACCCACCCGGACAAGGTCCGCTGCGACATGCTTCTGAACGAGGGCGGGGGCGAGGTCTTCGAGTACGAGGGACGCAGGCACTACGGCGTGTGCTGCTCGGAGAAGGGCATCTTCCGCTTCACCGTGACCACGTCGGGCGTCGCCGGCCACGCCTCGATCCCCGGCATGGGCGAGAACGCCCTCCTCAAGCTCGGGCCGATCATCGACGCGCTGGCCAAGCGCCAGCCCAAGTTCGAGCTCACCGAGGAGCCCCTCGCGCTGCTGCGGGGCCTCGGCGAGGATCCCGCCGACCCCGCCGGAGCGCTGGCGCGGATCCGGGCGCGGTCGCCCGGCCTGGCGACCGTGATCGAGCCCATGCTCGGGGTCACGATGGCGCCGACGATGGTCCGCGCCTCGGAGAAGATCAACGTCATCCCTTCGCGAGCACAGCTCAAGGTCGACTGCCGCGTCCCGGCCGGCTTCGGCACCGAGGCGGCGCTCGCCG
>JAXDGF010000168.1:0-5079 GCA_034665165.1 Solirubrobacteraceae bacterium | reverse complement strand
CGCCGAAGCCGAAGGCAAGCCGCCGGCCGGGGTCCGCTACGTCGTCACCAAGGGCTCCAGGCACACGCCGCCCTTCAAGGGGCTGCGGCTGCGCAAGGCGCGCTCGCCGTACGTGCTCTGGGAAGTGAAGGGCCCGATCGCCGCGCACAGCGTCTGCCCGCTGATCGCCGTCCGGCAAGCCCGCCAGGGCCCCGCGCGCTGATCCCGCCAAGCCGCGTTCGCACTTAATGCGCTATCCGCGGATAAGTGCGAACGCACCGGGCGTGGCGTCGGTCCTCTCGGCGGCCCCGGGGGGTGTGGCTGCCGAGACGGCCGGGTGAAGGACGCCGGCCGTCTGACCACGACCCCGGCTGGGTGTGGCCGTGGTCGAGACGGCCGGGGGTGTGGGAGTCGTTAAAAGGACGGGCGGTTGTCACGAAGCCGTAGCGAAGGTCACAGATCTTCAGGCGTTACAAACACGTGACCACCCTTTGACCCCCCTATAGGGGCCATATCGGTGGCCACGTCTTTGTAACGGCCACATCTCTGTGACTTCCCGCCGAAACCGTCACGACCCGGGCGTTCGGCAGCGGCCACACCCTGCCAGGGTCGCTCCCGAACGCCCGGGCGCTCCGTACCCAACCGACCCCGGTCCGGACCCTCACCGTCCCGCCGCCGCCGACGCGAGTCCCGGGCCGTCGGGCGACGGAGGTGGGCGCTTCACACACCACCCCGTCCCGATGACGGTGGGAAGGTGCTCTGGTTCGACCCTCAGGGCGTTCGTAGCGTGCCGTCCCACGATGAGGGATCCTCGACGGGAGCGGCACGCCTCGATCGAGGCGTGCCGCGCGTACAAGACGACCTCGCTTGGCGCGGTCGGCGCGGGAACCGGACCTCGGCGATTCGCTGCTCGACCTCGACGCCCGGCTGACCCGCGCCACCCGGGTCGTGATCGCCGCACTCGAGGCGCTCGCTTAGGCCGCGGCGCCCGTCCCGCGCTTACGCGCCCGCCAGACTTCCTCGCACGGGTAGTCGCGCGCCCACTCGAGCGGCATGTGCTTGAAGCGGGTGGTGGCGCCGGCGGACGGACGGACTTCGATCAGCTCCTCGATCTCGAGATCGCAGTCGCGCAGCAGCTCGATCATCTTGCCCGGCGGCAGGTGAAACTCGACCGAGGGGTCGTCGGGCCATTCGATCCGATGTAGGCCGAAGAGGGGTCGGAGGAGGCGCTCGCCGACCGGATCGTTCTCGTTGTCGGGTCCGCAGAGGATCGAGAGCACCGAGTCGACGAGGAAGACGAGCTCGCCGCCGGGGCGCAGCAGGCGGGCCGCCTCGGGTATCCAGCGGTAGGGGTCGCACCAGACGCTCGCCCCGTACTCGGAGATCGCGATGTCGAAGGACTCGTCGGGGAAGCGGACGTTCTCTGCGTCACCGTGGAGGAGCGGGAACTCGATCCCGAACTCCGCCTGGAAGGCGCGCGCGCTCGCCAGCTGGACCTCTGAATTGTCGATCCCGACCGGGCGGGCGCCGCGCCTCGCCAGCCAGGCGGAGACGTAGCCGGTGCCGCAGCCGAGCTCGATCGCATCGCGCCCCTCGAGCTCCCCCGGCAGCAGCCCGACCTCGGCCTCGGGCACCGCAAATAGTCCCCAGATCGGTTCCTCGCTCTCCCAGTTGCGCCGTCCCTCGGGGACGAACTCGGCCGCCCGCTCGTCCCAGTAGGAGCGGTTGCGCGCGACGTGCTCAGGGAGGTCCACCATCCCGAGGAGCGTAAGCCGCCGCCGCTCCAGCGTGGTTAGAAACTCTCGCTATGCGAGAGAAACTCACCACGGAACGGTGGCGTCAGCCGGTGGCGAGCGGCGCGACGCGGAGCTGATCCCAGGCGGCGAGCGCGTCGAAGCTCGGCGTCGGGGAGTGGCGGCGCGGTAGGACCTCGACCGTCGTCGCCTCGTCGAGTGCCTCGGCGCGCAGCTCGCCGTCCTCGCCGGCACTGCAGAGCAGCTGCCAACGGGCGCCGTCGTGAACGAGACCGAGCGCGGCAGCCTCGAAGGCGGGTGCGGCGCCCGCGTCGCGGGACTCGGCGTCGGCGCGTCCGATCCGCACCCAACGGTCTTCGCGCACCGCCCGCGCAGCGGCGTCGACGGGCGTCGCGGCGACCGCGGCGAACCTGCGGTCGCCGGCCCCGAAGGCTCGCGCCAGCGCCGCCGACTCGGTCGCCTCGGGCCGAGGCCGAGCATTTCGGGACGGTCGCGGCGCGGGATCCGGTAGCCGCCCGCCCGGCCATGGGCCGATTCGAGCCGCACTCCGACCGAGGCCAGCACTTCGACGTCGCGGTAGACGGTGCGGCGCGAGACGCCGAGCTCGCCCGCCAGCTCCTCCGCGGTCATCGAGCCGCGCGCTTTCAGGAGCCCGACCAAGGTCAGCAGTCGACTCACCCGCATCGGCCCATCCTCCCACGCCAGGCCCCAACCGCAGGCCACTCTGCTGACGCTCACTGACAGGGTTGGCCGGCACGGTCGGCGCGTGGAAGACGCTTCCGAGCCGCCCTCACCGCCGCCGATCGACCTCGCCCGCCGCCGCCGCGCCTACCGCGAGATCCGGCTCTGGGGCGACCCAGCGCTGCGCGCCGTCGCCCGCCCGGTCACCGGGTTCGACCCGGCGCTCGAGACCGAGGTCGCCCACCAGGCCCAGGTGCTCTTCGATGCGCCCGGGGCCGGGCTTGCCGCGCCGCAGATCGGCAGGCTGCGGCGGATGGTCGTCTACCGCCTCCCCGACGACGACCCCGAGCCCTTCTTCCGCGTCCTCGTCAACCCCGAGATCGTCGCCACCTCCCCGACCCGCGAGCTTTTCATCGAGAGCTGCCTCTCGATGCCCGGTGTCTTCGCCGAGGTCGAGCGGGCCGCGACGGCGACGGTGCGCGCCCGCGACGCCCGCGGCGAGCCGCTCGAGGTTGTCGCCGAGGGCCACCACGCCTCGATCCTCCAGCATGAGCTCGACCACCTCGACGGCGTCCTCATCCCCGACCTCCTCGACCGGGCGGCGCGGCGCCGCTACCTCGGCGAACTGCGTTCGGTCCTGCGCTCGACGGCCGGCGCGAGAGCCCCTCAGCCCCGAGAATCTTCGGCCAGGCGAATCAGCCTGGAGGTCTTTGATGTCGAGTGACCCGGCGACTGCAGCCAGGACGTTCAAGCTTGGATTGCGACGGCCGCGCTCGATCCCCGAGAGGTACGTCCAGTGAAGGTCGGCGGCCTTGGCGAGTACCTCGAGGGTCATCTCGCGTTCGACTCGCAGCTCTCGCACCGCGCGCCCGAGTTGTCCCGGAGTCGGGAGGTTCAGACCGCCATCGGCTCCGCTGCAGCTACTAGCCATCTTTTCGAGCTTTGGGTGGCCGACCCGATTTGGCGATCTCCTCAGCTCGCAAGACCAACCTGGACATTGGTATGTCGAGGATCTCGACGAGTGACGCGAGCTTCTTCCAGCTCAGGTTTTTCCCGTGGTTTTCGGCCCGATTTAGGTGTGCCGGGTCTACACCCGCCTCACGCGCGAGCGTTTCGCTGGGGATCCCATCCTCTTCGCGAAGCTCCCAGATCGCTTCACCGAGCTGTCGTATGTTCGGAACTGATCCCTGCACGCAGTCCGAGCATTGCGCGCCCAAGCCCTCGACGCCATAGCCTAAAGTCTATGAGCGGATCCGAAGCTTCTGACGATCGATCTTCGGAGCAAGCGGTCGAAACTGGATGGCTCGATTACGTGGTGGGGCGAGTCTTGCGCTGACCCGGATTGGTGACGTTATGGACGGCGAGCGGAGTCACGACAGAACCGAACCGAGTCAGAGGAGTGTCGAATCAGCGGTCCTGGCGATCGCGATTGAACGGCACCCCGAGCCGCTCGCACAGTCCGATCTCCTCGACGAGATGACGGCCGTGGCGCGCAACCCGGGGCGAACGGCCGAAGTCGAGGACGCCATCACGGGTTTGATCGAGGTGGGTCTCCTGGTTCAAGCCGACGACGCCTTTTGTGTCACCCCGGCCTCCCTGCGAGCGGGCGAACTGGAACTCGGACTTTGAATCGCACGCGCGTCGGTCACCCCGTATCTCCGCACCTGGGACTACGCTTTCCCCTGGGAGTTCGATGAGTCCTGACCGAAATAATAGATCTGCGGAAGCCCCGAAGAATGAAGAGCTGATCGGGGAGGTGGCGCGTAGGCTCACTGCCGCCGCGCCCGGCGCGAAGGTGATTCTTTTTGGCTCGCGAGCCCGTGGTGATCAGCGATCGAACTCGGATCTGGACTTGCTCGTGATCACGCCGGACGACATCGAAAATCCCCGCGCCGAATCGGCTCGACTGCGCCGCGAGCTCCGTGGCCTCGGCATCGGCCTCGATCTCATTGTGGTGGGCGCGAGGCATGCCGAGGATTGGGGACACTTCGAGGGCTCGCTCCTCAACGAGGCGCTTTCTGAGGGACGAGTCCTTGTCGAGGCCTGAAGGGCGGGACTTGGCGCGCGTCCTCGCTCGCAAGGCCGAAGGGGACGCGAAGGCGATGCGTCGTCTCGCCTCCGACCCGGAGATCGATGACGAGGCGGTCGGGTTTCACGCCCAGCAGGCGATCGAGAAGTGGCTCGAGGCCGTGATCGCGTTCCATGGTCTCAGGACCAATAAGGAACATGACTTGGGCCTGCAGCTCGAAATCCTGCAGGCAGGCGGAATCGACCCACCTCCCGGCGCCGAGTGGCTCGACGACTTGACGATCTATGCGGTTCCGATGCGTTACGACGAGCTCCTCGATGTCGAGCCACTTGACCGCAATGCGGTGGTGGCGCTGGTTGCCGAAGTAAGTGATTGGGTCGCCGCCCAATCCACCCCGTCGGCCGGTTAGCGCTCGATGGCGATCCCCTCGGTGCCACCTGAGCGCCGGCTCGCCCTGCTTGTCGCCGGCTGCTTCTTCATGGAGATGCTCGACGGGACGATCGTGACGACGGCGGCGCCGGCGATCGGTCGCTCGCTGGGGGTGCCGTCGACCTCGATCAGCCTGGTGATCAGCGCCTACCTGGTGACGCTGGCGGTGCTGATCCCGGCGAGCGGCTGGGTGGCGGCGCGGTGGGG
>JAXDGF010000167.1:0-6149 GCA_034665165.1 Solirubrobacteraceae bacterium | reverse complement strand
GAGACGCGCTCGATGAGCGCGCTCGCCTCGTTGCAGATGGCCTTGAAGGCGTTGCGCAGGACCTCGAAAGTGATCGGGTCGAGCCGCAGTGAGGACGTGGTCGTCGTGCTTGGCATCTCAGGCTCCCTCGTCGCTCGATGCGACGGCGTGGAGGCGGGCGGGCACGCGCGTGACGGCGTCCACGGCGATCACGAGGTTCATGCCGGCGTCGGTTCGGGCCCGCGCGCCGGGCGGGATCAGGATCGTCGTGTCGGCCTGCTCGACGATGGCGGGACCGTCGATCGTGGCGTCGGCACCGAGGCGGTCGCGCCGGTAGACGGGCGTATCGGTGAAGTCGCCGACCTCGTCGAAGTACACGGGGCGGGTCTCGTCGGTCGTCGCCTCGCCAGTGGCGGCGCTCGTCGCGGGCTCGAGCTGGGCCGGGATCGCGACGCCGATGGCCGCCGCGCGCGCGTTGACGATCTCGACGCTGGCGATCTCCTCGGCCAGGCGGTAGCCGAACTCGCGCTCGTACTGATCGGCGTAGCGCTCGCCGAGCTTGTCGATCGCCTCCGCCGTGCTCGGAGCCTCGTCGAGCATGAGGTTCAGGTACGGCGTCTGGCCGTAGTAGCGCACGTCGACCGAGAGCTCGAGCTGGCGGCGCTCCTCGGGAATCTGCTCGCGCTCGAGGATCTCGGCCGCCTCGGCCTCGAGCTCGGCGAAGACATGCTCGAGCGCGCCCGCCTCGAGGTGGGCGGTCTGGGTCAGGACCGAGCGCAGGATGTCGTGGCGCAGGTCGACCTGGAGGATGCCCAGGGCCGAGGTGACGCCCGGGGTCGGGGGCACGATCACGTTGGGGATACCGAGCTCGCGGGCGATCTCGACGGCGTGCAGCGGCCCTGCACCGCCGCCCGCTACGAGCGCAAATTCCCTCGGGTCATAGCCCCGCTGGACCGAGATCAGGTGGGTGGCCGAGGTCATGTTGGCATTGCCGATGCGGAGCATGCCGCTCGCCACCTCGGCCGTCGACATCTCGAGCTTCTCGGCCAGGCTCGTGATCGCGCGCTCGGCGAGCTCGGGGTAGATGGTGACGTCGCCGCCGAGGTAACGGTCGGCCTGGAGGCGCCCGAGGAAGAGATGCGCGTCAGTGATCGTGGGCTGCTCGTTGCCGCGACCGAGGCACGCGGGGCCGGGGTCGGCGCCCGCGCTGTCGGGCCCGACCCGGAGCGAGCCGCCCGCGTCGACCCAGGCGATGGTGCCGCCGCCGGCGCCGATCGCGACCAGGTCGATGGCGGGAAAGAGGATGGGAATGTTCCAGTCGACCCGCCATTCGGAGGAGAGCGAGGGCTTGCCGCCCTCGACGAGCGAGAGGTCGGCGCTCGTGCCCCCCATGTCGAAGGTGATGACGTTGTCGAATCCGGCCGACTGGCCCACGATGACGCCGCCCACGACCCCGCCGGCGGGTCCCGAGTGGCAGATGCGCGCGGGCACGCGCTGGGCCGAGCGCGCGGTGATGACCCCGCCCCCGGAGTGCGTCACGAGGATCTGGCCCGCGTAGCCCCACTCGCGCAGGGCGCTCTCGAGCTGCTCGAGGTAGGTCTCGATCACAGGCATCAGATACGCGTTGGCGGCCGTGGTCGAGGTGCGCTCGAACTCCCGGACCTCGGGCAGGGTCTCGGCCGAGGTGCACACCCGGACGGCGTCGCCCATCTCCTCGAGCAGGATCTCCTTGGCTCGCGCCTCGTGGGCACCGTTCATGAACGAATTGAGGAAAGCGACGGCGACGGCTTCGATGCCGCGCTTGGTGAACTTGCGCGCGGCCTCGTGCACGTCGTCCTCGTGGAGGGCGGTGAGGACGGCGCCCTCGTAGTCGACACGCTCGCGCACGGTGAGCACGTTCCTGCGCGGGACGAGCGGGGGCGAGGGGTTCCAGTTCGAGTTGAAGAGGTCGGGGCGGTTGGCCCGTCCCGCTCCGAGGACGTCGCGCATCCCGGCCGTGGTGACCAGGCCGGTCTTCGCCCCCGTGCGTTGGATGATGGCGTTGGTGGCGATCGTCGAGCCGTGCTTGAACAGGGTCACGTCCTCGGGACCGATCCCGGCCCGGGTGAAGGCGTCGAGGACGCCTCCGATGAAGCCCGGGGGCGTCGACGGCGTCTTGACCGTGAGCAGGTCATGACTCTCCTCGTCGTAGGCGACGAGGTCCGTGAACGTGCCTCCGATGTCGACAGCTACCCGCAGCTTCCTCACGTCGTTCTACCTCTGGTCCGACAGGAGACCGCGAGCCTCCCAATGGTTGAATGGGCCCCGAGTATCGGGACGGGGGAAGGCCCTGTCATCGGGAAGATGCCGACCGCAGCGGCGGGTTTTCCCGCTTTCGGCCGGCGGCGGCCTCTGCGACGATCGGGGGGCGGAGCTTGTGGTCATGCCGGTCATCGACGCCCACACCCACTTCATCCCCGTCGAGCTCCTCGACGTCATCCGCCGCGGCGACGGGCCGCCCGATCTCGAGCTCGTCGAGCGCGACGGGGCCGACCCGCTCATCGTGCACGGGAATGGACTCCGCTACCCGGTCTTTCCCTTATTTCACGAGGTCGACGCCAAGCTCGAACAGATGGACCGCGACGGCATCGACGTCTCGCTGATGTCGCTGACGCCGTCGTTGTTTCTCTACTGGACGGATGCGGGGGAAACCGCCCGCGTGCATCGCGTAATCAACGATGCCGCCGCTGATCTGGCCGCGCGCAGCGAGGGTCGCCTGCGCGGGATCGCCACCGTGCCTCTGAATGACCCGGGGGCTGCGGTGGCCGAGCTCGAGCGCGCTTGCGGCTCGGAGCTCGGGCTCGTGGGGGTCGAGATCGGGACGAGCGTGGGCGAGATGATGCTCGACGACCCTTTATTGGATCCGTTCTTCGCAGCCGCCGCGCGGCTCGGGGTGCCGGTGATGGTGCACCCGTACATGACGATGATCGCGGCGCCCGGGCCGTCACTCCAGGGCTTTCACCTCGCCAACGTGATCGGGAATCCGACCGAGACCTTCGTCGCGGCGGCGCGGCTGATCGTGGGCGGCGTGCTCGACCGCCACCCGGGTCTGGTCGTCCAGCTCGTGCACGCCGGCGGCGGGTTGCCGTACCAGCTCGGGCGCTTAGACCACGCGTATGACGTGCGGGCCGAGATGCGCAACTCGTCCGAGCGGCGGCCGTCGGCGTACCTCGACCGGTTTCTGTTCGACACGGTCGCGTTCGACCCGCGCTCGCTGGCGTTCCTGATCTCGCTCGCGGGGGCCGAGCGGGTGGTGTTCGGGACCGACCTGCCGTTTGACATGGCGGATGTGTCGGCGCTGGGGACGCTTTCGGGGGGCGGCGGCTGGGACCCGGAGGTCGCGGCGGCGGTGCTGGGTCGGAATGCGTTGCGGGCGTACGGGTTGGACGGGGCTTGAGGGGCGGGGGTGCGGGTGCGGAGATCGCGGCGCGCGGCGTGTGCGCCCGGGCGGTGGTGAACGGGAGCCTGGGCGGCTCACGCGCGTCACAGTCACCTCCCACGCCCAGGGTCCTGTGTCCGGCGCCCGCCTAGGTCTCTCGGGAGCGCTGCGCCTGAAATGTCATCGGTCAGGCGACGATCGCCCAGAAGTGGCAGTCGATCCGCGATCGAACGCACGATTCTTTCCGGTATGCGGAAAGAATCGTGCTCTCGACGCCTGGCCGACCCCCCGCACGGCCCGCGCCGAACGTCAGAGTCACGAACTCCTGGAGAGGCTCTAGCCCGCCGCCTCGGGATCGACGATGTGCCGCGAAACCGCGATGGCGGCCGCGTGGGCTCGGTTGCGCGCGCCGAGCTTGCGCACGACGGTCGCGACCTGGCGCTCGACGGTCTTGGTGGCGAGGAACAGGCGCTTGCCGATCTCGGTGTTGGTGCAGCCCGCCACCATCAGGCACAGGATGAGGCGCTCGCGTGAGCTCAGGTTCCCGCCCTCGAGCGCGGTGGGGAGCTCGGGTGGCCGCGTCTTCACGCCCCCGGCCACGGCGCGCACGGCGTCGGCGAGCTCGCCGGCGGTGATCTCCTTGCGCAGGTAGGCCGACGCGCCGGCCTCGGCCAGCGCTGCTTCGTGGCCGGTCGCCGACTCGGACATGATCACGAGGCCGGCGAGTGGGAGCTCGGCCCGGAGCGCGCGCACCAGGCGCTCGAGCTCGGGCCCGGGGAGGTGCGCGTCGAGGAGGATGACGTCGGGCCATAGCCGGCGCAGCTGTCCCCGCGCCTCGTCGATGGAGGCCGCTTCCCCGACGACGCGGAGGTCGGGAGCGGCGCCGATGAGATGGAGGAGCCCGGCCCGGGTCAGGGGGTGGCGCTCGACGACGAAGACGCGGAGGTTGGCTCCCGGAGCGCCGCCCACCTCGGGCGCCGGCCCGACGGGCTCGTCGCCGGCGTCGCCGATACCGAGGAGCTCGAGGCGCACGCGCGTGCCCCCGCGGGAACGGTTGTCGATCGTGAGCAGGCCGCCGAGCGCCCGCGCCCGATCGAGCATGTGCTGGAGCCCGAGGCCGCCCGAAGCGGCGGCGAGCTCGGCGTCGTAGCCGATGCCGTCGTCGTCGATGGTCACGAGCAGGTCGCGACCGCAATCGATGGTGACAGTGACATTCGCCGCCGCCGCGTGGACGCGGACGTTCGTGAGCGCCTCCTGCACGATCCGGTAGACGCCGCGCCGCACGGCGCCGGAGACAGCGACGGTGTCGCCCTGCACGTCCAGGTGGGGAGTCGGCCCCCCGTCGGCGAGCATCTGGAGCGCCGAGCGCACCGCCTCCTCGAGCGTGTGGGAGTCGAGGTCGCGCGGGACGAGGTTCGCCACCGCCCGGCGGACGTCGACGATGGTGCGGTCGGCGAGCTCGCGCACGCGCGCGGCCTGGGCGCATGCCTCAGGGTCCGTCTCGGCCAGCCGGTCGGTGAGCTCCTCGCCCACGCGGGCGATGGCGGGCATGCTCTGCGCCACGGCGTGGTAGAGGTCGCGTCCGATCCGGGTCCGCTCGCGCTCGGTGGCCTCGTGGCGGATGAGCGTGCGCATGCGCTGCTGGACGTGCAGGTTGCCGACGAAGGCGGCGATCTGGTCCGCGATCTGCTGGGCACTCGGGATGTCCTCGTCGCTGTAGAAAGCGGGCGTCCGGCTCACGAAGTTGAGGACGCCAATCGGGCGGCCGTGGAGTCGGAGGGGAACGCTCAGGAGCCCGTGGAAGCCGGCGCTGGCGATGACGCGATCCTCGCGGCCGACGACGCGCGCGTCGGTGGCGAGGTCGGGCGAGACGAGGGCCCGGTTGGTGATGACCACGTGGCGTAGGCCGAGGTCCTCGAAGGGGATGACCACTCCCTCGCCGGGGATGATGGGCGAGGTCGCCACCGCGAAGCGCTCGAAGGCGCGCCCCTCGCACGTGAGCAGGTAGGCACTCAGCCGGTCGTGGCTGAGCTGCCGCTTGGCCTCGGCGGCGAAGGCGGCCATGAGGGAGGTGGCATCGCTGGCCGTCTCCACCGCGAGGGGGGCGAGCAGCACGCCGTCGATGCCATGGCCGGCGAGCACACTCACGCGCGAGGCGATGACGGGAGCGGCGTGGGTGAGGAGATCGCGGTCTGCGGCGTGGTCCTCGACCTCGGCCACGCCGAGGATGACGCCACCGGCCTGGAGGCCGATGAGCACGCATCCGTGCGAGGGCTCGACGGGCTCGCTCTGGCGCCCCGCGCGCCCCAGCTCGCGGGGCGGGCAGTGGGGGAACTCGTGGTCGGCGGGATAGCGCGCGAGCTCGCTGAACCCCTCGGCGGTGATGGCCCACAGGCGGACGGCGGGCGGTCCGAGCACCGGCTCGGCGATGGCCCGCTCGAGGCCGGCGCTGATCGCCTCGACGAGTTGCTTCCAGTCCTGGGCCGCCGCGACCGTCCGCGCAAGCTCGACGAGCCCGAGGTAGCGGCGCTCGAGCTGCTCAGCCGCTCCCAGCTGGGGGGAAACTGCCATGTAATACGAATGATAAAGTCGCGCGGCCGTTTGTGGCGCGGCGGGGGGAGATTTGGGCGCTTGGCGCGGGGTTGGGCGCTCGGCGAGTCGGGCGTGGGCGGGCTCGGTCGCCTGTGGCCTGGTGGTGCGGGCGAACTGCTGCGGGTTGGTCCCGTTATCCGCGACCAACCCGCAGCAGTTC
>JAXDGF010000166.1:0-3085 GCA_034665165.1 Solirubrobacteraceae bacterium | reverse complement strand
TGGGGAACCGGCTTGAGCTTTACCGCGATCTCCGTCACCTTCCGGGTGAGCCGCTTGCCCGTGCGCAGGTAGAAGGGCACACCCGCCCAGCGCCAGTTGGAGATGTGGAGGCGGAGCGCGGCGTAGGTCTCGGTCCGTGAGTCCGGCTGGATGCCCTCCTCTTCGCGATACCCGGGGACGGGGACGCCGCTGACGACGCCGGAGGCGTACTGCGCTCGAACGGCCATGCTCGGGACGTCGTCGGGATCGGGCGGGACGACGGCCTCGAGCACCTTGAGCTTCTCGTCGCGCAGGCGATTGGCCTCGAACGCCGTCGGCGGCTCCATGGTGAGCAGGGCCATGAGCTGGAGCATGTGGTTCTGGACCAGGTCGCGCAGTGCCCCGGCGCCATCGTAATAGCCGGCGCGACCCTCGATCCCGATGTCCTCGGCCGCCGTGATCTGGACGTAGTCGACGTAGTTGCGGTTCCACACGGGCTCGAACAACGCGTTGGCGAACCGGAACGCCATCATGTTCTGGACCGTCTCCTTGCCCAGATAGTGGTCGATGCGGTAGACCTGCGACTCGTCGAAGACCTCGAGGACCTCGGCGTTGAGGTGGCGGGCAGAAGCGAGGTCGTACCCGAAGGGCTTCTCGATCACCACGCGAGTCGCTCGATCCTCGCCGGCCTCGTTGAGGCCGGCCTTGCCGAGCTCGCGGACGATGACGGGGAAGAACTGCGGCGCGGTCGCGAGGTAGAAGACGCGCGAGAGCGGATACCCGGCGTTCTCGTCGAGCTGCCCGAGGGTGCGCGCGAGCTCCGTGTACGCATTGTCGTCGTCGAACACGCCGGCGACGTAGCGCATCTCGGCCAGGAGCCCGTCGAGCACGGCCGGGTCGGGGCGCGTGCGCGAGAAGCGCTGGATCGACGCGCGCGCGATCGCCTGGAAGTCCTCGTCGCTGTGCGCGGAGCGGGAGACGGCGACGAGCTCGAAGCGCTCGGGAAGCGCGCCCTGATGGGCGAGGTTGTAGAGGGCGGGGAACAGCTTGCGGTGGGCGAGGTCGCCGGTCGCCCCGAAGATGACAAGCGCCGTCGGGTGGACGGGCAGCCGCTCGAGCCCCTCGACGAGGGGGTTTTCCTCAGTCACGGTCATGGCTTCACGTGGCCTCCAAAAGCGTGTCGATCCGCTCGGTCAACGACCGCACGGCTTGCACCGGATCGCCTTCAAGCTTGACGCGCTCGGTCGGAAGTCCGCGCCCGCGCAGGGTCTCCAGGTCCCCGGCGGCCTGGGCGGCGATCAGGGTCGCGAACGAGAAGCCGGCGCCAGGGATCTCGAGATCGCCCTCGGGCTCTGAGACAAGCTGCAGGAAGCGACCCAGCGGCGGTCCCCCTTTGTGCAGCTGCCCCGTCGAGTGCAGGTAACGGGGGCCGTAGCCGTAGGTGGTGGCGGCGCCGGTGGCGGCGCGCAGCACGGTCCGGAGCTCGGCCACGGCCGCGTCGAGCGGGTCCGAGGAGGGCAGATAGCCGAGGAGTGCGATGTAGTGCGGCGGCCCGCCGTCGCGGAAGAGAGCACGGAGCGCGTCATCATCGGCGACCGGGATCTCGGGCACGCCCGATTCGAGGACCCGCTTGGTGTTGTCCTTGGCCTCCTGGACGTCGGGCTGGTCGAACGGGTTGATCTCGAGCGCCCACCCGGCGACGGCGGTCGCGAACTCCGCGAGGAAGATAGTCCTCCCAAGGTCGGTCGGCCCGTGCGTGGCCAGGGTGAAGGTGGGGTGCCCCGCGGCCGCGAACGCCTCGAGCCGGCGGTCGAGGTCCGCGTTGGGCTTGTCGACGTTGCGCAGGTAGACGAAGACGCGATCCTTGCCATACGCGCTCGGCGGTCCGAGGGGCTCGTCGACGACGGGCACGATGCCGCGGCCCTGCTTGCCCGTCGACTCGGCGATGAGCTGCTCGGCCCAGAGGCCGAAGCTCTCGATCGGCTCGGACACAGCAAAGGTCAGCTTGTCGCGCCCCTGCAGCGCCAGCTCGCCGAGAACCGCGCCCATCCACAGTCCCGAGTTCGACTGAGTCGAGTCGTAGTGGGCACACGTCTGCTCGGCCACCTGGGCTCGGTGCAGGAGCGCCTCGATGCTCACTCCCATCAGCGCCGCAGGCACGAGGCCGAAGTAGGAGAGCACCGAGTAGCGCCCACCGATGTCGGGCGGGTTCAGGAAGCACCGGCGCAGGCCGCCCTCGCGCGCGGCCCGCTCGAGCGGGCTGCCCGGGTCGGTGATCATCACGAACTGGCGCGGCTGCGCCTTCACCTTGAAGTGGCGGTAGTGCGACAGCGTCTCGATCGTCGACCCCGACTTCGAGGAGACGATGAAGAGGGTGTTGGGGATATCGAGCGACGCCTCGAGCTCACGGATCACGTCGGGGTGGGTCGAGTCGAGCACGTGGAGGGTGATGCCGCCGGGAACGCTGCCGAACGAGCGGCGGATGACCTCGGGGCCGAGCGACGAGCCACCCATTCCCAGCAGGACGGCGTCGGTGAAGCCCTCGGCGCGGCACTCCTCGGCGAAGGCGTGCAGGTCGGGGGCGTGCTCGAGCATGGTCTCGGACACGGTAAGCCAGCCGAGGCGGTCCTCGATCTCGGGCCGCGGTCCACTCGGCGGTCCCCATAGCGTGGCGTCGCGCCGCCAGATGCGCTGGGCGACGTTCTCAGCCATCGCCCGCTTGACGCGAGCGGCGACGGGTTCCTGCAGGTCCCGCGGGATCGTCGCCGCGATCGTGGGTGGGCGTCCCGTGACGACCGCGGCGCGGCGAGACTCAATGCCCTCGAGCAGCCGACGCATGGCATCTTCGAACTGCTTGATGCCGTCCACGAGGAGCTCCTCGGTGACCTCCTCGAGGTTGATTCCAGTGTTGGCGAGAGCCTTGAGGTCCTCGCTCGGATCGATCTCGGCGGTGGGACCACGGAGCTGTCCGTGGTCGGCGACCGCGAGCAGGGTGGCCAGCGGCATCGTGTTGACGGTGTGTGGGCCGACGAGCTCGTCGACGTACATGGTGTCCGGGTAGGCGGGGTTCTTGACCCCGGTCGAGGCCCACAGCGGCCGCTGGACG
>JAXDGF010000165.1:0-2745 GCA_034665165.1 Solirubrobacteraceae bacterium | reverse complement strand
GCGCACCCTAAGGGCCTCGAGAACGCCTGCAACTGGCAACCTCCCCAAGGAGAACGACGAATGCGTTACATGCTGCTGCTCTACGACAACCCCGATACCCGCGAAGCCTTCTTCGGCCCAGGGAGCGAAGCGCTGATCGCGGACGTGGACACCGTTCTGAAGGAGCTCAAGGACTCCGGCGAGCTCGTCGCCACCGACCCGCTCGCCGACCCCGCGCAGACCAAGACGGTACGGGTGGCGGGCGGCGCGCCCGTCGTCACCGACGGGCCGCTGGCCGAGGCGAAAGAGCACTTCGGCGGCTACCTGATCGTCGATTGCGAGAGCATCGACCGCGCCGTCGAGATCGCGGCGCGCTGGCCGAGCTCCAGCTTCGCTCCGCTCGAAGTCCGACCCATCATGGACGTCGGCGGAGTGGAGATGTGAGCCAAGCCGGGGACCTCGAGCAGCTCCTGCGCGCGCTGGCGCCCGAGGTGCTCGCGATCATGGTCCGCCGCCACGGGCGGTTCGACGCGTGCGAGGACGCCGTCCAGGAGGCGCTCCTCGCCGCCGCCTTGCAGTGGCCGGCCGGCGACGTGCCTGAGAATCCCCGGGCCTGGCTCGTCACCGTCGCCTCGCGGCGGCTGATCGACGAGCAGCGCGGTGATCTCGCCCGGCGGCGGCGCGAGGAAGTCACGGCCGAGCCCGAAGCGCCCCGCGGCGGTATCGAGCCCGGGCGGGAACGAAGCCACGACGACACGCTGGCCCTTCTCTTCCTGTGCTGCCACGAGTCGCTCACGGCGCCGTCGCAGATCGCGCTCACCCTGCGCGCCGTCGGCGGCCTGAGCACGCCCGAGATCGCGAGCGCGTTCCTTGTACCCGAGGCCACCATGGCTCAGCGCATCAGCCGGGCCAAGGCGACGATCAAGGGCGCGGCGCTCGAGCTCCCGGCCGACCCGTCCGGCGACGCGCGCCTGGCCTCCGTCCTTCACGTCCTCTATCTGATCTTCAACGAGGGTTACACGGCGAGCTCGGGCGCGCAGGTCCAGCGCGTAACCCTCGCCGCGGAGGCGATCCGGCTCACGCGCATGCTCCAGCGGCTCTTGCCCGGCGACGACGAGGTGCGCGGCCTGCTCGCGCTCATGCTCCTCACCCACGCGCGGCGACGGGCGCGCACCGGCCCCGACGGCGCCCTCATCCCTCTCGCCGAGCAGGACCGTGGCCGCTGGGACCGAGCCGCCATCGACGAGGGCGTGCGGCTGATCACGGGCGCGCTTGCAGCTGGTCCCGCCGGACCCTTTCAGCTCCAGGCCGCGATCGCGGCCGTTCACGCCGAGGCCCCGAGTGCCGCCGACACGGATTGGCGCGAGATTACCGCGCTCTACGAGCTCCTCGAGCGGATCTCGCCCAATCCCGTCTTTACGCTCAACCGAGCGGTGGCGGTGGCGATGCTTCGCGGCCCGGAGGCGGGCCTCGGGGTCCTTGCCGAGGTGGAGCGCGACGGCCGGCTCGCCGGTGGGCACCGCGTCGCGGCCGTCCGAGGTCACCTGCTCGAGCTCGCGGGGGATCCGGCGCGGGCCGGAGAGGCCTACGAGCGCGCCGCCACCCTCACGACGAGCCTCGCGGAGCGCGAGTACCTCCAGCGCCGGGCCGTCGCGGCCCGGGCCGCCACGCGAAACCGCCCCGTGCGGTACGAGTAACCAAGGGCTCGAGTCAGACGCCAGCCCTAAAGCTCGGCGAGCAGCGCCTTGCAGGCCGCGACCGTGTCGCGTGCCTGTGAGGCATGGAGCCGGCAGTGGTCGTGATGGTCGGCGTGCGCGCCGCACAGGCGCTCGGAGAGCCCGCACGCGGTGATCGCCGCGTCGAGCATCTCGCGCTCGAGGCTGCTGTCCTCGCGGCCGCCGCGCGTGATGACGGCGTTGGCAGCCGCGGCCACGTCGGCGCTGTTGAGCGCGGCGATGACGGCGTCCGGCATCCCGCCCTGCGCCGTCATGGCGGTGGCGCAGGAGGTGGCCGCCTGTTCGTATGCGGACAGTGAATCCAGCGTCGCGGCGACGAGGGGGATGTCGCCGCGGACCTCTACTGCCTTGCTCTGGGCCTCGAGTTCTTCCAACGTCGTAGACATGTCACGTCCTTTGCTTGAGCGTTTGCGGCAACTCACCGGACTCTAAACACCGCCCGCGCCGATGGGTGAAGGAGCGGCACCAATGGCTCCCAGCCCGCGCGGAGCACCTCGACGAGGGACGGAGGGGTGACGAGCCGGGCCCGGCCGCCCGCGGTCCGGGTCCGGCGCTCGGCGTAGCCGGCCGGCGACCACCGCAAGAGCTCGGGACCGAGGACGACCCAGGGCGTCCCTTCCAGGAGGACGAACGAGCCGTCGGGGAGCTCGTCGAGGGCGGCGTCGTGCCAGAGCCGCCCGGCCGTGCCGGGAGCGATGCGCTCACGGTGGAGCTGCTCGTCGATCGCGTCGGCGCCCCGATCGCCGGGATGGAGGTCGCGCCAGACTGCTACCAGGCGGTCGTAGTCGGCACGGCGGCATTCTGCGCACGGGCGATGACCGGCGGCGAGCGCGGTGACATCGTCGAGAAAGAACAGCTCTGTGTAGCGGCCCGGCGCCATCAGCGGCCGGCGGCGCCGGTCCCGGAACCTGAGCCGGCAGGCGATCCAGCGCTTGCCGCTGTACGCACGGCGGATCTGGCCCTGCTCGTCGTGAAGGCAGCCGCGATTGCCGTAGACCAGGCCGCGAGCCGGGTTCGCGACCAGCTCTCC
>JAXDGF010000164.1:0-2723 GCA_034665165.1 Solirubrobacteraceae bacterium | reverse complement strand
CGACCTGAGCGCGCTGGAGCTCGCTCAGGGCACCGGTCTCGGCTGTGGCGAGCAGGCGGAGCGTGTCGTCCAGAGCGCCGGCCTGGAACTTCGTGCGCGCGGCGGCGAGGGCGCGCCGCGTGCGGTGCTCGGCGTCGGGCGTGATCGCCGCGGCGCGTTCGAGAAAGGCCGCGGCAGCGGCGAAGCCACCGCGGGCCTGCGCTCGAGCCGCGGAACGCTCGAGCTCCGCGGCGACGTCTTCATCGGGTCCGGCTTGCGCCTGCGCGCGGTGCCAGGCGCGGCGATCGGGGTCCGTGTCGGGATCGGTTGCCTGCGCCAACGCGCGGTGGATCTCGCGGCGCTCCTTCACCCCGGCCGCGCCGTAGACGGCCGAGCGAACGAGCGGGTGACGGAACACCACGCGCGGAGTGAGCGTCAACAGGTCTTCCACTTGGACGTTCTCCGCCGCCGTGTCGGGAATCCCGAGCAGTCTCGCCGCCCTCCAGACGAGCGGCGGATCGCCGACCGGATCGGCTGCCGCCACGAGCAGCAGGCGCCGCGCGTCATGCGGCAGCGTCGCCAGCCGTCGCGTGAAGCTCTCCTCGATGCTGGCCGACAAGGGCACTGCCACAGGCAGGCCAAAGCCTCCCGCGAGCTGGGCCGGCGTCAACCCGCGCGGCAACTCGATCAGGGCGAGCGGATTGCCGCGCGTCTCCTCGAGGATCCGGTCGAGCACGCGCTCGTCCAGCGGGACCGGCAAGACGGACTCCAGTAGCGCCCGCGCATCGCGACGGCCCAAGGACTCGATGTGGAGCTCAGGCAGGCGCACGAGCGCATCGCCCAGCGCTCGCGTCGCGAACACCAGCGCAACCTTCTCCGCCAACAGGCGGCGGGCGACGAATGCAAGCGCGCGCACAGACGCGCGATCGAGCCATTGCGCGTCGTCGACGACTGCGAGGAGCGGCCCCTCCTCCGCGGCCTCGGAAAGCAGCCCCAGGACCGCCAGTCCGACGAGAAACGGATTCGGTGGCTGCGCGGCGGCAAGCCCGAATGCGACGCCAAGCGCGTCGTGTTGGGGCTGTGGGAGTCGCTCCATCAGCTCGATGAACGGGGAACACAGCTGCTGCGCCGCCGCGAACGGGAGCTCCATTTCCGCCTCGACCCCACTGGTCCGGGCGACGCGAAACCCCTGCCCTGCCTCGACCGCATACTCGAGCAGCGCGGTCTTGCCGACGCCCGGCTCGCCGTGCACCACCAAGACGCCGCCGTGCGACGCGCGCGCGGCGTCAAGCAGCCGGTCGAGCGCGGCGCGCTCGCGCTGGCGTCCGAGCAGGTGCTCTCCCGGGACCCGAACCGGTGACGGCGCTGCGCTCACCATCGTCCCAACAGCATGACCGACGGACCGCAATGCGGGCCGCGGACTAAGGAAATCCGGGATTCGACCGGCGGCGGCTCGCGACAGCATCGCCACGATGAACCACAGCGAGATCGGCGCGAAGGAGCAGGCGGACCGCCTGGCGATCCGCGAGCTGGTCGACGCGTATGCCCACTGCGCCGACCGCCGCGACGCCGATGGGCAGAAGGCGCTGTTCACGCAGGACACCCACTTCGTCGTCTACATGGACGGGCAGGGCTCCGAGCCGACCCAGGTGCTCGACGGCCGCGAGGCCCTGACACCGGTGTTCGCCGCCCTCAACGACTACCAGTCCACGATGCACTTCAACGGCCAGAGCACGATCGCGCTCGACGGTGATCGCGCGACCGGTGAGAGCTACTGCATCGCCCACCACCTGCTCACCACGGACGGCGAGCGCAGGCTGATGGTCGCGTGGCTTCGGTATGGCGACACCTTCGTCAAGCAGGACGGCGGCTGGCTGTTCGCAGAGCGCCGGCTCTATGTCGACTGGACCGAGACGCGAGCTTCGCGTCCCGGATGAGAGAGGCACAAGGAGCGTTCTATGAGCACACCCGACACGACCACCGAGGCGTTTGCCGACACCCGCCCCTCGAGCGCGGAGGACCTGCCCGACTACGCGCCGATCCCGCGGCCGGCGTTCGGGCCGGCGCTCAACGAGCAGGGCTACTACGTCGGCCGCGTCGAGCGCAACCTCTACTGGGTGACCGACGGCACCTACCAGTCGGCGTTCCTGACGACGTCCGACGGTGTCGTGCTGCTCGACGCGCCGCCCACGATCGGGCACAACATCCAGCGGGCCGTGGACGAGATCGCTTCCGCCAATGGCGTGAGCAACACGGTCACCCACCTGATCTACTCGCACCACCACGCCGACCATGCCGGCGCCTCGTCGCTGTTCAACGGGAACGTCGCCCGCATCGGACACGAGGAGACGCGCAACCTCCTGCTCCGCGACGACGACCCGGCGCGGCCCGCGCCCGAGGAGACGTTCCAGGACCGCCGCACGCTCGAGATCGGCGGCGAGCGGATCGAGCTCGCCTGGCACGGCTCCAATCACTCGCCCGACAACATCTTCATCCACATGCCCGACCACGACGCGCTGATGCTCGTCGACATCGTCAACCCGGGCTGGGCGCCCGTCTACCTGAGCAACCTCACCGAGGACGTGCCCGGCTACATCGCCGCCCCCGACACCGCGCTCACGTACCCCTGGAAGCACTTCATCGGCGGCCACATGGGCCGGCTCGGAACACGCGACGACATCGCCGTCCATCAGCAATACATGGCCGACATCGCCGACAGCTCACGCCGCGCTCTCGACACGGTC
>JAXDGF010000163.1:0-2589 GCA_034665165.1 Solirubrobacteraceae bacterium | reverse complement strand
TGACCGTCTCGGTCGAGATCGAGACCCGGATCGCGCGCCCACCAGGCGAGGTCTTCGCGGCCCTGACGGATGTCGAGCGCTACCCGGAATGGCTGATCGCCTCGGGGATCGTCCGCGTCGAGCGGCTCGACTCCGGGCCGCTGGCGGCCGGCTCGCGCCTCCGGATCAACCAGACCGTCGCCGGTCGCTCGACGGTCCTCGACGGAACCGTCACCGTCCTCGCCCCCGGCGCTGGATTCGGTCTGCGCGGCCGCGACAAGGACGGCGTGAGCATCGAGATCGATGCTGTCCTCGCGCCCGACGACTTGGCGACGCGACTGCGCTGGTCGCTCCGGATCGGGCTGCCACTTCGGTTCCGGGTGTTCGAATCGATGGTCGCGCCGCAGGCGCGAAAGGCAGCGGCGCTCGATCTCGAGGCCTTCAAGCGCCGCCTTGAGTCGGCCGCCGGCGGCTGAGCGGGCGGCATGACGGACGCCTCGACCATCTACGACCGGGCCGGCGGAACGCCGTTCTTCGAGGCGCTCGTCGATCGGTTCTACGCGGGCGTCGCGTCCGA
This sequence comes from Solirubrobacteraceae bacterium, assembly GCA_034665165.1. Taxonomy (GTDB): domain Bacteria; phylum Actinomycetota; class Thermoleophilia; order Solirubrobacterales; family Solirubrobacteraceae; genus Palsa-465. Next base: position 2,033 of record JAXDGF010000163.1, on the reverse strand, counting down.
TCCGGTCTTGAGGCCGGTCTACCCCGAGCCCGACCTCGCTGGCGCGCAGCACCGGCTGACGCTCTTCCTCATCCAGTACTGGGGAGGCCCGACGACCTACGACCAGGAGCGCGGCCATCCACGCCTGCGGATGCGTCATGCACCCTTCGCGATCGGCCCCGCTGAACGGGACCGCTGGCTGGTCCAGATGCGGGCGGCCCTCGCCGACTTGGCGCCGCCGCCGGACGTCGCCGCGCAACTCGAGCGCTACTTCGTGACGACAGCGGAGGCGATGCGCAACCGTGGATGAAGGGGTCGTCTCGGCACAGGCGTGGACGCCGGCCGGGTAGACTGTCGCGAAGCAGGCGGCGAGTGGAGGGCGGATTGGCGGAGGCGACCGAGACGGCGGACGAGAACGCGGAAACGTCAGCTGATGGCGCCACCACGCGGCCGGCCACCGAGCCACCGGCTGTCGAGCCACCGAGCGTCGAACCTCCAGCCCCCGAGCCTCTTACCGCCGAGCCACCGACCGAGAAACCAGCGGCCGCCGAGCGTCCCAACCGCGGGAAGACCGTCCACGGCGAGGCAGCCAACGCCGGACACCGGGTCCTCGCGCCGGACGACGCCGAGGTCGAGGCCTACCTCGAGACCGCCCTCAAGGCGCCCGGCCCGGCCCGCTCACCCGATGACCGACCTGCCGGGGCGATCCTGACGGCACCGGCGACCGTGGTCGTGCTCGATTTCGGGAGCCAGTTCGCCCAGCTCATCGCGCGCCGGGTGCGCGAGCTCGACGTCTACTCGGAACTCCTGCCCTTCGACACCCCGGTCGAGGAGCTCGAACGGCGCGGCGCGCGAGCCATCATCCTCTCGGGTGGCCCGAATTCCGTGTACGACGAGGGCGCGCCCCGCCCCGATCCGGCGATCTGGTCCGGTCGGATCCCCGTCCTCGGGATCTGCTACGGCGCGCAGCTGATGGCCCACGAGCTCGGCGGCGATGTCATCCCGTTCGACCACCGTGAATACGGGCCGGCGAACGTGAGCATCACCACCGAGGAGCCCCTGTTCAGCGGGATCGAGCGCGAGCAGCCGGTCTGGATGAGCCACGGGGACTCGATCTCGCGCCTCCCTGACGGCTTTCACGCGACGGCGCAGACCGACTCCACGCCGTACGCGGGCCTCGTCGACGAATCGCGCAACCTGTACGGCATCCAGTTCCACCCGGAAGTCGTCCATACCCCACGCGGCCGTGACATCCTGCGCAACTTCGTGGTCGACATCGCGGGCGTCCCGCCGACGTGGACGCCGGCGAATTTCATCGATACGACGGTCGCGGGGATCCGCGAACGGGTCGACGCCCACGCCCGCCAGACGGGTTCGGACGGACTGGTCATCTGCGCCCTCTCGGGCGGGGTCGACTCGGCGGTGGCTGCGGCGCTCGTCCATCGTGCGGTCGGTGACCGGCTGACCTGCATCTACGTCGACCACGGGATGATGCGCAAGAAGGAATCCGAGCTGCTTCGGGTGACCTTCGAGCGCGACCTCGGGATGAACCTGGTGATGGTCGACGCCAGGCAGCGCTTCCTGGCCCGGCTAGCAGGAGTCGAGGACCCCGAGGAGAAGCGTCGGATCATCGGCGACGAGTTCATCCGCGTCTTCGAGGAGGAGGCGGCGCATCTCGGTCGGATCGACTTCCTGACCCAGGGCACGCTCTACCCCGACGTCATCGAGTCGGCGACTTCCGAGACCAAGGCCGCCCAGAAGATCAAGACCCACCACAACGTTGGCGGCCTGCCGGCCGACATGCGCTTCCAGCTCATCGAGCCGCTGCGCTACCTGTTCAAGGACGAAGTCCGCCGGGTGGGCGTCGGGCTCGGGCTCCCCGAAGCGATGGTCATGCGCCAGCCGTTCCCGGGGCCGGGACTCGCGATCCGGATCATCGGCGAGGTCACCGCCGAGCGGCTCGAGACGCTGCGCGAGGCGGACTGGATCGTGATCGACGAGATCAAGGCGGCAGGCCTGTATCGGTCGCTGTGGCAGTCGTTCGCGATCCTGAC
>JAXDGF010000162.1:0-2608 GCA_034665165.1 Solirubrobacteraceae bacterium | reverse complement strand
GGATCCTGGCCGGGCCCGCGGCGGGTTGAGCGCGTCGGCTCGCACGCCGGCGTCGTTTCGCTCGCGCTCGCACCGAGCAGCGCGGCTCTGCTCACGATGCGAGCTCGGAGCCATTCGCCCTCGGCACACAAGCGCCGCGCGCGGCCGTAGCTGCCTGCAGCAACGAGGCCGCCGCTCTCGGCGAGCGCCGGCTGTCTATCGTTAGCGGCGAATTCTCCAACGAGCGTCGATAGGTGCCGTGCGGGCGCCGAGTGAGACTGAGTTGGCTGTGTTCATGCGAGGCGATGTGAGACCCACCGGTCGACCCGCCTGGCGGGGCGGGAGGGGGGCGCATGGCGGACGTTGAGCGGACCGAGTGGCAGGGCACGACCGCGTCGGAGGCCGCCCCGCGGCCCGCCCGCGAGCTCCTCCGCGAGCAGCCGCTGCTGAGCGGGCTCCCGCCGGCACTGAGGGAGCTGGTCGTCGAGTCATTCGTCGAGGCGAGCTTCGCGTTGGGCGAGGTCATCGTTCGCCAGGGAGATGAGCCGGACGGCTTCTACATCGTGACGGCCGGGCGGGCGCGGGCGATCCGCGAACAGAACGGGGCCGAGGTGGCGCTCGGGATGCTTGGCCCCGGTGAGTCCTTCGGCGAGTCCGGCCTGCTCGATCGGAGCCCGCGGGAGGCGACCGTGCGCGCCGCGGGAGCGGTCACGGTGATGCGCCTGGAGCCGGCGCTGTTTGGCGCGATCGTACGCCGCCATCCGGAGGTCGGCCAGCGCCTCGCCGCCGAGGGCCGCACCCGGCACCTGGAGCCGCTGCTGCGCTCGCACCCGGTCTTCGCCGCGCTGCCCCCCACGTCCCTCATCGAGCTCGTCGCGGAGCTCGAGGAGACGACGATCGCAGCCGGTAGCACGGTCTTCGCGGAGGGCGATCCGGCGGGGTCGCTCTACTTCGTCGTCGAGGGGCGTCTGCGCGTGTGGGACAGGGCTCACGGGGACCTGCGCTACCTGCGCGGCGGGGACGTCTTCGGCGAGGTCTCGCTGTTCCTGGGCAGCTCGCGGACGGCCACGGTCGAGACCGTCTCGGCGGTCCGCCTGCTCGGGCTCGTGGCGTCGGTGTTACACCGCTACCCGGCGGCGCCCCCGGCGATGCGCGCGCGCGTCGCCGCGCAACTCGCCTTCTACGAGCGCGGGCCCCCGCGCCATGTGCCACTCGATTTCAGCGCGGAGCTGCTGCCCGACGGCGCGCGGGCGAGCCGGCTCGACAGGCAGGAGGGGCGCGCCGCGGGGCCGCCCCCCGTCGAGCGTCGGCGATCGCTTGCAGCGGCGCTTGGACGCGGCCGCCCGCGGCACGTCCCCTACGTCCCCCAGCTCGACGAGGCCGACGGCGCCGCGGCGTGCCTGGCGATGGTCTGTCGCTCGTTCGGCCATGACACGCGGATTGCCCATGTCCGCGACCTGCTCGGGACATCCGGCGGCGGCGCGAGCCTCGAGAGCATCCAACTCGCCGGTGAGAAGCTCGGGCTCGACGTGAAGCCGCTCACGAGCTCCGCGGAGCAGCTCGAGGATCTCGTGCTTCCGGCGATCATCCGCTGGCCGGGTGAGCACTGGAGCGTCCTCGACGAGGTTCGCTCCGCGCGCGTCCACGTCGCCGACCCGGCGAGGAGCGCGGGTTGGGTCGAGCGGGACGCTCTCGAGCGCCACTGGGACGGGCTCGTGCTGCTCGTCTCGCCGACGGCGGCACTGGCGCAGGCTCCGAGCGAGCGACCCGATCTGAGCTGGCTCGGACCCCTCGTGCGCCCTCACCGGCGCAGCCTGCTGCTCGTCGCCGCCCTCGCGCTCGTGGCGGCCGCCCTGCAGATGCTGGTCCCGGTCGTGACCGGCGAGATCATCGACTCCGTCGTCAGGCAGAGGGACTACACGCGCCTGTATCTGCTGACGGGGGGCGTCTTCGCGCTCCAGCTCGTCGCGCTCGCGGCCGCTCTGATCGAGGCCCGCGTGATCGCCCATGTGGCCGTGAAGATCGACCGCGAGTCACTGGACCACATCGCCGGCCGGCTCCTGCATCTCCCGCTCGGCTACTTCGAGACGCGCCGCTCGGGCGACATCGAGCATCGGCTCGGGGGCCTGCGCAGCATTCGCGAGTTCGCCGCCCAGCAGGGCGTCCAGGCTCTGGCGCAGGCCGGTCAGCTCCTCGCGGCGATCGTCGTGATGGGCTTCCTGTCGGTGGCGCTCATGCTGCTTTGGCTCGCGACGGCGCCGATCTACCTGCTGCTGGTCCGCTCGGCCGTGCGCCGCGTGCGGCCCGCCTACCAGGCCGAGGAGGAAGGCTTCGCCCGCTACCGCTCGCGCCAGCTCGACACGATCCGCGGGATGGAAACGGTGAAGTCCCTCGGCGGCGAGGAGGGCACGCGCCGGCGCATGCTGAAGGACTTCGAGGATGTCGCGAACCGTGTCGCGCACGCCGACCTCGCCGCGATCAGCTACGGCGGGGCGACCTCGTTCGTGACCTTCCTGCTGCTGGTTCTGTTCCTCTTCTTCGGGGCGCTCGAGGTGATGGCCGGCAATCTCACGATCGGCGCCCTCGTGGCATTCAACGCGCTCGTGCTGCTGTCCTCCGGACCGGTCAT
>JAXDGF010000161.1:0-8614 GCA_034665165.1 Solirubrobacteraceae bacterium | reverse complement strand
GGTGGCGGCCGAGGCGGTGTTCGCGGCGGTCACCGAGGAGGTCGGACAGCTGCTCTCCGTCGAGCTGGCGAACATGGGGCGCTACGAATCCGACGGTACGGTCACCGTCCTTGCCTCCTGGGGAGAGGCCGCCACCGGTATCCGATCATCGGTCGATACGCCGATCATGGTCGAGGGCCGCCTGTGGGGGGTGATGAGCGTCGGCTCGGCCCGAGGTCTGGCGTTGCCCGCCGACACGGAGGCGCGCCTGGCGTCGTTTACGGAGCTGGTGGCTACGGCGATCGCAAATGCCGAGAGCCGCGCCGGACTCGCCCAACTGGTCATTGAGCAGGCGGCGCTGCGGCGCGTCGCGACGCTCGCGGCACGGGCGGCCGCGCCCGAAGAGGTCTTCGCGGCGGTCACGGCAGAGATCGGACAGCTGCTACCCGTCGGGTTTTCGCTCATGGGTCGCTACGAAGCGGACGAGACAGTCACTTTTGTCGCTGTCTGGGGCGCGGCGGCGGCCAGCTTCCCCATCGGCAGCCGCTGGAGTGTCGGAGGCAACAACATCGCCACGCTGGTGTTCCAGACGGGTAGTCTGGCTCGGATTGACGACTATGCCGACGGCTCCTCCGGCCCAATCGCCGAGGTCGGTCGGGAGCGCGGCTTCGACTCGCTGGTGGGCGCGCCGATCCTCGTCGAGGGCCGCGTGTGGGGCGTTATGGCCGTCGGTTCGACGGCGCGCGAGCCGCCGCTGCCCGCTGGCACCGAGTCGCGCCTGGCGGAGTTCACCGATCTGCTGGCGACTGCCGTTGCGAACGCCGAAAGCGGCGCGGGGCTCGCCCGGCTCGTCGAGGAGCAGGCGGCGTTGCGACGCGTCGCGACGCTGGTCGCGGGTGGGGCTCCGGAGGAAGACGTATTCGGGGCCGTCGTCGAGGAGGCAGGGCGTCTGCTCGAAGTTGACGTGGCGAACTTGGGCCGCTACGAGCCAGACGGCGCCATCACCAACCTCGCCGCGTGGAGCAAGGAGGGCACACCCGCCTCCGTCGTGGGCAGCGGGTTGATCAGCGAGACCGGCGTCCGCTCGTCGGTCGAGACTCCGATCATCGTCGAGGGTCATCTGTGGGGAGTGATGGGCGCCGGTTCGAAAGCGGACCGGCCGCTGCCATCGGACGCCGAGGCGCGGCTGGCGTCGTTTACCGAGCTGGTGGTCACGGCGATCGCGAATGCGGAGAGCCGCGCGGCCCTGGCCGCGTCGCGCGCGCGAATCGTGGCGGCGGCGGATGAGAGCCGGCGGCGGATCGAGCGTGATCTCCATGACGGTGCGCAGCAGCGTCTGGTGCACGCGGTGATCGTGATCAAGCTCGCGCTGCGGGCGCTCGCGAGCGGCGAGACGGATGGGACCGAGCTCGTGGCCGAGGCGCTGCGCCATGCTGAGCAGGCGAACGCGGAGCTGCGAGAGCTGGCCCACGGCATCCTGCCGGCGGCGCTCATCCGCGGCGGCCTGCGCGCCGGAGTCGAGGCGATCGTCTCTCGGATGTCGCTGCCGGTCAGGGTTGATGTGTCGGTCGAGCGCCTGCCGCCCGGTGTGGAGGCGACGGCTTATTTCGTCGTCAGCGAAGCGCTGACGAACGCGGTCAAGCATGCGCGGGCCGCCAGCGCGACCGTCACGGCCGCGGTTGACGGAAGAGAGCTTCGCGTCGAGGTGTGCGACGACGGGATCGGGGGAGCCCAGAGCGGGGAGCGCTCCGGCTTGGAGGGTCTCGAAGATCGTGTGTCGGCGCTCGATGGCCGCCTGGTCATCGAGAGCCCTACCGGCGGGGGCACGCGCGTGTGCGCGCTGCTGCCGGTTCCGTGAAATCAGGCAAGATACGCGCCTACGACGCTCGCGCTCGTCAGCCAACACTATCTCCTCGAGGCGCGCCAGATGCAGGCGCTGTCCTTCGCCGTGCACATCCCGCTCGTCTGCTTCGGGATCTCGTTTCCGGTCATGGTGCTGTTCGTCGAATGGCTGGCTCTGCGCACGGGCGATCCCGTCTACCTGACGCTCGCGCGGCGGTGGACGCGGATCCTGGTGACGCTGTTCGCGGTCGGGGTGATCACCGGGACGGTGCTGAGCTTCGAGATGGGATTGCTGTGGCCCAACTTCACCGGCACCTTCGGGGGCGTGTTCGGCTTGGGCTTCGCGATCGAGGGGTTCTCGTTCTTCATGGAGGCGATCTTCATCGGGATCTACGTGTACGGATGGGGCCGGCTGTCGCCGCGGGCGCATTTCTTGAGCGGGATCCCGGTGGTGATCACGGGGTTCCTGGGGTCGCTGATGGTGATCGCGGTCAACGCGTGGATGAATCACCCCGGCGGGTTCCACCTCCGCGGCGGACGCGTCGTCGATGTCGATCCGTTCAAGGCCCTGTTCGAGGACACATACCTGTGGCACGAGCTGATTCACATGTACATCGCGGGCTACATCGTCACCGGCTTCATCCTCGCCGGCGTGTACGCGTTCGGACGCCTGCGGAACGCGCGCCCGCCCACCCGCTACGAGCGGGCGGCGCTGACGATTCCGCTGACCATCGCGGCGCTCGCCGCACCGGTACAGGTCGCCGTCGGCGATTGGGCCGCGCGCGACGTCGCGACGACGCAGCCGATCAAGCTGGCGGCGATCGAGGGTCTCTACAAGACGACGCGTGGTGCCCCTGAGCACCTCCTCGGCTGGTACACGGGCCACGAGGTCAAATTCGGGATCGCGATCCCGCACCTCCTGTCCATCCTCGCGTTCCACAGCTGGAACGCGAAGGTCCCGGGCCTTGACACCGTGCCACCCGATCAGCGCCCGCCCGTCAACGTCGTCAGGGTTGCCTTCCAGTCGATGGTGGGGATCGGGACGCTGCTCGCCCTGCTCGGGGTCGTGTACCTGGCGGTGTGGATCAGGCGCAGGCGGCTACCCGAGTCGCCCTGGTTCTACCGCGCGCTCGTGCTGGCGGCGCCGCTCGCGCTCGTGGCTCTGATCTCAGGGTGGGTGGTCACCGAGGTCGGGCGCCAGCCGTGGGTCGTCTACCGCGTCATGCCCACCGCCGCCGCCGTCACGGGCGCACAGGGAATCCCGATCGGGTACGGCGTGCTGGCCGCCAGCTACGTCGTCGTCGCCGGCGGCCTGATCTGGGTCTTGCGCCGGCTCGCGCGCGCCCCCCTCGAGCTCGATCGGGATCCGCACACCGTCACCGAGGCCGCGTAAGCGATGTTCCTGCAAGCGCTGCCGCTCGTGTTCGTGCTCGCCGGCGTCGTCCTGTACACGGTTCTCGGAGGAGCCGACTTCGGCGCGGGCTTCTGGGAGCTGACGGCCGGGCGCGGCGAGCGCGGCGATCGGATCCGCGACCACAGTCGCCACTCGATGGGACCGGTCTGGGAGGCCAACCACGTGTGGCTCATCTTCGTGCTCACCGTGTTCTGGACCGCGTACCCCCGCGCCTTCGAAGCGATCGCCTCGACGCTGACAGTCCCGCTCTTCATCGCCGCGATCGGGATCATCTTCCGCGGCGCCATGTACGCGCTGCGGGCCGGCGCCGTTAGCGCCCGCGAGTCGCGCGTGATCGACACCGTGTTCTCGATCTCCTCGCTCCTCACCCCGTTCGCGCTCGGCTCGGCCATCGGCGCCATCGCCACCAACCGGGTCCCGGTCGGCAACGCCGCCGGGCACCTGTTCTCGAGTTGGCTCAACCCCACCTCGATCTTCGTCGGCGCCCTCGCGGTCGTCAGCTGCGCCTACCTCGCCGCCGTCTATCTTGCCGCCGACGCCAAGCAGACTCGCGATGCGTGGCTCGAGAACCAGTTTCGGCGCCGCGCGCTCGCGGTCGGCGTGGTCGCCGGCGCCGCCGCCATCGCCGGCGTCTTCGTCGTCAAGGACGACAACTACGGCCTCTACCACGCGCTGCTGACGGGGAAGGCGCTCGCCGCGGTGATCGCGTCGTTCGTTGCCGGGCTGGCGACGCTGGCGCTTGTCTACAGGCGCCGCTTCGAGGCCGCTCGCTACACCGGGGCGGCCGCCGTCGCCGTGATCATCGCGGGCTGGGCGCTGGCGCGCTGGCCGACGATCCTGCCCGGCCTCACCGTCTACCGCGCCGCGGCCGGACACGACACGCTCGTGTCGGTCGTCGTCGCCGTGCTCGCGGGCGGGGCGATCCTCTTCCCGTCACTGGGGTTGCTGCTCCGGCTCGCCGTCACCGGCCGCTTCCAGGCGGGGGAGACTGCGCCGGCGGTGGTGGCCCCCGACGGGCTGCGGCCGCCACCGCCCCGCCTGCTCGCACGCTTGGCCGTCGCGTGCCTGATCGCCGGCGTCGGGTTGCTCAACTTCGCGGACGCGTCGTGGGCGCACGCGCTCGGCGTGCTGTTCCTGCTCGGCGTCGTCGTTACCGGGTTCATGGCCGTCATCTTCCAAGCCCTCGGGGAGGAACGGGCCTCGCCGGGGACCTGAGTGCGTTGTGCGGTCCGGCTGCGCGGTCGCGCGCCGGCGGCCCGTCGTGTCCGCCACCGGTGTCAGTGTCTCGGCGTGCTCGTAGCGCTGCTCGCTCGCCTGCTCGCGCGCCTGACCGGCGTCATCGCCAACCCGCCCCAGCCGCGGGTCATGCGCGGCGGCATCGGGCGGGCCGGGCTCCTGATGATCGCGCTGCTCGTACTCGGCCTCGCTCCCATCCACCTGCGCCGAGGCTGGACGGCGGCGGTGGGCACGGCCGTGTTCATCGTGATCTTGCTGGCGGCCGTGTCGGCGGCCGCGGGATTCCAGACCGTCGTTCGGCGGATGCGCGAGACGGACTGTCTGCGCCTGCTCGGCGGCCGGGTCACCGTGCCCCTGCCCCGCCTCGACCGCGAGCTCCACGTGTTCGAGGCGTGGCTGCGCGTTCTGCGCGAGCTCGGTCTGGCGCTGCCGGCGCTCGTGTTCTTCTGCGCGTGGGCGTTCATCTACGCGCTGATCTGGGCGTACTCACCGGACGCCTGCTCGCTGGATCTGACCAAGGCGTGTCACGGCGCGTTCCAGGGGGCGGGCACCCACCCCACCTACGGCGATTTCCTCTACGTCGCAGTCAACCTCGCCTTCGCGAACCCACCGCCGGACCTGCTCGCTCACTCCCGTCTCGCCCACATGGCCGCCACCCTCGAGGTCATCTCGGGAGTCGCGCTCGTCACCCTCTACGCGAGCGCCTTCTTTGGCCTCGGGCGGAACGCCGACGCGCGCGGCAAGCAGGCTGGTGAAACGGCGAGTGCAGAGGGTCCTGCCCCGGGGCAATCGGGCACTGGGAGGTAAGGCCGGCTCGCCCCAAGGTGAGCTCCCGGCGCAGCCAGCGCGTTCGTCACGCGGCGGCGGCCACGTCGCACGTCACGCGCAGCTTATCCATGGCCGCCTCCTCGATCTGGCGCACCCGCTCCTTGCTCACGCGTAGCTCGGCGGCGAGGTCGGCGAGTGCGCGCGGCTCGCCGTCGAGCCCGTATCTGCCGCGGATGATGGCGAGCTCGCGGGAGGTAAGCGTCGCGAGGACGGTAGGAAGCGAATGCGCGGCCATGCGAAGCGCCGCATGCTCGAACGGATCCTCGCTCGCCGGATCCGGGAGTGACTCGGCGAGCGAGCGAGCGCGGGGATGCTCACTGTCGGCGCCGTCGTCAAGGGCACGCGCCGGCGCGGTGGCCCCGAGGAGCATTGTCACCTGTCCGGACTTGAGCCCCGTGAGTGCCGCCAGGTCACCGGTGGACGGTTCGCGGCCACGCGTTTGAACGTGGTCCCGGCGGGCGGCTTTGACGCGGGCCAGGTGACGCGCCGCCCGATCCGAGAGGACGACGGCGTGGGAGAGAGACGATACGAGCTCCTGCATCGCCTGGCGCACCCACCAGCGAGCGTACGTCCAGAACTGATTCGGCCGCGTCGGATCGTAACGCGCGAGCGCTCTCAAGACGCCCATCACACCGGCCTGCGTGAGCTCCTCGCGCGTGACGGAGGAGACACCGCGGTAGTCACGGGCCACGCCCGCGATTCGAGGAAGCAAGCGCTCGATCAGCTCTTCCCGTTCCCGCCCTCCGCCGGCGCGTGCGGCGAGGACTAGGGCGTGCTCGTCGACGTGCTGAGGAGAGTGCACGCTACCGGTGATGGTCGACGACTTCGATGTTGTTGCCATCGGGGTCCAAGACGTAGGCGGCGTAGTAACCGTGGTGGTACTGGGGGCGTTCACCCGGCTCACCGTTGCTGCGATAACCGGCCGCGACGGCGTCGGCGTGAAATCGCCGGACGTTGTCGTCCTTACCCGAGAAGGCGACGTGGAGGTGCTCCGTCGGCTCCCCGGCGGTAACGATGAACGAGCCGTCCGATGTGCCGACAGAGAACATGGAGCGCTCAGCGGACCGGCGCCGGATCGTGAGGCCCGCGGCCGCGCCAATGGTCGAGTAGAACGCGGTCGAAGCCTCGACATCTTTGACCCGGATGACGGTGTGATCGATGTTGCCCCGCGGCCGCTCACCGGCTCGGTGCACCGCTTCGAAGCTGTTGCCGGCACTGTCCTTGAGGAACGCCGCGTAGTAATCGTCGGCGTAATTCGGCCGCGGTCCGGCCGCGCCATCATCGGCGAAGCCCGCGTGGACACCGGCCTGGGCGAAGCGATCGACGTGAGCCGGAGTCGGAGCGATGAAGGCGACGTGGACGCGGCGAGCGATCGGATGCTCGTCGTCTTTCTGTGTGAGAGCGAAGTTCCCCCACAGCGAGAAGCTCGGCGTGCTCAAGGCCTGCTCGATCTCGAGTTCGTCGAGGATTGCCGTGAAGGCGCTGTTGGCGCCTAGCAGGTCGATGACGCGGAGGGTGATGTGGTCGAACACTGGGAAACTCGTCTCTGATTGCTTGCACCCGAAGACTCGGGCTATATCGCTCGGCGTCCTCCGTCGGCCGCGACCGTGGTGCCGGTGATGTAGCTCGCTCGCGGTGAGGCGAGGAAGGCGATCACCTCGGCGATCTCCTCGGGTTGCGAGGCTCGATGCATCGGCGTGGTCTCTCCGAGCGCGGCGATGAACTCGGGTCCCGAGGGGGTCGAGGTGTAAACCGGTCCTGGAGCGACGGCGTTGACGCGAACCCCGCTCGCGCTGTACTCGGCAGCCCAGGCGCGAGTCATCGCTTCCAGCGATGCTTTCGTGGCCCCGTAGGCCGCGCCGCCCGCCAGCCCGACGCCGCCGGCCATGCTGCTGAGGCTGACGATGCTGCCGTGACCGCGGGAAGCCATCCCAGGAGCGATGGCGGCTACGAGAATGAACGGCGCGCGGACGTTGCTGGCGAACATCCGGTCGAAGGCAGCGACGTCGAACTGCGCCGTGGGAGCAAACACCGAGAGGCCGGCGTTGTTGATGAGGATGTCGATGTCGCCGGCCTCGCCCGCCAGCCAGTGCACGTCCGCGGCGTCCTCGAGGTCGGCAGAGAGGAAGCTGGCGTGACCGCCGGCGGCGGTGATCTCTGCGACCGTCTTGTCGCCGCGCGCGGCGTCGCGGCCGTGAACGAGGACCTCGGCGCCGTCCCCGGCGAGCTGACGCGCGACCGCACGACCGATACCCGACGTGCCGCCCGTCACCAGCGCGCGCTGTCCTTCGAGACTCTTCGTTGATGTCGGTGTTCCCTCGTTGCTCATGGGCTCGAAGGGTGCGCCAAGTCACGCGCGCGCACATCACACGCACGAGCGATGTTTTTGCGCGCCGGTTTCCGCGCCCGCCCACCCGGCCGAACAACGTTTTCCGGAGCGTCGGGTCGCACAGGAGCCTTGGAGGGCGAGGTCCAGTGGTGACTAGTATGTAGCGACCGTGGGCGCGCCCCCAGTTTTTCGCCCAACGATTCGCGGCAGGGACGCGGAGCTCGTCGTGCTGGGCGAGTTGTTCGATCGCGTGCGCTCAGGGTCGGGCGCGGTTCTCCTCATCGAAGGAGCGGCAGGGATGGGTAAGAGCCGCCTCGTGGACGAGGGTGTGCGGATGGCCCGCCGTCTGTCCTTGGCGGTCGGCGTCGGCGCGGCTGAGCCGTCGGACTCCGTGGCGGAGCTTGCGCCCCTGCTCAGGGCGCTCTTCGACGGACCCGAGCCGCCCCTGGACGGCGCTGGACTGAGCAGCCTGCACGCGGCACCGGAGCAGCGCTACTGGCGGCTACGGGATCTTCAATCGCTGCTGGAGCGCGCCGCGCTGGACGGTCCGCTCCTCATCTTCCTGGACGACTTGCAATGGGTCGACAGCGGCACCGTCGCCGCCTTGCGCGCGCTACCCTCGCGCCTGGCCAAGCTTCCGATCGGGTGGGTCCTCGCCATGCGCCCCGATCAGGGACGGGAGCAGTTAAGGAGCGCCGTCGAATACCTGGTCGACGAGGGCGCAGCGACGCTCGTGCTCGAGCCGCTCAGTAAGCCCGCGGTCATGCAGGTGGCGCGCGACGCAATGCAAGCTGAGCCCGATAACACGTTGCTCCAGATGGCCTGCGAGGCCGGCGGTAACCCCTTCCTGCTCGTGGAGCTGCTCGAGGGTCTGCGACAGGAGAAGCTCGTCCGTGTCGACTCCGGGCATGCGACGCTCGCTGCCTACAGGCTTCCTGACCGCGTCCGCGCGAGCATGCGGGAACGCCTGGCCGGAATGTCCGGGC
>JAXDGF010000160.1:0-11577 GCA_034665165.1 Solirubrobacteraceae bacterium | reverse complement strand
GCGCTCCTGCCCTGCATGTGGGGATACGCCGAGCTCGGCCGAGCCCTTGCTCCCCGAGCGGGCGGCAACCCCTACGCGGCCTGGATCGAGATGTACGCAAGCGACGAGTTCGTCACCGACGCCAACTGGTGCCGAGCCGTGACCGACGAGCTGGCCGCCGACCTCGGCGAAGCGGGCCGCGCCCGGATGCTGGAGGCATTCCTGCAGTCGAGTCGGCACGAGCTGGCGTTCTGGGACATGGCATGGGAGCTGGAGGCCCAGGCATGAGTGGGGCGGGCGTTTGCTGGCTGCCTCGTGCGTCGCGTCTCGCGTCAGGCGCGTGCCGGTGGGCGGCTGTGGCTGGTTCTGTCGTTTTAGCGGCACGCAACTGCCGCGAGCCGGACGCCCGAGGCGCCTTCCAGCCCACTCACTCCGCGCTGGGGTCGCGGGCTGAGGGCTGGGCGCGTGCGGCGGGACTGGGCTGGGCGGCCGCGGCTGTGGGCCCGCCGCCCGCCCGGCTTTCCTAGGGCAGCCAGCGCGGTGGGGGGGCCTGGCTCGCGCGTCCGGCTCGCGCCAGTTGCGTGCCGTTAAACCCGCCGAGCAATCAGCCCGCTCCCGGCGGCGCGCGACTGGCGCGAGACGCGACGCGCGGAGCCAAGGCCGCGCGACTACACAGAAGGTGTATTGCCCGCCACCCACTCACCTGACTCCTTCTTCCAGATCGGCACCTGCGCCTTGATCCGGTCGATGATCTCGCGGGCGCCGGTGAAGGCCGCGCCGCGGTGGGGGGCTGAGACGACGACGACGACGGAGGGCTCGGAGCGGGGGACGGTGCCGGTTCGGTGCTCGGCGGCGGCGGCGCACAGGCCGTGGCGCTCGACTGCTTCGGCGACGATCACGGCGATCTGGCGCTCGGCCATCTCGGCGTAGGCCTCGTACTCGAGAAACTCGACCTCGCGCGTGACGCCGTGGAAGGTGACGACGGCTCCGGCGGCGGGACTGCGCACCATGTCGAGGAGGGGGTCGATCCGGATGGGCTCGCCGGTCACGCGGGCGTGGACTTGGGCGCCGCCGGACACGGGCGGGATGAGGGCGAGCTCGTCGCCGGCGCTGAGGACGGCGTTCTCGTCGGCGTACTCCTGGTTGATGGCCATAACCACCGGCACATCATTGGTGATGCTGCCGAGAAGGTCGAGGGCGTCGCGGACCCGGGCCTGCTCGGGGAGGTCGAGCTCGACCTGGTCGGCTCCGGCCCGTTCGCGGAGGCCGGCGAAGAGTCGGATGCGCACCTTCATGCCAACAAGGCTATCCGGCGGCTGGGGTCGACCCCGGCGTGGCTATCCGGCTCGCCAGCACGTTCGACCCTGGGTAACCTCTCGCGTAGATGGCGACCACTCCTGAGCACCGGACCATCGCTCCGATCACCGGGCCCGACGACGAGCACCGGTTCACCGACTCGGGGATCGAGGTCGCTCCCCTCTACACCGAGCAGGACCTGCCCGACCCGCTCGAGCTCGGCGATCCCGGCCAATACCCGTATACGCGGGGCGTTCACCGCGAGATGTACCGCAAGCAGCTGTGGACGATGCGCCAGTACGCGGGCTACGCGAGCGCGAAGGAGTCCAACGAGCGCTACCGCTACCTGCTCGAGCACGGGTCAACCGGCCTGTCGATGGCGTTCGACCTCCCGACGCAGCTGGGGCTCGATTCCGATAACCCGCGCTGCCTGGGCGAGGTAGGGCGCACCGGCGTGGCGATCGACACGATCGACGACATGCGCACTGCGTTCGACGAGATCCCGCTCGACAAGGTCTCCACCTCGATGACGATCAACGCGCCCGCCGCGGTGCTCCTGCTCCTCTACGAGCTCGTGGCCGAGGAGCAGGGCGTCCGCTCGGACCAGCTCCGGGGCACGACGCAGAACGACATCCTCAAGGAGTACATCGCGCGAGGCAACTTCATCTACCCGCCCGAGGGGGCGATCAGGCTCACCACCGACCTGTTCGCCTACTGCCGCGAGCGGGTGCCGAAGTGGAACACGATCTCGATCTCGGGCTACCACTTCCGCGAGAAGGGCTGCTCAGCGGTGCAGGAGGTGGGGTTCACGCTCGCGAACGGGATCGCCTACGTCCAGGCCGCGCTCGACGCCGGGCTCGGGGTCGACGAGTTCGCCCCTCGCCTCGCCTTCTTCTTCAACGGACACAACAACGTCTTCCAGGAGATCGCCAAGTTCCGCGCCGCGCGCCGGATGTGGGCGAAGATCATGCGCGAGCGCTTCGGGGCGCAGGACGAGCGCTCGTGGCGGTTGCGCTTCCACACCCAGACCGGAGGCGTGACGCTCACGGCCCAGCAGCCGCAGAACAACATCGTCCGCGTCGCGCTCCAGGGTTTCGCCGCCGTCTGTGGCGGCACGCAGTCGCTCCACACGAACGGCTTCGACGAGGCCCTGGCGCTCCCGACCGAGCGGGCGGCCAAGATCGCGCTGCGCACGCAGCAGATCATCGCCCATGAGTCGGGCGCGGCCGACACGGTGGACCCCTTCGCGGGCTCGTACTTCGTCGAGGCGCTCACCGACGAGATCGAGACCCGCGCGCTCGAGCTCATCGCCAAGGTCGACGAACTCGGGGGTTCGGTCCACGCCATCGCCTTCATCAAGAACGAGATCGAGGAATCGGCCTTCGGGTATCACGAGCGGTACCGGACGGGGCAGGACATCGTTGTGGGCGTCAATAGCTACGTCGAGGACACGCCAGAGATTCAGGACATTCTCCGCGTCGACCCGGAGTCCGAGCGCGAGCAGGTCACCCGCCTGAGGGCGTTCAAGGCCGACCGCGATCAGGGCCTTGTCGAGCGCCGGCTGGAGGAGGTGCGCGAGGCCGCGCGCGGGACCGGCAACCTCCTCCCGCCTATCCGCCAAGCGCTCGAGGACCGCTCCTCGCTGGGCGAGGTGTGCGGCGCCATCGGCGACGTCTTCGGCGAATACCGCGAAGCGCTCTAGGCCCCTTCACCTCTAGGCTGCGCCGATGTTCGTCACCGCCGTGGTCTTCTCGGACGTCATTCTCGCCGTCCACATCGCCGCCGTGGTCCTCACCTTCGGAGTGATCTTCGCCTATCCGGTCATCTATCTGGCCGCGGGCCAGCTCGACGCGCGCGCGATGCCGTGGTACTACCGGATCCGAGTCCTGCTCGGGCGACGGCTGATCTCACCCGGGCTTCTGCTCGTGCTTGCGGCCGGCATCTACCTCGCCGCTCACCTCCACCAGTGGAAGCACTTCTACACACAATGGGGGGTGGCCGTGGTCGTCGTCATCGGCGGGATCGGCGGCGCGTTCCTGACGCCGAGGGAGAAGAAGCTGGCCGAGCTCGCCGAACGGGACGTCGCTGCCGGGGGTGGCGGCGCCGTGACCTGGAGCGCCGAGTACCGGGCGCTGTCGCGGCTCGTGGCCATCGTCGACGCGCTCCTTCTCGTTCTCATCCTCGCCACCGTCTACGTGATGACCGTTCACGCCGGGTAGGTCATCGCTCGCTGTCGAAGCGCGCCATCTGGGGCGTTGGGTCAAAAGACCACATAGATGATCGCGGGTGCAAGTCAAATTCACGGGAAGGAGTCGCGCGCAACCGCTCGAATGGATCCTCGATGACACAGCACGAGGCAAGCCGAACGCTCGTCAAATCCCCACCAGAGCTGTGGGCTGAGCTCAGCGACGAGGCGTCGCTGGCCGGCCATCTGGCGGAGCCCTTTGGCGAGATTCGCATCACGAGGCTCGAACCCGAAACCGCCGTAGCCTGGGAGGGCGAGCGCGCGAGCGGCACGGTCCGGATCGAGCCATCTGGATGGGGAACGCGCGTAACCCTCACCGCACGGGCGGTGCAGGCCGAATCCACCCCATCCGACGGGCAGCCCAAGGCGCCTGCCCCCGAGCCGGAACCCCCGCTCGCTCCCAAGCCCCTGCCGCCGGCCGCGGTCGCACCGGAGCCCGCGACGACATCGGAGGCGCCGCGGCGAGGATTGCGCGGCCTCCTCCTGGGCTGGCTCAAGGGCAAGCCGGCGGCTCCCCCGCCGCCCGGCGCGGCCGCGCCACCACCCTTGCCGGTCAAGCCAGAGACGCCGAACGCGGGCCCGGCGCCACGAGCCGAGGCGAAGGCGCCCGAGGCGCCCGAGGCGTCGGTCACGCCCGCGTTCGACCCGGGCGCGGTCCTCCTCGGGGTCCTCGACAGTCTCGGCGCCGCGCACCACCGCCCCTTCTCACGCAGCTAGCCGCGGTTTCCGCGCGATCGCCTCGGTCACCCGCGGATCGTCGTTGCCGCGAGCTGCGAGATCCCCCATATTGTCGCCAGAGGCCCCGTATTAGCGCCCGGTTGGGCTCTCGACAAAGCTTCAGTCGCCACACATACAATGCGCCGCGATGGCAGTGGAGCCGGCACAGGAGGCCGCCGAGGCAGTCACGGAATCAGACGCCGAGGTAGCGTCCCCGCGCAGCCTGTCGCCGGTCCGGCGGCCCGCTCCGGCGTTCCGTCGGCCGCGGGTCGGCACCCTCAACCCGGCCGTCGAGCGCCTCCGCTTTCCGCTCGCCGTCTACCTGTCATCCCGCGTTCTTTACCTTTTCATCGCGGTCTTCGTCGGGCTGGCGCAGCACTGGTCGCTGAAGGCCGAGATGTCGAACTGGGACGGCGTGTGGTACCGCCGGGTCACGGGCTTGGGCTACCCGGATCACGTGCTCCACGTACAGAGCACGCTCGGATTCTTCCCCCTCTACCCGATGATGATGTGGCTCGTCCAGCACGCCCTCATCTGCTCGATCTTCCTTGCCGGAGTCCTCATATCCGGGGTGGGCGGCTTCATCACCACCGTGCTCGTCCAGCGCCTGAGCGCCAGCTGGTGGGGAGAGGAGGCCTCGCGCCGGGCGGTGATCTTCTTCTGCTTCTTCCCGGGCTCGGTGGTCTTCTCGATGGTCTACTCGGAGGGCGTCCTGCTCCCGCTTGTGGCCGGCTGCCTGCTCGCCCTCGAGCGCCGGCGCTGGCTCCTGGCCGGCGTCCTCGCCGCTTTCGCGACCGCCGTCGGACCGACGGCCTTGGCTATCGTCCCCGCGTGCGCGGTGGCGGCGTTACTCGAGATCCGCCGTCAGGGGTGGAAGGGGACGAAGGCGCTCATCGCGCCGGTCCTGGCGCCCCTCGGCATCATCGCCTTCGGCGCCTTCCTGTGGATCTGGACCGGGACGCCGTTCGCGTCCTACTACGCGCAGCACCGCCAGTGGGGTGAGCGGACGAATCCGTTCGCGCTCGTCGACCTGGTCACGCGCCTGTTCAACGAGAGCTACTTCACCAAGACCTTCGTCCACGTCAACCTCAACTACATCAGCGGCATCATCGGCGCCGTGTTCCTCTTCTACGCGCTCTACCTGCTGCTGGTGAAGACCCGGCCGCGGATCCCAGCGCCGGCGATCACGTGGACGCTGGGAATCGCGTTCCTGGCCGTCACCTCGGAGAACGTGCCGCCCAACCCGCGCCTGCTGATCACGGCGTTCCCGGCCGTGCTTGTCGTTGCCTACCACTTCACGGGCCAGCGGTTCAAGCGCGTGCTCGTCGTGAGCGGGCTCTTTCTCATCGTGATGACCTCGGCCTCGTTCGTGAGCACCGCGCTCAGACCGTGACCGCGGCGCACGATCAGCGGCTGAAGCGCTCGACGCGCACGGGGCTCGCCCAGCCATAGCTCACCGTCCGGTGGCGGGCGTACCCGCGCGTCAGCGACCCGAGCAGGGCCTCGTAGCGCACGTAGTCGGACCTCGAGGCTGCGGGACCGTTCTTCTGGCCGCGATGGCTCGAGACGAACCACAGCCGCGGGCAGGCCGACTCGATCCGAGACAGCGCGGAGCTCGACGGCGACGCATAGTCCTCGACGAAGGGCTTGATCACGCTCCAGGGGACGGCGGGAAGCACCGAGCGTGGTGCTCGGGCGGCGGCCGGCGTGGCCGCGCCGATGTAGTACGAGAAGGCCTGGCGGCCGTCGGCGGGATAGAAGGCGATGCAGTCACCGGGACGCGCAGCCGCGAGCACGTACGAGCTGGCCGCGCGCCAGTTCTCGGGCGAGGCGCCGTAGGTGGGGGCGAGCTGAAGCGCGCGCAGCGCGATCACGACGGCAATCGTGGACCAGCCCACGAGATATGGGACCCGGTGGTTGCCCACTGCCCCCCAGGCGAGCAGCAGCGAGGCGGCGGGAAGCGAGATGAGCGCAGCGCGCGGCAGCGTGATGGGCTGGACGAGGTAGGACTCGAGCACGCCGAGGGCGACGGGCACCACGAGCCAGCACAGCACCAGCATCTGGGGCCACGACGCCCGGCGATCGCGGAAGGCGGCGGGCGGCAGCGGGATGAGCGACGCCCGCCGCTCACGGTAAGCGCCCACGAGCGGCGCCACCATCGCCCCCGCCGCGGCGAGGACCAGGACGCCCGTCAACAGCAGCAGGGGGCTCGCCGTCGCGCTGAGATGGAAGTTCGGCTGCAAGCCCGCCGACAGCAGAGCCTCGAGCATCTGGTGGAGTTGTGCGAGGTTGGGTTTCGGGACCCAGAAGAGCTGGCCCGAGCCGCGACGCTGCGCGAGCACGAGCAGCGGCAGGCTGCACCCGATGACAACGGCAAAGGCGGAGACGACCGTGCGTCTCGGGCGCCCGAGCCACAGGAGCGAGACGAGCTGGGCGGGCACGACGAGGAGCGCCTCGAAGCTCATGTAAGCGGCGAGGACGGTGCTGAGCACGTAGGCGAACCACGCCCACCGCAACCCGGGAGCGTCCGGTTCTCGGTCCACAAGCGCGACGAAGGCGAGAAACGACGCCGTGATGAAGGTCGCCATCAGGGCGTAGCTGCGCGCGTCCTGGCCCCAGTACACGAGGGTCAAGCTCACCGCCGTGAGCAGGCCCGCTCCGAAGGCGACACGGCGGTCGAAGAGCCGGCGCCCGAGCAAGGAGACGAGTGCCACCGTCCCGGCCGTCGCCACGGCCGAGGCGAAGCGGATGACCAGCTCGCCGTCGCCGAAGATCTTCAGGACCCCGTGCAGGAAGGCGTAGTAGGCGAGCATGTTCCCGCCGTCGTGCTCCATCGAGTGCCACAGCGCGAGGCCATGCTGGGACGCGATGGCCACGCTGGCCGCCTCGTCCAGCCACAGGCTGCGGGCCGTGATGTCATAGAACGCGAGCACGGCGGCGATCGCGCAGGGCACGGCGATGACGGCGACGCTGAGGATCCGCTCGCGGTCGGGCCGGACGCGATGGCGCACCCGCTCGGCGCCGAGCACGGTCGGGAGACGCTCGCTAGGGATCGTCGGGACGTGGGTCACGTTAGGAATTGATGAGCGCCGGCCGCTCGGCGGCGGGCATCCTACGCAAGCTTCCCGGCGAACGACTGTCTCCTCGTCCTGGGCGCCCTCTTCGCCCGAGCCACACAGCTCCCACCGCGACCGCGTACGCGCCGAGCACGATCGGCGCCGTGTGCAGCGGCAACGCCAGGATGCCGTTCGGCTTGACCACGAAGACGCTGACGACGATGGCCAGCGGCAGCGCCCAGGAGCGCTGGGCGACGGCTGAGCACGCGATCAGGGCGAGCCCCCAGGTCAAGTACCACGGCCACGTGGCCGGCCCGGCAAAGACCGAGACCAGGAGCAGGACGCCGAGGGCCGGCACGAGGTTGACGTAGCGCGCGCGCCGCAGGAGAACAAGCCCGAGCACGCCAGTCAGGACGAGCGCGACCACGCCGAGCGCAGACTCGATCCCGCGCGTGCTGGCACCCGCCCCGAGGAGATGGAGGAGCGAGCCGACGCTCCAGCCGAGAGCGGTCACCGGGGTGATCGCGAGATGGACCTTGCCCGGCGTCGACAGCACTCCGCTCGTGACCCATGTCAGCCCGAGCCCGGTGCCGACGCCCACGGCCGCGACCACGCCGGCGGTGACGACAGCACTGAGCGCGAGCGCACGCGCCGCGCCCGCCGGGCGCTCCCGCCCGCCGCCCGCCCACTCCGATCGCGCCCACGCCACGGCGATGAAGGCGATCGCGGCCGCCGCCGGGAGCTTGACCGTCGCCGCCGCGGCGCACACGGCGATCCCGAGCAGGGGCCGGCGCTCCATGGCCAGGGTCACCCCGGCGACGAGGAGTCCGATCATGAGGGCGTCGTTGTGTCCGGCCGCGATCAGCTCGAGGAGGACAAGCGGGCTGATCACCGCGAGCCAGGTCGCGCGGGCGGGATCGGTGCCGAGCGCGCGCGCCAGCCGAGGGACGTAGACCGCGAGCAGGGCGACGCCGACGAGCTCGAGCACCCGCATGAGGAGAACGCCGGCGACGAGATGCGACCCTACCGCGGCGGCGATCAGGCTCGCGAGGCCGAGGAAGAGCGGGCCGTAGGGCGACGTCGTCGTCCGCCAGAAGGGCGACACGCCGGCGAGCAGGTGCGCGTGGCCGGTCCCGGCGAGGACGTGGGGTCCGACGTGGTACGGGTTCAGTCCGAGATGGAGAATCTCGCCCTGGGCCATGTAGCTGTAGACGTCATGGCTGAAGAGGGGCGGGCCGAGCACGAGGGGCACGGACCAGAGGGCGCCGACGAGCACGAGCCGCGAGGTTTTGGGGGCAGATCGGCCCCGCAGGCGGCGCCCGAGACCGAGCCAGGCCACGCACAGGGCCGCCATACCAGCGTAGAAAACGGCGAGGGCGGCTGAGTGCCCGCCCGGTATGTGGAGCGAGAACCACCAGCTCCGCGAACTCCCGCCGAAGAGGTCGGGAGCCGCTGCCGTAATCGCGAGCGATCCTGCCAACCCGAGGCCGGGCCACCCCCAGCCGGTGAACCGCTCATCGGGCATCGAGCGCCATACGTTACCTGCGGGCGCGTTAAAGTCCTCGACCATGCGCGCCAAGGCACCGGAGACCTACGCGGAGAAGCTGGCCAAGCTCGAGTCGCTGCGACACGACGCCGGCAACGGATCGTCCGCCCATGCGATCGAGAAACAGCACGCGAAGGGCAAGTACACCGCCCGCGAGCGCGTGCTCAAACTGCTCGATCCCGGCTCGTTCCAGGAGCTCGACGCGTTCGTGCGCCACCGGACGACCGACTTCGACATGCAGAAGAACCGGCCCTGGGGCGACGCCGTCGTGACCGGCCACGGGACCATCGACGGCCGGCGCGTGTGTGTCTTCAGCCAGGACTTCACCGTCATCGGCGGCTCACTGGGTGAGGCGATGGCCGAGAAGATGTGCAAGGTCATGGACCTCGCGGCCAAGATCGGCTGCCCGATCATCGGCATCAACGACTCGGGTGGGGCCCGGATTCAGGAGGGCGTGGTCTCGCTCGGTGCCTACGGCGACGTCTTCTACCGCAACGTCCATTGCTCGGGCGTGATTCCGCAGATCAGCCTGATCATGGGTCCATGCGCGGGCGGCGCGGTCTACTCCCCCGCGATGACCGACTTCATCTTCATGGTCAAGGGCACCTCGCACATGTTCATCACCGGTCCCGAGGTGATCAAGACGGTCACGGGCGAGGAGCCGTCGTTCGAGGAGCTCGGCGGCGCCATGACGCACAACACCAAGTCGGGCGTCGCGCACTTCGCCTCCGATGACGAGGACGCGTGCCTGGAGGACACGCGCTACCTGCTCTCGTTCCTGCCGCAGAACAACCTCGAGACCCCGCCGCGCGTAGCGCCCACGGACGACCCCTTCCGGATGGACGAGGAGCTCGACCACGTCGTCCCCGACAATCCCAACAAGCCTTACGACATGCGCGAGGTGATCCGTCTGATCGTCGACGACGGCGAGTTCTTCGAGGTGCATGAGCACTATGCGAAGAACATTGTGTGCGGATTCTCGCGGCTGAACGGCTATGCCGTCGGCGTTGTCGGCAACCAGCCGGCCCAGCTCGCCGGCGTGCTCGATATCGACGCCTCGGTCAAGGGCGGGCGGTTCGTTCGCACCTGCGATGCGTACAACATCCCCATCATCACGTTCTGCGATGTGCCCGGGTTCCTGCCCGGAACGGTGCAGGAGTGGGGTGGGATCATCCGGCACGGTTCGAAGCTGCTGTATGCCTTCTGCGAGGCGACCGTGCCCAAGATCACGGTGATCACGCGCAAGGCCTATGGAGGCGCCTACGTCGTCATGTCCTCCAAGCATCTGGGGGCCGACTTCAACTTCGCCTGGCCCACCGCGGAGGTCGCGGTGATGGGCCCCGAGGGCGCCGTCAACATCATCTACCGCCGCTCGATCGCAGACTCGCCCACGCCCGACGCGCGCCGCCAGAAGCTGATCGACGACTACCGGTCGCACTTCGCCAGCCCCTACGCGGCGGCTGAGCGCGGCTACATCGACGACGTCATCGTCCCGCACGAGACCCGCCCGAAGCTCATCGCCGCGCTGGAGACGCTGCAGACCAAGCGCGAGGCGGGCCCGCGGCGCAAGCACGGAAACATCCCGCTCTAGCCCGGTAGCCTTCCCCGATCGCTGGTCAACGGCACCCGAGTTGGGGCGGGGCGCGATGGTGGGCACCGGTGCTCACCTGGCTTGTCCTCTTCGCTGCGCCTACCGGCGCAGGCGCAAGCCTGACCTGGTCGGGGGGGACCCCGGTCGACACCCATGCCGCGGGGATCCCGCTGAATGCCGTTGCCTGCGCGTCCACGCATGAGTGCGCGGCGGTCGATGGCCAGGGCCGGGAAGTGACGTTCGACCCGAGCGCGCCAGCCGGCGCGAGCGCCGCCGTGGTCAGCAAGTTTGCCCTGACCGCCATCGCGTGCCCGTCGGCGACGCAGTGCACCACCGTCGACGTCACCGGCCAGGAGGTCACGTTCAATCCTCAGTCGCCGGGGGTCCCGACACCGGCGCTGGTCGACACGACCGGCGTCCCGCTCGCGATCGCCTGCCCGGCGGCGACCCAGTGCACGGTCGTCGATACGAGCGGCGAGGAGGTCACGGTCAATCCGCAGACCTCCGCGGTCGTCGGATCCGCCCCGATCGACTCAGGATCGAATCCGGTCCTCGTCGGTGTGGACTGCCCGTCGGCGACGCAGTGCAGCGCCGTCGACACGATCGGACAGCAGTTGACGTTCAATCCGCAAACCTCGGCGACGACGAGCGCGGGAACCGCCGACCAGAACTCGCCCGCGGCCGTCGCCTGCCCGTCGCTGACGCAGTGCGTCGTGGTCGATAGCGCCGGCAGCGAGGCGGGCTTCGGGAACAGCGCCTTCACCACCACGATCGACGGGAATGGATCGAGCGCCGTCGCGCTGGCCGACCTGGCATGCCCGTCGGTGACCGAATGCGTAGCGGTGGATGTGAACGGCAACGAGGTCCTCACCAATCCGCAGCTCCTCAGTGCGAACCACCAGCCCGCCCCCGTCGACCCCGGTCAACGGTTGATCAGCGTCGCCTGCCCGTCGGCGAACCAATGCACGGCGGTGGACCGCAGCGGCGCCGAGGTCACGTTCGATCCGGCCGCTCCCGGGACGCCGAGCGTGGTCCTGGTCGACGGCACCTCGAAGCTCACTGGAGTCGCCTGCCCGTCGACGACGCTGTGCTCGGTAATCGACGTCTCCGGCCAGGAAGCGACGTTCGCCCCGGGCTCCGCTGCTGC
>JAXDGF010000159.1:0-2599 GCA_034665165.1 Solirubrobacteraceae bacterium | reverse complement strand
CAACGAGCACGAAAGCGGTCACCTTCCAGTTCACCTGATTCGACTGCTCGACGGTCACCCGATTCGCCGGGATCGCCATGTTCACCTGACCGCGCGCACTGGCAGCCCCGGGAACGGCGTCACAGGCCGAGCGGACGGTTGGCGAGTTGCGTCCGAGACGTCACGTCGAGTTTCCGGAATGCCTTCCGGAGGTGGTACTCGACGGTGCTCGGGCTGATGAAGAGCTGCGCCGCGATCTGGCGGTTCGTATGTCCCTTTCCCGCGAGCCGCGAGATCTGCGCCTCCTGCGGGGTAAGTTGGTCGACGGTGTCGACCGTGCGTTTGCGGGCGCGCTCACCGGTCGCCTGGAGCTCGACCCGCGCGCGCTCGGCGAACGCCTCCGTCCCGTAATCCAGGAAGAGTTCGTAGGCGACCCGCAACTCGGTTCGGGCGTCCAGTCGTCGGCGCGAGCGCCGCAGCCACTCGCCGTAGAGGAGATGAGCCCGGGCGAGGTCGAAGCGCAGGCGCGTCGGCTTGAGCAGCGCGATCGCCTCGAGGTAGAGCGGCTCCGCGGCGTCGTCCGGCGTCACGAGCGCGCGCGATCGCGCTTCGACCCCCAGCGCCCACGGCGTTCCGCTGGCGCGCGTCGACTCGCTCAGCACCTCGAGGGCCTCGACGGCGCGCTCGCCTCGACCGGTGCGGCTCGCGGCTTCGATCAGCTCGACGGTCGCGAACGTCGAGAAGAACAGCTCATGGGGATCCGCGGTGGCCTCCGACGCGGCCGCGTAGGCCTCCTCGTAACGGGCCCGCCCGTTGTTCAGCACCGCCGTCACCCACTGCGTCACGGTGAGGCCCATGCCCTCACCGCGGGCATGGAAGTCGGGGACGCTTGCCCGGAGCAACCGGGTGGTTTCTTCGTCCGATCCGCGGAATGCGGCCAGGACGAGCGGCCCGTACGGGGGGACGCTCCAACCGGAGGTGATGTCGGCGAGCGTGTCGGATTCGGCGACGAGCGACGCCGCGGCCCGCAGCTCTCCGGCGAACAGCTGCACGCCGATATGGGTGCTGAGGGCGAGCGGGAGATGGGCGAGGGCGCCGAGGTCCCGGGCGAGTCTGATCTGACGTCTCGTGAGCGAGTCCCAGCTGTCGTAGTCCCAGATGAAGGCCGCGGCCCGGCCCGCCAGCCACAGCCAACGGAGGCCTTCCTCACTGCCGATGCGGTCACCGGCGAATGTCTTGATCGCCTTCCGAAGAATCGGCGTCCCGGCCGAGCTCCCTTCGGTGATCAGCGCTGCCAGTCCGTCCAGAAGAAGATCCGTCCCGCGCGACGGACCCGGAGAAGGCGGCGCGGCGCGTGCCGAGAGCGCCACGTAGCGCGCGTCACAGGCGCCTCCGAGTCGACCGGCGAACAGGGCCGAGGTCAGCGCGTCGAGATGGATCTGGCGGGCGAGCCCGATGTCCAGGACCTCGAGTCTCTTCGCCGCCGCGAGCAGGAGAGCCGGCGCATCACTGCCGCGATGCACGGCGACGATTTGCGCCCGGATGACGTCGACCTGGGCGCGCTCCAAGGCGTCCAGCGGACCCGCCTCCGCGCTCCCGAGCAGTCGCTGCGCCTCGTCGAGCGCCCCCGCCTGCTGCGTTGCGCGGGCCGCGGCCAGGGCCCGGCTCGCGCGACGAGCGGGATCGAGCGTCAGGATCGAAGAGCGCTCGAGGAATGCCGCCGCGGCTGCGACGCCGCCCCGCGCCCGCGCTCGATCCGCGGAGCGCTCCAGCTCGTCGGCGATCTCTTCGTCGGGAGCGGAGGCCGCCTGTCCTCGGTGCCAGGCGCGGCGATCGGGATCGGTTTGCAGGTCTGTGGCCTCGGCCAGGGCGAGATGGACCTCGCTCCGGCAGTCGGGGGCGGCTGACCGGTAGACGGCCGAACGGACGAGCGGATGGCGGAAGGTCACCCGCGCCCCGAACGCCAGCAAGCCTTCCGCCTCGGCGGCTTGAGCGGCCGCGTCTGGAATGCCCAGGCGCCGGGCCGCCCGCCAGACGAGCGCGAGATCACCGGTCGGGTCCGCCGCCGCGACGAGCAGCAGGAGGCGCGCGTCGGCCGGAAGGGTATCGAGGCGCCGCGTGAAGCTGTTCATCAGCTGGTCGGACAAGGGCAGTGCGTCCGGCAACCCGAACCCACCGGCCAACTGCGTCGGTGTCATTCCGCGCGGCAGCTCCAGGAGTGCAAGCGGATTCCCGTGGGCCTCGGCGACGAGCCGTTCGATCACCTGCTCATCGAGCGGACCGGGCAACACGCCCTCAAGGAGGGTTCGCGCGTCGCGATAGCCGAGCGGTCCGACGTGGAGCTCCGCGAGCCTGGCCAACGACTCACCGACGTTGCGAGTGGCGAAGATGAGCGCGATCCGCTCCGCCATCAGTCGCCGCGCCACGAAAGCGAGGGCCTGCGCGGACTCACGATCGAGCCAATGCGCGTCATCGACGAGGCAGAGCAATGGCTGCTGCTCGGCTGCCTCGGTCAAGAGCCCGAGGACCGCGAGTCCGACGAGGTACGCGTTCGGCGGGTCGCCGGTGCTGAGTCCGAAGGCCACGGCAAGGGCCTGGCGCTGAGGATCCGGGAGGCGCT
>JAXDGF010000158.1:0-6826 GCA_034665165.1 Solirubrobacteraceae bacterium | reverse complement strand
CATCTGCGGCGACTATCTCTCGCCTGTCGAGATCCCCGAGATCTCAGCGGGCGGGTCGCTCGCCGCGTACACGGCGACGCTCGAGCGGCTGCGCGAGTTCGTGGAGCACGCCGAGATCGTGGTGCCGGGACACGGTGCCCCGCGGCACCGCGAGCGCGCGCTCGCGGTGCTCGCGGAGGACGCCGCCTACCTCGAGGCGCTCGCGGACGCGGGCTCAGACGCGCCGCTACCGCCCGGGCGGCGAACTGGGGCCCAGCAGCGGCGCCACGGCGCCAACGCGGGCCGGGTCTCGGCTACTTGAGCCCGAGCTTCTTGTAGATGGTCAGGGCGTCCTTGTCGATCACCGCGGCGTAGGCGAGGTAGGCGGCGATATCGCGCTGGCCCTGGGCGCCGCGGCTCGCGGCCGCGTCGGTGGAGAAACTCCGGAGCGTGGCCGCCAGCTGCACCGACGCGACGGCCATCGACCTGAAGGCGGAGCGCACGCTGGCCGGCGGGGTCAGGCCCCCGAGCCCGATGACCCCCGGCTCCATCTCGGCCGCGAAGGTGGCGAACTCGCTGGCGATGTGCCCGTTGGAGACGGACTGGTGCTTGGCTGACGCGCGCTTGACCTCGTTGATGGCCCCGAGGATCTCGACTCCCACCCGCTTCATGATTCCCCACGATTGCTCGTAGCCGGTGGCGAAGGTCGCGGGATCTGCGGTGGTCGTCGTGCTCGTCGTCGGGGTCACGAGGGCCGCGATCGAGGTGGTTGCGGTTCCCGTTGGCCGCTTCGTATTGCCGCCCCCGCAGCCGGCGATGGCCACGCAGCCGGCGATGGCCAGGCACAGCAGCACCCCCGCGGTCATCTTCCTCAGCGCGCGCATCGCGCCTTTATACCTGGCGCGGCTCTAGGACGAGGCGATAACCGCGATCGTGTCGCCGGTGGCAACCGACGCTCCGACGGCGATGGGGAGCTCGGCGATCGTCCCCGACTTGTGGGCGGTGATCTCGTTCTCCATCTTCATCGCTTCGACCACGGCCACCAGGGCGCCCTCGTCGACCGATGCGCCCTGCTCGACGGCGACCTTCAGGACCGTGCCCTGGATCGGTGAGGGCAGCGTGTCGCCCGACGCTCCGCCGCCCCCCGCTCCGGCGCCACCCGCTCCGGCGCGGTCGCTCCTGCGCGGAGCGCGCCGCGTGGGCCCGGCGTGGGCCGCCGGGGCCGCGCCGTTGGTCTGGGCTCCGCCGGCGGGCGGCGCGCCGATGACCTTGACGTCGAAGCGCCGGCCCGAGACCTCGACCGTGTAGGTCTGCTCGACCTTGGGCTCCTCGTCCGCGTCCGTCGCCGGCTCCTCGGGCGCCGGCGCGGCCAGTCCCTTCAGCCACTTGCGATCTTCGATCAGATCGCGGCACGTTTCGGCGTTCTCCCACTGCCGGGTCTGGAGGATCGCCTCGTGGAAGGGCAGGAGAGTCTTCAGGCCCGCGATCTCGTACTCGCGCAGGGCGCGCACCATGCGCGCCGTCGCCTGCTCGCGGTCGACGTCCCAGACAATGAGCTTGGCCACCATCGGGTCGTACATGGGCGAGATCTCGGCCCCGGGCCCAACCCCGGAGTCGACCCGCACCCCGGGTCCGGCGGGCTCACGGTAAGCACCGATCCGTCCCGGGGCGGGAGCGAAGTTCTTGCTCGCGTCCTCGGCGTTGATGCGGCATTCGATCGCGTGCCCGCGCAGCTCGACCTCGTCCTGGGTGATCGACAGCGGCTCGCCCGCCGCGACGCGGATCCCCTGCTTGACGATGTCGATGCCGGTCACCATCTCGGTCACGCAGTGCTCGACCTGGACCCGCGTATTCATCTCCAGGAAGAAGTATTCGCCGTCCTGGAGCAGACCCTCGATCGTGCCCGCGCCGGTGTACCCGACCGCCGCCGCCGCCTCGGTCGCGATCTTCCCGATCCGCGCGCGCAGCTCGGAGTCGACGGCCGGCGCGGGCGACTCCTCAATCAGCTTCTGGTGGCGGCGCTGGAGCGAGCAGTCGCGCTCGCCAAGATGAATGACGTTCCCATGAGCGTCGGCAAGGACCTGAACCTCAACGTGCCGCGGATCGGGCAGGTAGCGCTCCAGATAGACGGTGGCGTCGCCGAAGAACTTCTCGCCCTCGCGCGCCGCTCCCTCGAAGGCGTCCTTGAGCTTGTCCTCGCTCAGCGCGACGCGGAAGCCCTTGCCCCCGCCCCCGCCCGCGGCCTTGACGGCGACCGGGTACCCGATCGTCTTCGCGATCAGCTTGCGGGCCTCCTCGACCGTCGCCACCGGCTCGGTGGTGCCCGGAACGATGGGCACGCCCGCCTGCTGCATGAGCTCGCGGGCGCGCGTCTTCGAGCCCATCGCCTCGATCGCCGACGACGGCGGCCCGATGAAGACGATTCCGCGCTCCTCGAGGGCCCGGGCGAAGGCGGCGTTCTCGGCCAGGAAGCCGTACCCGGGATGCACGGCCTCGGCGCCCGAGCGCGTGATCGCGTCGAGGATCTTGTCGATGGCGAGGTAGCTCTCCGAGGCCGGGCCCGGCCCGAGGAGATAAGCCTCGTCGGCGCGCGTGACGTGGATCGCGTCGCGGTCGAGCTCGGAGTAGACGGCAACGGTCGCTACGCCCAGTTCCTCACAGGCGCGAATTATCCGCACGGCGATCTCGCCGCGGTTGGCGATCAGAACCTTCGAGAACATCGGCCCCCCGAGACTCTAGCGGGCAATGCATCATTGCGATTTTTCTATCGGTGAGCGCGCGCGAGCTTCTGGTTCACCGCAGCGCCGGCGTCCGCGGCGGCGGCCGCGTCACTCCTGACGCTCTCGAGCGCGAGCTGGGCCATCGGGAAGTTCCCGACCCGCAGCGCGGCGTAGGTTTCCCGCAGGTCGACCTCGACTCGTCTCATGCTCCTCGTCAGGGTGGTGAACGCCGTCGCCACCCGGGCCGGCGGCCTGAGGGCCAGGAGCGGCGCCAGGTCGGTGCCGAAGCGGGCCGAGAGCACGCCCAGGCGACGCGTTATCTGAGCCGCCGTCCTTCCCGGCGTCCGCCTGACCGCCTTTGCCACCTCCAACAGCGTGCGATTCACCGGCACCCGTGCGGCGGCGTAACCCGCCTTGAACTGCGCCGTCGCGTCATTGCCGCACGCGGCAACGGCGATCAAGCACAGAATCGTGGCGGCGGACGCCATCAAACGGCGGCGTCGATGCATCGTTCCCCTTCGTGGGCGCTGGAGCGCGGCCGCCGGGCGCTGGCCGCTCGCCGCGATCGTAGCCGAGGCGCGTCAGGGTTCGCGCGAGCGAGCCCTTAGCCGACGCCGACGACCATGCCCGCGCCCACGGTGTCGTTCGTCCCCTCTTCGATGAGGATGAAGCTGCCGGTGGTGCGGTTGCGACTGTAGGGGTCGACGAGCATCGGAGAGGAGCTCCGCAGCCGCACGCGCCCGATCTGGTTCAGGACGAGCTCGTCCGCCGGCTCGTGCTCGAGCGTGTTGACGTCGATGCGGTGCTCGAGCGCGTCGACCTTCGCCCGCGCCGAGCGAGTGGTGTGCTTGATCGTGTAGCGCGCTCCCGGTGTGAGCGGCCGGTCGCCCATCCAGCACACGTTGGCTTCGATCTCGCGCGCCGCGACGGGGGGATCCTCGGCCAGGCAGATCATGTCGCCGCGCGAAACGTCGATGTCGTCCTCGAGGCGCAGGGTCACCGACATGGTCGGGAAGGCGGCGGCGATCTCGCCGTCGTAGGTGTCGATCCCCGCGATCCGCGTTTGCTGTCCGCCGGGGAGCACGACGACCTCGTCGCCGGGGCGAAGGACGCCACCGGCGACCTGGCCCGCGTAACCGCGGTAGTCGTGATGCTCGTGCGTCATCGGCCTGATCACCCACTGCACGGGGAAGCGGACGTCGGCGAGGTTACGGTCCGGGGCGATGCACACGTGCTCGAGGTGGTAGAGGAGCGGCGGCCCCCCGTACCAGGGCATGGCCTCGGATCGATCGACCACGTTGTCGCCGTCCAGCGCCGAGATGGGGATGAAGGTGATGTCAACGATGTCGAGGCGTGCGGCCCAGTCGGTGACCTCGTAGACGAGCCGGTCGAACACCTCCTCGTCGTAGCCGACGAGATCCATCTTGTTGATGCACACAACCAGGTGCGGGATCCGCAGCAGCGAGGCGATGTAGACATGGCGGCGGGTCTGCTCGATCACGCCCTTGCGGGCGTCGATGAGCACGACCGAGAGGTCGGCGGTGGATGCCCCCGTGACCATGTTCCGCGTGTACTGCTCGTGGCCGGGGGTGTCGGCGATGATGAACTTGCGCCGCGGGGTCTGGAAGTAGCGGTAGGCGACGTCGATGGTGATCCCCTGCTCGCGCTCAGCCCGGAGGCCGTCCATGAGCAGCGCGAGGTTCACGTAGCCGTCGCCACGGCGCTCCGAGGTCTGCACGACGTGGTCGAGCTGGTCGACGAGGATCTGCTTTGAGTCGAAGAGGAGCCGGCCGATCAGGGTCGACTTACCGTCGTCGACCGATCCCGCGGTGGCGAAGCGCAGGAGCTCGCTCGTCTTCGTGCGCGTCGCGTGGCCGTTGGTGGCGGCGCCGGGCATCAGTGGGCCATCCCGTGCATCAGAAATAGCCCTCGCGCTTGCGGTCCTCCATGGCCGCTTCGGTGACGCGGTCATCGGCGCGGGTCTCGCCCCGCTCGGTAATCCTCGTCGCGGCGATCTCGGCGACCACCGTCTCGAGCGTTTGCGCCTCCGAGCGAACGGCCCCGGTGCAGGTCATATCACCGACGGTGCGGTAGCGGACACTCGTGTGAAACGGCTCCTCGTGATCGAGGAGCTCGACGTGCTCGCTGTGGGCGTAGAGCATCCCGTCGCGCTCGAACACGGGACGCGTGTGCGCGAAGTAGATCGACGGCACTTCAAGGTCCTCGGACGCGATGTAGCGCCACACGTCGAGCTCGGTCCAGTTCGAGATCGGGAACACGCGCACGTGCTCACCGCGATTGATGCGGCCGTTGTAGAGCGACCACAGCTCCGGGCGCTGGCGCTTCGGGTCCCACTGGCCGAAGTCGTCCCGGAACGAGAACACGCGCTCCTTGGCGCGCGCGCGCTCCTCGTCGCGCCGGGCCCCGCCGAAGGCGGCATCGAACCCGTGCTCCTCGATCGCGTCGAGCAGGGTGATGGTCTGCAGGCGGTTGCGCGAGGCACGCGGCCCCTTCTCCTCGACCACGCGACCGGCGTCGATCGAGTCCTGCACGTTGGCGACGATCAGGCGCTCCCCGAGCTCGGCGATCCGGCGATCACGTAACTCGAGCACCTCGGGGAAATTGTGACCCGTGTCCACGTGCATGATCGGGAACGGGAAGCGGCCCGGGCGGAACGCCTTCTCGGCCAGCCGCAGGAGCACGATCGAGTCCTTGCCCCCGCTGAAGAGGAGGACCGGGCGCTCGAGCTCGGCCGCGACCTCGCGGAAGATGTGGATCGACTCGGCCTCGAGCGCCTCGATGTGTGGCAGCTCGTAGCTCATGAGCTCGTCTGCATGCTGCAGGAGTTCATACATGGATTCCGCATTCGGTCTTGTCCTGACCAGCCCACCGGCCCTCGCGCCCGCCGCCCGGCTGGGTGCAGGGCGCGCACCCGATCGAGGCATAGCCCTGGTCGTGGAGCGGGTGGTAGGGCAGGTCGTGCTCGTTGATATAGCGCCATAGGTCCTTCTCGCTCCAGTCGGCGAGCGGATTGACCTTCCAGATACCGCGGCGCTCGTCGCGCTCGAGCTTCGGCGCCGCCTCGCGGCTCGGCGCCTGCTCGCGGCGGATGCCCGTGATCCACGCCTCGACGCCGTCAAGGCCGCGCTCGAGCGCCTCGACCTTGGCCTCGCCGCAGCATTGCGCCGCCGTCCAAGCCTGCCCGGGGCTGGTCGCGTCCATGACCTCGACGGTCAGCCCGAAGCGCTCCTCGAAGGCGCGCCAGGTCGACAGGGTCTCGGGGAAGAGAACGCCGGTGTCGATGGTGAACACGCGCGCGGCCGGCTCCACCGCGAGGAGCATGTGCACGAGGACCGACTCCTCCTTTTGGAACGAGCAGGCCATCGTCAGGCGCGGGTGGAAGCGCTCGACGGCGTAGCCGATCACTTCCTGCGCCGAGGCGCGCTCGAGATCCCGGACGGCGACGCTCATACCGCGCACTCGCCTTCGCCGCGCTGCACCTCGAACGGAGCGTTGCGACTCCAGTCGATGAAGTAGTTCATGTTCTCCAGGCTGAACTCGAGCGGGAGGGTCAGATCCTTCACACGCGCCTCGAACTCGGGCGTTCCGACCCTGTCGACGAAGGCGTTGAATTCCTCACCCTCGGTCCGGTCGGACTCATAGAAGCGCACCCAGCGCTCGACCGCCTCGGGCACGCGCTTGGCGGGCAGGCGCGCCTTCAGCCGCTTTCCGTAGCGGACGTCGCCGCCTTCGTACGCTCCGCCGACGTGGGGGATGTAGGCGGGGATGGTGTGCTCGCCGACCTTGATCGAAGCGCCGTAGAACCCGATGTTGGCGATGTGATGCTGCCCGCAGCCGGTGGGGCAACCGCTCATCTTGACGTGGATCCGCCGGGTGAGCTCGTCGTCGAGCTCGAGCTGCACGAGACGCTCCTGGATGGCCTGGTTGAGGCCCATCGAGCTCGTGATTCCGAGCTTGCACGAGTCGGTGCCGGGGCAGCTCACGACGTCGGTGAGCTCGTCCGCGCCGGCTTCTCCGAGGCCGAGCTCCGTGAGCGCGCGCCACACCTCGTAGACGGACTCGTCGCGCACCCAGCGCAGAACCAGGTTCTGCTGCACCGTCGTGCG
>JAXDGF010000157.1:0-2697 GCA_034665165.1 Solirubrobacteraceae bacterium | reverse complement strand
TGGTAGACGAACACCTCGGCTCTCGAGAGCCGGCACCCGTCGACGATCGACGCATGGTTGAGCTCATCCGAGAACACGACATCGCCGGGGCGCGCCAGGGCCGCCAGCACGCCCGCGTTGGTCAGGTAGCCGGAACCGAACAGGAGCGCGGTTTCCCGTCCTTCGAACGCCGCCAGGCGCTCCTCGAGACGCCGGTGGATGGTCATCGTCCCCGAGACGAGGCGAGAGGCGCCCGCGCCGACGCCCCAGCGCATGGCAGCATCCGCCGCCGCGGCGCGCACGCGCGGATGATCAGCGAGACCCAGATAGTTGTTGGAGCACAGCAGGACGACCGGTTTGCCGTCGAGCACCACATGGGGTCCCTGCGGGCCACTGACAAGGCGGGTGCGGCGACTCAACCCGAGCGCCTTCAGCTCATCCAGCCGCGCCTCGATCTCGATCATGTTGCCGAGAACGTAACGTGAGGGTCGGACGGCAAACACCTGCGGCCCGCCGACCTATGTGTGAGACGATGGGGTTACCGATCGATCGCGAGGTGACAGATGGACGATTCGAGCATCCAGGACCGGATCGAAAAGCTTGTGTCCGAGGAACACCGGCTCCAGTCCGAGGCCGAAGGCGCCGGCCCGAACCCGGAGCGCCACGAGCGCTTGCAAGAGCTCAAGGTCGAGCTCGACCGCTGCTGGGACCTGCTCCGCCAGCGCCGCGCGCACGAGGAGTTCGGCCAGGACCCGGACGAGGCCGAGGCGCGAGACGCCCGCGTGGTGGAGGATTATCTGCAGTAGCAGTAATGGTCGGAGGAGGTGGCGATGTACAGACTCAAGCTGGGCCTCGTGATCTCGGGCGTGGTGCTGGTTGGTGCTGCCACCGCGGCCTTGGCGGCTGGAACGCGGACGCATGCGGTCGTCTTTGAGGCCTTCACCGCGGCCGGCACGCCAGCGCTCCATGTGACGAGCACGGCACGCGGAACGTGCAACGAAGGCTCGTCAGCGATCGACCGCGACGACGCATGGCGCTGCTTCGCCGGGAACTTCGTCTACGACCCTTGCTTCAGCTCGATCGCGTCGAATCGGATCGTCCTATGCCCCGCGGGCCCGTGGAGCGGGTCTGGGGTCGAGATCAAGCTCGCCTCGAAGCTCGCGGGCGCGAACCGCCGCAAGGCGTCCACTTCGGGCAATCCGTGGGCGATCCAGACGACCTCGGGCCTTCGCTGCCAGATCGCCACCGGCGCGACGGCCGTCCTCGACCACCGGCGGGCGAACTACTTCTGCCGCAAGAGCAAGGACATCCTGTGGGGGAGTCCGTCGCGCAAGTCCGAGCCGTGGACGATCTTTGCGGCGCCGTTGAGCGCGCGGCGACTAACACGGCGAGTCGGGGTGCGGGTGGCTTGGTTCTAGGCCGCCGGGCGGGTCAGGCCGCCGGGCGCCGCGCGGCCGACTCGCGGGTGGCGCGGCCGCGGCCGGTGTTGGGCGCGCCGTCGGGCCGCTGCGGAACCGTGCGCTTGCTCTGGAAGCGGAGCTGGGCGGCCGGATCCCACAGGTGGATCTCCAATGACTCCGGCGGCGGCTCCTCGAACGCCGCGGCGATGACATCTGGGGTCTCGCCGTCGAGCCAGCCCGAGCGATTGTCAGGTCTCGGATTGGCGCCGTTGTCGGGCTGGCGGGCCACGTTCAGCCCGAGTTCCTCGAACATCGCGCGGTCCTCGTCCGGGGTGTTGCCCAGCGTGGTGAGGAAGTTGCCCATCATCACGCCGTTCAGCCCCGCCTTGACCGCCATCGCCTGGAGATCGCCGAGATTCTCGACGCGGCCGCCGCAGAGACGGAACAGAGCCTCGGGGAGGATCAGACGGAAGATCGCGATCCACTTGACCACTTCCCACGGGTCGAGCAGCTCGCGATCGCCGAACTTGGTGCCCGGCCGGGGGTTGAGCAGGTTGATGGGGACACTGGTGGGATTGATGCCGGCGAGCTCGAAGGCCATCTCGACCCGCTGCTCCCGCGTCTCGCCCAGGTTGAGGATGCCGCCGACGCAGGTCTCGAGCCCCGCCTCGCGGACGGCGTCGATGGTCCGCAACCGCCCCTCGTAGCGCACCGTGCTCGACACCTCGGGGTAGTAGGAGGCGGCCGTTTCCACGTTGTGGTGGACGCGCTGGATGCCCGCGTCCTTGAGCGC
The DNA here is from genome assembly GCA_034665165.1 of Solirubrobacteraceae bacterium. Taxonomy (GTDB): domain Bacteria; phylum Actinomycetota; class Thermoleophilia; order Solirubrobacterales; family Solirubrobacteraceae; genus Palsa-465. Next base: position 525 of record JAXDGF010000157.1, on the reverse strand, counting down.
CTGCGCGCGCGGAACCGACATGTGCCCGATCGAAGCGCAGCGCTTGAGGTTTGTGTGCTCGGCGACCAGGCGCGCGCCGGCCAGCACCTTCTCGAAGTCCCGCTTCGACAGACCCTGACCCTGGGTGACCATGCAGAACCGGTGAGCGCCCGCGGCCTCCGCCGCGCGCGCATGCTGGAGGATCTGCTCGGGCTCCATCATCGCGTGCATCGGCGTGTCGGCCTCGGCGTAACGCGACTGGGCGCAGAACCCGCAGTCCTCGGCGCAGCCGCCCGACTTCGCGTTCACGAGCGAGCACAGGTCGGTGGCGTCGCCAAACCGCTCCACCCGCGCACGCCAAGCCCGCTCGACAAGGGCCTCGATCTCGGCCGGCTCCTCGATCTCACCGAGCCGAAGGGCTTCCTCACGCGTGATGAGCGGTGGCATCGGCAGGGAAGATAGGCGGCGGTCCGGACGGTCGCGCGGGGCGGGGTGGCGGGTGGCGGGGTGGCGGGGTCGCGGGGCGGCGTGGCAGCGGGGTGGCGG
>JAXDGF010000156.1:0-3530 GCA_034665165.1 Solirubrobacteraceae bacterium | reverse complement strand
CGCGGCGGAGGAGGCCGGCGCGAGCGCGGTGTCGCTCATCAACACGATCCGGGGGATGGCGCTCGCCCCGGGCACGGACCGGCCGTGGCTCGGGGGGACGACCGGCGGGCTGTCGGGCCCGGCCGTTCGCGCCGTCGCGCTCGCCCAAGTTCACGCCGTCGCCGGAAGTGTCAAGATTCCCGTCGTCGCCATGGGCGGAGTGCAGCGCGGCCGCGACGCCCTCGATCTGATCCGCGCAGGCGCAGGTGTCGTCGCGGTGGGCACGGAGAGCTTCCGCGATCCGGCCGCCGGAGCGCGAATCTCGGAGGAGCTAGCGGCCCTCGCTGCAAAGAGCGGGGTTTCCCAGAACCCTACCGCGCTTAATTGCTAACAGGTTATAAAAGGCCCTGCAAACAAACTGGATTCCCGTAACCAGGCTCGATATGGCTCGACCTCAGGTTGAGGTCTAGTCGAATCTTGTGAGAAGCCCTTGAACGCCCGCGCCCAAGATGTAGACTCGCCGCCCATGCCACCGGTCAGTGACTCAGCCACGAAGCACATCGCTGCACCGGAACGGTCCTTGCTCCAGCGGATGGATGCGCTCCAGCGCGCCAACGACGTACGCACCCGGCGCGCCAAGCTCAAGCGCGATCTCAAGGCCGGGCGCCAGCCCATCCACGAGCTCCTGCTCCACCCGCCCGAGTATCTCGAGACCGCCAAGGTGTTCGACCTCCTGCTCGCGGTCCCCAAGTACGGGCGGGTCAAGGTGAACAAGATCCTCACCCAGTGCCGGATCTCGCCGAGCAAGACCATCGGCGGGCTCTCCCAGCGCCAGCGCGCCGAGCTCGTCGCGCTCATGCGGCGCTAGCCGCGCGCGGGCGGGCGGGTGACGGACCCGGAACCCAAGGTCTTCGTCATCACCGGGCCCTCCGGGGTCGGCAAGGGCACGCTGATCAGGGGCCTGCTCGAGCGCGTCCCCGAGCTCGAGCTCTCGGTCTCGGCCACCACGCGCGGGCCGCGTCGGGGCGAGCGCGAGGGCGTCGAGTACCACTTCCTGACCGAGGACGAGTTCGAGCGTCGCGCCGGTGAGGGAGGGTTCGTCGAGCACGCCGCCTACTCGGGCAATCGCTACGGGACCCTCCGCTCGGAGCTCGAGCGCCGGCTCGAAGCGGGGGTGCCGGTCGTGCTCGAGATCGAGGTCCAGGGCGCCCGCCAGGTGCGCCAGGCCATGCCCGACGCGGTGGCCGTGTTCATCGCCCCGCCCTCGCGCGACGCGCTCCGCGCCCGCCTCGTGGGCCGGGGCACCGATCCGCCCGACCAGGTCGACGAGCGGCTGCGCACGGCCGACCGCGAGCTCGAGACCCAGCCCGAGTTCGCCCACGTGATCGTCAACGATCGGCTCGAGGACGCGACCGACGAGCTGGTGGCGGTGGTGCGCGGAGAGCTCGGGACGCCGTAGCTGTAGCGCGCCCGACCACGAGGTCGCTACCCTTGTCTCGCCCCCAAATGTGAAGGACGCTGAACTCTTGATCTCTCCCCGCATCGACAAGCTGATCGAGCACGCGGACTCTGATTACGCAAGCGTGATCATCGCCGCCAAGCGCGCGCGCCAGATCAACTCGTATTACCACAACCTCGGGGAGGGAACCTTCGACGAGTTTCCCCCGCCGATGGTCGACACGCGCTCGAAGAACTACCTCACCATCGCCCTCGAGGAAGTAGCTCAGGGCAAGATCAAGTACCACTACCGATAGGCGCGCGCCGTGGCCCGGGTGCTCCTCGGAGTGAGCGGCGGGATCGCGGCCTACAAAGCGCTCGAGACCGCACGGCTCGCCGTCCGAGCCGGACACGCGGTGCGGGTGATCCAGACCGAGGCGAGCACGCACTTCGTCGGCACGGCCTCGTTTGCCGCCATCACCGGCGCGCCCGTGCTGGTTGACGACTTCGAGCCCGACCCCGCCCGCGGCGCCTACCCCGGCGAGCCCGTCCCCGATCGGGCGCCGATCAGCCACCTCGAGCTCGTCGAGCGCGCCGACGTGTACCTGATCGCGCCGGCGAGCGCGAACACGCTGGCCAAGCTCGCCCACGGCCTCGCCGACAACCTCGTGAGCACGGCGGCGCTCGCGGCCGCCTGTCCCGTGGCGGTGGCACCGGCCATGAACGCACGCATGTACAAGCACCCCGCGACCCAGGCCAACCTTCGCGTCCTCGCCGACCGCGGCGTCAGCGTCATCCCTGCCGGCGAGGGCGACCTCGCCTCGCACGGCGAGCACGGGATCGGGCGGCTGCCAGAACCCGAGGAGCTCCTCGCCGTGTGCGAGGCGTTGCTCGCCCGCGGCGCCGGACCGCAGCCGCTGTCCGGCCGGCGCGTCCTCGTCACGGCGGGGGGCACGCGCGAGCCGATCGACAGCGTGCGCTACATCGGCAACCGCTCGTCGGGGAGGATGGGGCTCGCGCTCGCGGCCGAGGCGGAGCGGCGCGGCGGCGAGGTGACTCTGATCGCAGCCAACCTCGCGCTCGCCCCGCCCCCGATGGTGACGGTGATCGAGGTCGGCACGGCCGCCGAGCTGCTCGACGCGTGCACAGCCGAGTTCGCCCGCTGCGACGTGCTCCTGATGGCCGCCGCGGTGGCCGACTTCCGCCCCGCGGCGCCGGTCGCGGAGAAGCTCAAGAAGAGCTTAGATCCCGGGCGAGCTCGTGTCACGCTCGAGCTCGAGACGACCGACGACATCCTCGGGACGCTTGCGGCGCGGCGGCGGCCCGACCAGGTTGTGGTCGGGTTCGCGGCCGAGCACGGCGAGGACGCCCTCGCATACGCGCGCGAGAAGCGCGGGCGCAAGCACCTCGACGCCATCGTCGTCAACGACATCTCGCGCACCGACATCGGATTCGACGTGCCCGAGAACGAGGTCACGATCGTGACCGCCGCGGGCGAGCGCCGGGTGGCGCGCACGAGCAAGTCACGGGTGGCGGCCGCCGTGCTGGACGAGGTCGAGCGGCTGGGCGAGCTCGTCGGATCGGCGGTCGATGCAAGGGCGGGCGACGCACGGGAGGGAGCGAATGGAGCCGTTGGAGCTACCGCCGGTAGCGCCGCACGAGTCTGAGGCGGCGGCCGGCGTCGTCGAGCGCATCGCCGTCAACATCCGGCGCGCCGTCCACGTCCGCGAGGACATCCTCAGCCACCTGCTCGTCGCCCTCATGGCCGAGGGCCACGCCCTGATCGAGGACTACCCGGGCGTAGGCAAGACCGCCCTCGCGCGCTCGCTGGCGCGCTCGATCGACTGCCAGTTCGCGCGCGTCCAGTGCACCTCTGACCTCCTGCCCGCCGACGTCGTCGGGGTCAACGTCTACAACCAGCGCGAGCAGCGCTTCGAGTTCCGGCCCGGACCCGTGTTCGCCAACATCGTCCTCGTCGACGAGATCAACCGCGCCTCACCGAAGACGCAGTCCGGCCTGCTCGAGTGCATGCAGGAACGCAGGGTGACGGTCGATGTCCACACCCACGAGCTGGCCCGGCCCTTCCTCGTCCTCGCCACCCAGAACCCGATCGA
>JAXDGF010000155.1:0-21376 GCA_034665165.1 Solirubrobacteraceae bacterium | reverse complement strand
TTCCGATCTGCCAGTAGACGTTGCACGGCTGCGCCCCGTTGATGAGTTTCACGTCGCTTCCCGACGCGGTGATCAGCGTCGAGCTGGCTTGGAAGATGAACACCGCGTTCGGGTTACCTTGGGCGTCGAGCGTGAGCGCTCCGGTGAGTCCGAGCGAGGATCCGGACTTGTAGACGCCGGAGGTGAGCGTGAGCCCGCCGAGGTCCCCCGAGACCGAGAGCGGGGGAGTTCGCCCGGCGGCGTCGTCGTATGCGGTCGTGAGGTCGAACTGTGCCTGGCCCGCGACGGCGTCGGCCGAGTGGAATGTGCCGTTGACCGTTCCGGGCGGGAAGCCGCTGACCGCGGTGCCGGGGCTCACGCCAAGATCGCCGTTGATGGTCGACGGGCCGGTGTTCGTTACGGCTGAGCCGGCCAGGACGGCAGCGCTGTCGGCCGTGCCCAGGCCGACAGGTGGCTGCGCGGCGAACGCAGCGCTGGCCGACACAGCGAGCAGCGCCAGCGCGATAAAGACGGATACCCCCACTTTCCAGCTGCCACCTCGTGAGGCCGGCGCCAAGTGCGGCTGACTGCGTGTCCTCGAGAGCATTGGACGGACCTCCTTGCTCGATGCGAGGAGTTCTTCCCAGTCTCCCGCAGAGCTGTCTGAGCGAACCCGTATGGTTCGTATGCTCCACCGTACATGATTGCTCTATCGTGTATTCTAAAGCTTGATATGCACAGCATAAATCTTAGGTGGGTCTTAGGGGTTGGCAAACGTGCCTGACAACCCGACGCCGGGCTGGGCGTTCTTGACGAATCACGGACGCGTGCTGGTCTGTGTTGCTCGCGATCCCGGCATCCGGCTCCGCGAGATCGGCGACTGTGTCGGGATCACCGAACGTGCCGCCCACCGCATCGTCGCCGAACTCACGAGCGCCGGATACATCACGCGGGAGCGGTCGGGGCGCCGCAACCAGTACACGATCAACAGCCATCTCCCGCTCCCTGACCCGATCGTGAGCGAGCAGACGATCGGCGAGCTGCTCACGATCCTGAGCGGCGTGCCCGTGGCCGACCCGGCGGTGGATCGAGGGGCGGGGACCAGCTAAGGGCCGGCGACGCGAACCCAAGCTCGTGGCACCCGTTCTACGCGGACGGCTGTTCTGTGAAGATCTCTCGCGCGAGCTCGATGAACTCGGCGGCGGCGGGAGCGTGGCGGCGACCCTCGCGCCACGCCAGCGTGATGTCTCGCGTGAGGCCTGGGCTGATGAGGGTGACCGTGGCGATCTCTGCCCCCGGCCCCTCGGCGTCCGAGCGGGGGAGGATGGCCACGCCGAGCCCGCGGGCGACGAGGCGCCGGATGCGCTGGCTCTCGTTCGATTCGAGGCTGACGTGCGGCTCGTAGCCGGCGTCACGTCCGGCTGAGACCAGGACCTCGCGTAGCCGCGAGCCGTCTCGGTAGCTGATGAACTCCTCGTGGGCGAGCTCCGCCATGCGGATGCGTCGACGCCGGGCGAGTGGGTGGGCGAGCGGCAGCACCGCCACGAGCTCCTCGGACACAAGCTGCTGCAGACCCAGCCCGTGGCTCTCGATCCGCTCGGTGACGGAGAGGAAGGCGAGGTCGAGCTCGTCGACGCGCAGCATTTCTGCAAGCTCCTCGCTCGACTGCTCGCGGACCGTGAGCTCGACGCCGGGATGGCGCTCGTGGAAGATGGCCAGCGCGAGCGAGACGTCGACCGGACCCATCGTGTGCATGGCGCCCACGGTCACGCGCCCGCTCTCCACACCGCGCAGGCCCTGCATCTCCATCTCCGCCGAATCCACCTCGGCCAGGATCCGGCGCGCGCGAGCCACGAGCAGCTCGCCGGCGTCGGTGAGGGAGACGCGGCGCGTCGTGCGCTGGACGAGCGGGACGCCGATCTCATCCTCGAGGCGGCGGATCTGCTGTGAGAGCGCCGGTTGGGCGATGTGCTCGCGTGCGGCGGCGCGCGTGAAATGCCGCTCCTCGGCGAGGGCGAGGAGGTACCGGAGCTGCCGGAGTTCCATAAGCCCAGCGTATATATCTCTGGGAATACTCGTCTTGGACATCTCAAGCCCTCAGGTGGACAATTTGTGGCGCAATACCTCTCCTCCCCGAGCGCGCCCCCTTCCGGCCTCATATCCCGCCGGGCTGTGGGGCGCGACTCGCTTAAGGGTCAGGATCCGCCGGCGGTAGCCTGGCGGTGGTGACCGAGCCCGCGCAGCCCCGTCTGGACCCTGTTCGCGCGCGCGAGCTGAAGCTGCCGAGCGAGCGCGACTGGGAGCGTGCCGCTGTGCTCGAGCCGGAACCCGGCCCTCGCCATCCCAAGCTCATCAGCGACGGCGGCGGTCTCCCCTTTGGTCCCGCCGCGCTCGCGGGGACGCCCGAGCCGCTTGACGCCGAGGACCCGGCGGCGGGCGCTCTGCTCGAACACCTGCTCCGGCGAGGGGCGCCAAAACGCCTGCGCTGGAGGCGCGGCGCCACGCCGTCGGCGCCCGAGCGCCCAAGCCTCGATGACTGGCGCCAGCTCGCCCGCACCGACGACGAGGTCCTGTTCGGACGGGGGCTTCCGCCGCGGATGCTGACCGCGTCTCTGCGCCGGACCGGCCGGCGCGGCACATGGACCTTCCTCGGCTCGAGCGCGGCGCGTCCGCTCCGCGCTACCCGCGACGGGATCCGGGCCTCGTCGTGGCGGCTCGACCCCATGCACGAGGCGCAGGTCGACGAGAAGATCCTCCGCGTGCTCGTGACCGAGCAGGCGTTCGCGAGCGGCCGGCCCGCGCACGGGCGCGTTCTGGCGCCCGAGATCTACCTCGACGACGGGGAGCTCGTCCTCACCATCTTCATCACTCCGCAGCCTGGTTACCAGAACGGCACGCCGAACCCCGAGACGCCCCTTCGCATCGCTATCCCCGACCCGGTGGGAACCCGCCGCCTGATCGACGGAGCGCTCGTCGAGCTCAGGCCAGCTTGAAGGGGACGACCGCGTAGGGTCGGGCGCCGCTCGTACCCTCAGAGTTCGATCCGCTCGCCCATGGTGACTGTCCGATCGTCGGGGAGCCTGAAGTAGATGGCCGGGTTCGCGGCGTTGTGGGCGAGGAAGAGAAAGAGCTTCTTGCGCCACATCGCCATTCCGCCTCGGGGTTTGGGGACGATCGTCATCTGCGAGAGGAAATAGGAGGCTCGGGGGACGTCGACGTCGCCCTCGAGCAGTTCCTGGCCCGCAGCAAGGCGAAGGACGGCGGGGATGTCCACCTGGTCCTGGAACCCGAAGCGGGCGACGATCCCGGTGATGCCGTCGTGGGGGTGGCCGAGCTCGTCGGCGGCGAGGCGCTCGGACCTCGCGATGTGCGGAACGCGCTCGATGTTGACGGAGATGATGATCACGTGTTGGTGGATGACGTGGTTGTGCTCGACGTTGGCGCGCAGGGCGAGGGGGGTGGTCTTGGGGTTCGCGTTGAGGAAGACGGCGGTGCCGGGAACGCGCTGCGTCGGCACCTTGCCGCTGTCGAGGCGCGCGACGAAACCGTGCAGCGGCCCTTCCTCCTCGATCCGGTTGGCGGTCACGATCTCGCGTCCCTTGCGCCACGTCGTGAGGATGGTGACGACCATCGCGGCGACGGCCAGGGGCAGCCATCCGCCCTTGACGATCTTGCTCAGGTTGGCGGCAAAGAACGTGACCTCGATGGTGAGGAAGACGACGGCGCCGAGGGCGATGAGACGCTTGGGCTTGTGCCAGAGGAACCGGGCGACGGCGAGGAAGAGGATGGTGTTGAGAATGAACGTCCCCGTGACGGCGACGCCATAGGCAGAGGCGAGCGAGGTCGAGGTTCTGAAGCCCAGGACGATGGCGACGACGATGACGAAGAGGATCATGTTGACCGCCGGCGCGTAGACCTGCCCCACTTCGTGCTCGGAGGTTTGGCGGATAGTCAAGCGCGGGAGGAAGCCGAGCTGCATCGCCTGCTGCGTCACGCTGAAGGCACCCGAGATCACCGCCTGGGAGGCGATGACGGTGGCCGCGGTTGCGAGCACCACCAGCGGCATCTGTGCCCATCCGGGGACGAGCATGAAGAAGGGGTTCGAGATGGTGCCCGGGCTGCGCAGGATCAGCGACCCCTGCGCGAGGTAATTGAGGGTCAGGGAGGGAAACACGACGAGGAACCACGCGCGGCGGATCGGGCTACGACCGAAATGGCCCATGTCGGCGTAGAGGGCCTCTGCTCCCGTCACGGCGAGGACGATCGCTCCGAGCGCGATGAACGCCACACGTGCATCGTTGAAGAGGAACTGCACCGCGTACGTGGGCGACAGCGCCCGGAGGATGTCCGGATGATGGGCGATCTCGATTGCCCCGATCACGCCGATGGTGGCGAACCAGATCGCCATCACGGGTCCGAAGAGATGGCCGACCAACCCCGTGCCGAAGCGCTGAATCGCGAACAGGAGAACCAGGACGGTGACCGTGATCGGGAGCACGAGCGAGCTCAGGCTGGGCGTCGCCACCTTGAGCCCCTCGACCGCCGAGAGGACGGAGATCGCCGGAGTGATGGCTCCGTCTCCGTAGAACAGCGACGCACCGACGATCCCCAGCATGATCAGGCCGACCTTCAGCGCACGGGGCTTCAGCCTGGCCCCCTCGAGCAGGGCGGTGAGGGCCATGATTCCCCCCTCGCCGTTGTTGTCCGCGCGCATGATGAAGGTCACGTACTTGACCGAGACGATCATCGTGATCGACCAGAACACGAGCGAGATCACCCCGTAGACGCTGGCGTGCGTCACGTGTATGGAGCGGTGGTCGATGTTGAAGACGGCCTGAAGGGCGTACAGCGGGCTGGTCCCGATGTCACCGAAGACGACCCCGAGGGCGCCGAGCGTCAGGGCTGCGAGGCCCGACTTCGCCATCGCCCCGCGTCCCGGACTGGGTCCGTGACGGCTCTTCTTTCGGCTGGGAGCCGCTGCGGTGCTCACGATCAGACGTTATCTGGGTCGGTTCGCCGGTATAGGGTGGCGGCAGCCGCCAGACGCCTTCAGCCAGCGCGCGCCGGGGCGTGAGGAGGTGGTGACGTGGGTGCCCTGCTCGTCGCTGCGACGTCGAAGTAGCGGAGGGCCACGAGCGAGGCGGTCAGCCCGAGCAGGCGCCGGAGCGAGGTCTCGGGAAGTCGTCGCTGCAGGCGCGCGCCCCAGTAGCTCCCGAGGAATCCGCCCGCGCCGAGAAACGCGCCGAGGATCCACTGTGGCGCAATCGCGCCGTGATGGGTGAGCTGGAGTACCTGGTAGGTGGCGATGCCCGCAATCGAGGTCAGGAAGGTAGCGGCGAGTGTGGCCGGCGCAATCTCGAAGACCGAGTAGCCCATGATCATCAGAATCGGGGCCAGGAACGACCCGCCCCCAATCCCGTACACACCCCCGACGATTCCGATACCGAGCGACAGGATCCAGATCAGCTGGCGGCGTTGAGTTGTCGGCTCCGGTCGCGCGGGCACGATCCTTTGCGCGCCGAGCAATAGCCAGAGCCCGATTGGGAGAAGCACGAGCGCGGCTACGAGGGTGAACGCGCGAGAGCCTGCCAGCACCTCGACCCGCAGAATCGCTCCGAGGACGACGCCGGGCAGGGTCCCCGCGACAAGCAACCTCGTCAGCGGACCCCCGAGGCGGTCCTCACGGTGGAAGCGCATCAAGCCCCCTGGAGTGGCGGCGACGTTGAACAGCAGGTTGGTGGGCGTTACCGCGGGACTCGGGACGTGGAGGACGCTCAGCTGGAGGGGGAGTAGCAGTACCGCGCCGGAAACACCGGCCGGCGTTGTCACGAGCGCGAGGAGAAAGGCCAAGCCGGCGCCCACGGGCCACTGCCAATGCACGGAGACAGCCTAAGGGTTACCGTAGGTTCGCCCGCGTGTTCCACGCTCGCCCCGACTGCCACCTCAGAATGGATCCCAAGGACACCGTCATCGATGAGCCGGTCAAGATCGGCGCGGCCGCCGCTGCACTGGGTGTGAGCGTCGACACGCTCAGGCGCTGGGAGCGCGCGGGACGAATCAGCTTCGAGCGCCGCGGGAACCAGCGGTTGATGTCGTCGCACGACCTCTCCAATCTGCTCAGGGAGCGCGGGGCGAGCGGACTGAGCAGCGCGCGCAACCGGCTTCAGGGCACGATCCTGTCGGTCAAGAAGGACGGCGTCATGGCTCAGATCGAGATGGCCTGCGGCCCGTACCGGATCGTCTCGCTCATGTCGCGCGAAGCCGCGGAGGAACTCGAGCTAAAGCCTGGCGACCAGGCCACGGCGGTCGTCAAGTCGACGACCGTGATTATCGAGACGCGCTGACGCTCGGGGGGCCCCGGGCTTGCATATGTAATACCCATGTAGATAGACTCGCGCGCCGTGTGGAGTCCAACGAGCGGGAGATTTCTATCCATGCCCCCATTGATGAGCAGACGCGCCGCCCCGGCGCTGGCCGCGATCGCCGTTGCCGCCCTGGCTGTTGGCTGCGGAAGTAGCTCGAACGCGACGTCCGCGACGGCGGCCGACGCGCCGCCGATCGTGCTGGCGGCGGCGTCCCTGAGCAAGGTCTTCCCCACGATCGACGCGGGCGCGCACTTCACCTTCGGCGGCTCAGGCGCGCTCGCGACGGACATCGAGCAGGGCGCCCCGGACGACGTCTACGCGGCCGCGAGCCCGAAGGACCCGGCTTTGCTGTATGCGAAGGGACTGATCGACAAGCCCGTGCCGTTCGCCACCAACACCCTGGTCCTGATCGTGCCGCCGGGCAACCCGGCCCACATCGGCACGGTGGACGACATCACCAAGAAGGGCGTGAAGATCGTGATCTGCAACGCCACCGTCCCGTGCGGCGACTACGCGCGAACGGCGTTCGCCAACCTAGCCATCACCACGGCTGCGATGAAGAACGTGGTGAGCCAGGCCACTGACGTCACCCAAGTGGTAGCCGACGTCGCCTCCGGTGCCGCCGATGTCGGCTTCGTTTACATCACCGACGCCAAGGCGGCCAAGGGCAAGGTCAAGGTTGTGCGGCTTCCGGCCCAGGCCAAGCCCGGCACCGTCGACGTCATCGCGGTGAACAAGAAGGCTCCGAATCGGGCGGCGGCGCAGGCGCTCGTGGCCACGGTGCTGTCGGCCAAGGGTCAGGCGGCGCTTCATGCCGCCGGCTTCGGGCCGATTCCCAAGTGAGCGAAGCGACGAGCAGCAGCGGTCGTCCCCAGGACGAGGCCGGGGACTGGATTTCAGCGCTCGGGCGTTTCGCGGTGGCGCTCGGCACGGTGATCGTGATCGCGGTAGCGGTCGCGTTCCTGTTGCTCCCGATCGCCGCGCTCGTCACCTACCAGCCGTTACACGACCTGATCCACGGTTTCGGGACCAAGTTCGCCACTGACGCGATCTTGGTCTCACTGCGGACGAACGCGATCGCCTTCGTCCTCATGATCGTGTTGGGCACCCCGTTCGCCTATGTCGTCGGTCGCCGGCGCTTTCGCGGGCGGAGCATCGTCGTCACCCTCGTGGAGCTGCCCCTCGTCATGCCGCCGGCGGTGGCGGGCCTGGCCCTCCTCGTCGCCTTCGGCCCGCTCGGCCTGTTCGGAGGCACGCTGAGCGCACTGGGGATCCCCAATCCCGTCTTCCGTCAGGGCGCGGTGGTGATGGCGATCCTCTTCGTTGCGAGCCCGTTCTACCTGCGCGGGGCTATCGCTGCGTTCGAGGCCATCGACGACACGCTCCTCGACGTGGCCGGCACGCTGGGGGCGGGCTCGCTACGCCGTCTGCTGTATGTGGCGATCCCGCTCGCTGGGGGCGGGCTCGGGGCGGCGTCAGCCGTCGCCTTCGCGCGCGGGATCGGCGAGTTCGGCGCGACGATCTTGTTCGCCGGTAGCTTTCAGGGCACAACCGAGACGCTCCCGCTCGCTGTTTACGGCGAGTTCGATGCGAACCTCGATCAGGCGATCGCGATCGGGGTGCTCCTGATCGCCGTGAGCGCCGCGATCCTGCTCGCCTCCAAGCTCCTCGCCCGCCTATGGACCTCGTCGACATCGACATCACCCTCCCCCGCCGGGCGTTCGATCTACGCGCCGCGCTGAGTGTTGGCGCCGAGACGATCGTGCTCGTGGGACCGTCGGGCTCGGGCAAGAGCTCTCTGCTCCGGACGGTCGCCGGCTTGGAGCGGCCATCGGCCGGGAGGATCTCCTTTGGCAGCGAGCTCTGGTGGGATTCCGAGCGCGGCATCCGCCTGAGCTCCGAGCGACGACGCGTCGGGTACCTGCCTCAGGACTACGGCCTCTTCCCCCATCTCACGGTGGCTGGGAACGTGCGTTTCGCGGGCCGCCGCGACCGCTCCGACCTGCTCGAGCAGTTCGGCATCGGTCACCTCGCGCGCGCGCGGCCAAGGGACCTGTCTGGCGGTGAACGTCAACGAGTCGCGCTGGCCCGCGCGCTCGCCCGTGACCCCCGCGTCCTCCTCCTCGACGAGCCCTTCGGCGCCCTCGATGTGATCACCCGCCAGCAGGTTCGCGATGAGCTCGCCGGCCTCTTGACCGAGCTCCAGCTGCCCACGCTGCTCGTCACCCACGCCTTCGAGGATGCCGACGTCCTCGCCGATCGCGTCGGCGTGCTCGACCGGGGCCGGCTGGTGCAGATCGGCACACCCACCGAGCTGCTGGACTGTCCCGGCAGCGCGATGGTGGCGGCCCTTACAGGCGCCAACGTCCTCGAGGGGATCGCTGTGCCCGCCGGGCAAGGTTCGGTCGTGCGCCTCGGCGGGAGCGGCGAGCTCGTGAGCGCCACGCCGGCGCAGGGCCGGGTGGAGATCGCGGTCCATCCTTGGAAGCTCGAACTCGTGGACCCGGGCTCCAGCCGGCTCACGGACACGGTCGTCAGCCTGCGCCACGACCGCGGTGGGACTCTCGCCCGCCTGACGCGCTTCACGGTCCAGGTCCCTCCGGGCGCGAACGGCCATTCCTCTCTGTCCGAGGGGTCGACTGTGGGCCTGCGGGCCGCGCCGGAGGACGTCCGCGTGCTACCCGCTCGTGACGACGGCAGCGGCTGACTTCGCCACTCGCGACTCCGCCCGCGAGGTGGTGAACTCGGGCCAGGTCCAGGCCGGCGACGTCTTCACCACCGACCCGCAGATGAAATCTGGGGCGTACACTCTCCCCGCTGACCCTGGCGGCGATCCAACAGATGAACGCCGCCGTGATCCCCGACAAGCAGTCGCCCGCCTCCGTCGTCGCGAGCTTCCTGAAGGCGAACCGTCTGGCCTGACGGCTTCGCGTCATCGAAACCACACCCGGGGCGGCCAGGGTCAAACCCGGGCCTATACTTGACCCGATCGTGCAGGAGATGGTCATCTACGGCGTGAGCTTCGACATGGTCGGCAAGCAGCCGATCGTGCTGCTGAAGACGGTCGACAGCAACAAATTCCTCCCGATTTGGATCGGGCATCCCGAGGCTGCCGCCATTCTCATGAAGCTCCAGGGCGCTTCGACGCCCCGGCCGATGACGCACGATCTCCTCGCCGATCTTCTCGGTGAGCTCGAGGTCGAGTGCGCCCGCGTGGCCGTGACCGAGCTGCGCGAGAACACGTTCTACGCCTCGATCACGCTGCGGACGAACGGCCGCGACGTCGAGATCGACTCGCGCCCCAGCGACGCTCTCGCCCTGGCCGTTCGCGCCGGCGCCCCGATCTTCGCCGCCGATGAGGTGATCGCCGAATCGGCGATCGAGTTCGAACACGAGGTCGAGGACACCGAAGAAGTGGTCGAGAAGTTCAAGGACTTCCTCGACCGCGTCACGCCCGAGGACTTCGCCGGCGACAGCTAGTGGAGGGCACAAGCTGACGTCTACTGATCACCGCTCCGACCCGCGGCCCACAGCCAAGAGCCGGCGGGCATCCGATCCGTCCATCGGTCGGCGGGGCCTCGTGCCAGGCGAGTGGGCGGTCCTGGGGCTGCTCGCCGAGGCGCCGGGGCACGGGTTCGCACTGGCGAAGTCGCTCGCGCAGGACGGGGAGATCGGGATGATCTGGACGGTTCCGCGCCAGCTTGTGTACCGGACCCTGGGCGTGCTCGAAGACAACGGGCTCGTCCGTGCTGTCGCGACAGAGGCTGGGCCGGGGCCGGTGCGGACGATCATGGCCGTAACGCCGGCCGGTCGCCGGGCCGTGGAGCGCTGGCTGGTTGAGCCGGTGCCCCACATCCGCGACGCACGATCGCTCCTGATGCTGAAGATCGTGTTCCTGGAGCGTTCGCGCTACGACGTGCGGCCCTTGCTCGAGCGCCAGCGCGAACTCCTGCTCCCGACCCTCGAAGCCGCGCGTGAGCGCGTGGAGGAGACGACCGGCTCCCGGCGGACGGTCGAGATCTGGCGCCTCGAATGCGTCGACGCGGTGATCGGGTTCACCGAGCGGATGCTCGCGGTGAGCCAGGTCGAGCATGGCGACCTCGTCGCGCCCGGCGAGAACCATCCGCCGGCGCGGCCGCCGGCACGCACGCGGCGACCTGTCTAAGTGGTCGTCTTCCGAAATATGCAGCGTGTTTGAAGAGTCATAACTCTGGTGCCGAATTTTGGTGCCCCCGTGGTGGTTTTGAGCTAATTATTTGACATTTTCGACCACGCCCCCCGCGCAGGCCCCGCTCGGCACGCGGCGTCGCGGGCGCCGGGTAACGTCAGGCGCTTCGGCCCAACAGCTTCCCAACCACGCCCGGTCAGCTTGCCGACGTGACCCACAAATCCGTCACCCGAACTTGAGGAGACGACCACTAAGCGGCTCTAGGTCTCGCGCTCGGACGCGGCCAGCGCTCGGTACTTGGCCGCCGTGCGCCGCCGGCCGGGAATCGCGATCGGGGCGCGCGCGCGGATCTCCGTCATCACGCGGACGATCAGTTCCGACGCGCTCTCCCCCGGTTGGGCCTGACCCCCGGCGGGGGCGAAGAACTCGACCCGGATTCGAGGCCGCTTGGGGACGCGGATGATGTCGACCGTACCGGTCACGGTGGCGGAGACGACGCGGGCCTCGGGCACCGCCAGGGCGAGGCGACCGGCGCCGCTGCGAGCGCGTAGAAACGTGCCGCGCGAGATCGTCCCCTCGGGAAAGACGCCGACGCACGCCCCCGCCGCGAGCTCGCGGATGGCCGCGTCGAGCGCCTGGGTGTCGCCGCCGCCGCGCACGATCGGGATCTGACCCATCCCGTCGAGCACCCACCCCAGCGGCGCCGCCTTCCACAGCGTCGACTTGGCCAGGGCGCGGATCTGGCGGCGCGGGAGGCCGGCCACACCGATCGCCACCGGGTCCCAATAGCTGTCGTGATTGGCGATCACGAGCGTCGGGCCCTCGGCGGGGAGGTGCTCGAGTCCGACGACCTCGAGCCGCCCCCAGGCCCGGATGACAGGTGAGGACATCGTCATCGTGGCGCGGTAGGTGCGCGTCATCGGCGCGGTTGGGGCTTGTCTATTCATTCAGCGGGCGCTCCCGGCGCTCCCGGCGCGGCGTTGCCCGGCTGCCGGCCTCGTCGCGTCATCCGCCCTCACCCGCCCGCTCGAGGATCCGCCCCACGAGCTCGTCGAAGCCGATCCCGGCCGCATCCGCCGCCTGGGGAAGCAGGCTCGTCTCCGTCAGGCCAGGGATGGGGTTGAGCTCGAGCACGTAGAGCTCGTCGGTGCCCTCCTCGAGCATGATGTCGACGCGGGCGAAGCCGGTGCAGCCGATGAGCTCGTAGACCTCGAGCGCGAGCGACGCGGTGCGCTCGGCGATGGGTTCGGGAAGCTCGGCCGGGCAGAGAAAGGTGGTGCGGCCGATCTCGTAGCGCGACTCGAAGTCGTAGAAGTCCTCCTCGCGCGGGACGGCTTCCACGATCGGGAGCGCGCGCGCGGACCCGTCGTCGTCGAGGATCGACACCGCCAGGTCGCGGCCGATCACGTGGCGCTCGAGCAGAACCTTGCGGTCGTAGGAAAAGGCGGCCACGAGCGCGGTGGGCACGTCGGCGGGCGTGCGGGCGAACTTGATGCCCAGGGCCGAGCCCTGTCCCGCGGGCTTGACGACGATGGGGAAGCGCAGGCGCTCCTCGATGGCGGGAAGCGCGGCGCCGGCACCGAGCTCGCGGAACGCGGTCTCGTTGAAGGCGTAAAAATCCGGCGTGGGGATGTCGCGATCGCGCATCGCGTGCTTGGCCAGGACCTTGTCGGCGGCGCGGATACAGGCGGACACGCCCGAACCGGTGTAGGGGATGCCCATGACCTCGAGCAGCTCCTGCACCGTCCCGTCCTCGCCGTCCCGCCCGTGTAGGGCGATGAAGGCGACGTCTGGCGGGTCGGCGCTAAGGCGCTCGACGAGGTCGGGGCCGACGTCGATCGAGATCACGTCGTGACCCAGACGCTCGAGCGCCTCTTCGACGCGCGCGCCTGACCTCAGCGAGACCTGGCGCTCGAGCGAGCGCCCGCCCTTGAGCACTGCCACGCGACTCATGGCACTGACGTGCGGCCCGTCGCCGGTCTCATCCGGTGCGCTTGCGCGGGGCGGGTAGGCGGAGGATCTTCGCGAGCTCGGAGTCGGGCGCGCGCGGGACGGGATCGCTGCCGGGATTGCCGGCCTCGGCGTAGCCCGGCGCCTGGTCGGCACGACTACTGGCAGTCGTCGGCTTGGCCCCGGTCAGGGTGCCGTAGAGCGCGACCTGCTCGCGGACGACCTCGCCGATGCGCCTGATGCCCTCGCGGATGTCGTTCTCGCCCACCCCCGAGAAGTTGAGGCGCATCGAGGAGCCGCCACGCCCGTCGACGTAAGCGGCGCGACCGGGCACGAACGCGACCCGCTGCTCGAGGGCGCGGGCGAGGAGGTCGGTGGTATCGATGTAGTCGGGCAGCGTGGCCCAGATGAAGAGGCCGCCCTGAGGATGGGTCCACTCCGCTTCCCGGGGGTAGTGCTCGGCGAGCGCGTCGAGCATCACGTCTCGCCGGCGCCGGTAGATCTCGATCAGCGAGCGCACGTAATCGCGCCACGGGCCGGACTGGAAGTAGGCGGCGACGAAGTACTGCGAGAGCGAAGACGAGCAAAGATCTGAGGCCTGCTTGCCGATGTTCATCTTCTCGAGCACGGGCCGCGGGGCCACCGTCCAGCCGAGCCGCATCCCCGGCGAGAGGATCTTCGAGAACGTGCTCGCGTAGACGACGAAGTTGCCGCCGTCGAGCGAGAGCAGGGTCGGGAGGGGCTCGGACTCGTAGCGCAGGAGCCCGTAGGGGTTGTCCTCGAGCACGAGGAGTTCGCGCTCCTGGGCGATGCGCACGAGCTCGCGGCGGCGCTCGAGCGACATCGTGACCCCGGCCGGATTGTGGAAGTTCGGCACCGTGTAGATGAACTTCGGACGCCGCCCGGCCCGCTCGAGCTCGTCCAAGGTGACCTCGAGCTCGTCGACGCGCATGCCGTCGCGGTCCATCCGCACCTGGACCACATCGGCCTGATAGGAGGAGAAGGTCGGGACTGCGCCCGGGTAGGTCGGGGCCTCGGCGACGATCACGTCGCCGGGGTCGATGACCGTCTTACACATGAGGTCGATGACCTGCTGGCCGCCCGTGGTGATGAGGACCTCGGCGGGATCGACCTCGGTCCCCTCGGCGGACATGACCTCGGCGACGCAGCGCTTGACCAGCGACAGTCCCTCGGTGGGGGCGTACTGGAGCGCTCGCGCGCACGACTCGGCGGCGATCGTCCGCATCAGGGAGGCGTAGGAATCGGGCGGGAAGGTCGAGGTGTCCGGGAGCCCTCCGGCGAGCGAGATCACGTCCTCGCGCTCGGTCAGCGCCATCAGGTCGCGCATGGCCGAGGATTTCATGACCTTGGTCCGCTCCGCGAACAGCCGGCCGTAGCGCTCGATGTCCCGCGCGGTCGACCGAGGCCGCCTGGAACCTGCGCCCGGGCTCCTCTCGTCTATCGTCACTTCCCGTCACGCTACAGCACCGTGCATCTCGTCTTTGACATCTTCCAGGCGATCGGCCTCGCTGCGGCGGTGGGGGTCCGGCCCTTTCTGCCTGCGCTGGCGGCCGGCGCGCTGGCCGCCGGCGACGTCGAGCTGACCTTCAAGCACACGAGCTACGCCTTCCTTCAGGGCACCCCGTTTCTACTCGCGCTCGTGGTCGGGGTCATCATCCTGACCCTCCTCGAGCGCCAGCTCCAGGGCGGCGCGGGTGCCGGCCGCATTGGGGTCGCGGGCGGCGCCGGGAAGGCGAAGCCGGTCGCCGGCCGTAAGCCGGTCGCCGGGCTCGATCTCTCGCCGCTGACGCTGGTCCTCGTCCTGGCCGGCGCCGCCATCGGCGCCGTCTTCTTCGCCGGCGAGCTCGCCCGCGGCCATGCCGTCGTGTGGCCGGGCTACGTGGCCGGTCCCGTGTGCGCGCTCATCGGCGCCGCCGCCAGCCAGCCGCTGTTCGCCAGGGTCCGGGCCCGGCTCGATGCCGCGGCCGCGGCCGCGCTACCGCTCTACGCCGAGGGGGCCGCGCTCCTCCTCGGCGTGCTCTCGATTCTGGCCCCACCTGTCGGCCCGATCGGCCTAGCCCTCCTCGTATGGCTTCTCATCGGCGGTCGCCGGCGCGGCGAGCGCAAGTACGCCGGGCTTCGCATTCTCAGATGAGTGAGCGTCCCAAGAAGCTCGTCCTCGCGGTCATCGATGCTCTCAAGCCCGCGATGCTCGACCGTGCCATCGCCGTCGGCCGCGCCCCCGCCCTCGCCCAGGTCATGGAGCGGGGCGCCTACGTCGACGATTGCGTGGCCGCCTTCCCGTCGGTGACGCCCGTGTGCGCGGCAACGATCACGACCGGCACGGGACCCGACCAGCACCATATCCCGAGCATGAACTGGTACTACCGCGAGGAGTCTCGATACGTCGAATACGGGTCGAGCTTCTCCGCCACCCGCCAGTTCGGGGTCCTGCGCTCGCTCACGGACACGGTGTACGGGATGAACGCCGAGCACCTCTCGCACGATGTCGAAACCGTGTTCGAGCTCCTCGACGACATCGACGTCCGGACCGCGGGCACGACGTATCTGATCTATCGCGGCCGTCACAAGCACGAGGTCTCAAACGAGACCGCGCTCGCCCGCGTGGTCACGTCGACGCTGTTCCGACGCACCATCGACGGCCCCCGTGAGCTCTTCTACGCGGACCTCTATGCGAGCCGGAAGACCGGCTGCCGCGGACAGCTCGGGATGCCCGGAATACGTGACCAGCACACGGGCTGCGTCGGGGCGTATCTGGTCGAGAACGACCTGTTCGATTTCCTGCTCTTCTCGCTTCCGGATAACGACGCGTGGTCGCACAAGAACGGGCCCTATGCCCAGGTCACCTCGATCGCGGCCGCCGACCGCCAGCTCGAGCGCCTGATGCACGCCGCGGGTGGACCCGACGCCTTCTTCGAGGACCACTCGGTGATCGTCACCTCCGACCACTCGCAGGCCTCGGTCGAGGAGCGGATACGCCTGGACCGGGCCTTCGCCGACTTTGATGTCGCGACGCCGAGTGCCTCGCGCTCGATCGGCGCGGAGCTGGCGCTGAGTCCGGCTCAACGCTCCGCGATGATCTACGCCCTCGACGAGGAGCGGCGCGAACAGGTCATCGCGCGGGCGATCGAGGTGGCCCAGAGGATCACCGGCGTCGATCTCGTCCTGTCGCGCTCGAGCGACGGCGAGGCCGTCGTCCAGAGCCCGCGCGGCGAGCTCCGCTTCTCCTCGGGCGGGGACTTGCTCGACGCCCGCGGGCGGCTGTGGAGCGTGGAGGGAGAGCTCGCCGCCCTGGCCGGCGAGGTGCAGGACAATCGCTTCGTCACTACGGAGTACCCCGACGCGCTGGCGCGGATCTGGTCGGCGCTGCACTGCCCCACCGCCGGGGATGTCCTCCTCTCGGCCGCGCCGGCCTACGAATTCGTCGATTGGGGGGGCTCAGACCACGTGGGTGGGGGAAGCCACGGCTCGCTTCATCGCTCCGATTCTCTGGGCGCGCTGCTGTGGTGCGGGACCGGGCCCGCCACCCGCGATGTACGCGAGCAGTGGTCCCTACAGGACATCGTCCCGATGGTGCGCGAGCATTTTGGGATCCGCGAGACGGAGTCTTAGCGGCACGTTAGCTTTAGCTCGAGCTTGCGCTGGGCTTACGCGCGGTCGATACATTGCTCGGTGATGGCGGACGAGATGACGAGTGCCGTAGCCCTGCCCATCCGCCACCGGCTGCGGCTTGGTGTGCGGCATCCGCAGAACTGGCTTCAGCTCGTTCGCTTTGCCGCCGTGGGCGCGAGCGGCTACGCCGTGAACCTCGCGGTATTCGCCTTGTGCGTGCACGTGATCGGGATCGACTACCGGATCGCGGCCGTGATCGCCTTCGTGATCTCGGTGATAAACAACTTCTGGTGGAACCGTCACTGGACGTTCGACGCCAGCCACGCTCATCCGCTGTCGCAGGGTGTGCGCTTCTTTGCCGTGAGCCTGGTCGCCTTCGGCTTCCAGTACCTCGTGCTCATCTCGCTCGTCGGCGACGCCGGCCTGAACAAGGTGCTCTCGCAGGCGATCGCCATCGCCTGCGCGACGCCGCTGTCGTTCCTGGGCCAGAAGCTCTGGAGCTTCAGGGCCTAGCCCGCTCGCGGGTCCGCCTCGCGCTCGCGGCGCTGCTCGTTCTCGTGCTCGCAGCCGCGGCCGCCGCGGCCTTCGCGGCGCCGGCGTCGGCCGCGTCGAGCGCCCAGGCCGCGGCCGACGCGGGCACGCCCGTGCTCGTCACCGCGATGAACAGGCCTCCGACGGGCTACCGCCTGACGGGCACCGAGGTCGAGCGGATCGCGCGCGGGGTGAGCAGCGTCATGGCCGTCGTCCGCAGCCACCGCGGGGCCCATCCCTTCCCGTACACCAAGGGCCCGGGGCAGTGGCAGGTGAGCTGGTTCACGGGCCAGGGTTCGCACAGCAAGGAGATCGCTCAGGTCTACATCAGCGACGCCACCGGCAAGGTGACCCAGGCCTGGACCGGGTTCCAGGTCGCGTGGACGATGGCGCGCGGGTATCCCGGCGCCTTCGGAGAGCGAGTCAACGCCGTGTACGTGTGGCTCCCGATGTGTGCGCTCTTCGTGCTCCCCTTCATCCCGTGGCGGCGGCGGCCGACCCTGCTCCATCTCGATCTCCTGGCCCTGCTCGGCTTCTCGGTCTCGATCGCCTTCTTCAACCACGGGAACCTCGGGATGTCCGTCCCGCTCGTGTACCCCTTCTTCCTCTACCTGCTCGTCCGCATGCTCCTGCTGGCGCACGGGCGCGGGCGGCCACGCGAGCCGCTGCGGCTGCTCTTCCCCACGTACTGGCTGGGGATCGGGATCGTCTTCCTCGTCGGCTTCCGGATCGGGCTCAACGTCGCGAACTCCAACGTGATCGACGTCGGCTACGCGGGCGTCATCGGCGCCAGCAAGCTCGTGCACGGGGCTCCCCTGTACGGACACTGGCCCCTCAGCAACGCCTACGGCGACACCTACGGCCCGATCAACTACCTCGCGTACATCCCCTTCCAGCAGATCTTCGGTTGGAGCGGGGTGTGGGACTCGCTCCCGGCTGCCCATGCGGCCTCGATCACCTTCGATCTGCTGACCATGATCGCCCTGTTCGTGCTCGGACGGAGGCTCGGGGGGAGAAAGCTGGGGGTCGTGCTCGCCTACCTGTGGGCTTCTTATCCGTTTGCCCTCTTCGTGCTCGCCTCGGATTCGAACGACTCGCTGGTGGCGCTGCTGCTGGTGGTGATGCTGCTGGTTGCGTCCTCGGCCCCGGCGCGGGGCGTCGCCGTCGCCCTCGCGGGCCTGACCAAATTTGCGCCTCTGGCTCTGGGTCCGCTCATGCTGCGCGGCCCCGACGGCCGTGCCCGCCCCCGCTCGGTGCTTCTGTACGGGGTTGCGTTCGCGCTGACGGTCGGCGCGGCCTTCCTCCCCGTCCTGATCCATCACGATCTCAAGGCCTTCTGGCACGACTCGATCTCCTACCAGGCCTCGCGCTCGGCGCCGTTCTCGATCTGGGGCCTCTACGGCGACCTCAGCCTCGAGCAGCACATCGTGCAGGGAGCGGGCGTGGCCCTGGCCGTCGCGGTGGCCTTCGTGCCCCGGCGGCGGGACCTCGTCACCGTCGCTGCCCTCGGCGCCGCCGTGATCATCGCTATCCAGCTCGGCGTGACCTACTGGTTCTACCTCTACATCGCGTGGTTCTTCCCGCTCGTCATCGTGGCCCTGCTCGGAAGCTATCCGCCGGAGGTGGGGGGTGTTCCGTCCGGCGGCGTCGCCGAGCGCGTGCGATCGGCCCGCGTCCACGCGTTCCGCAGACGCAAGGTGCTGGCGGGAACGCCCGCGAGCGAGGTCACGGCCGGTAGCTAGGGCTCGCGTCGACGGGAGCCCCTTAGCTCGTTTCTACGTGATGCCGGGCGCCGGTTCGAGCACCTGCTCGATCCCGGTGGCCCGCATCCGCTCGCCCGCCTTGATGAGGACGCCGTTGAGCCACGGATCCTCGGTCGAGGTCTCGAACTTGACCGACATCTTGGTGATCAGCGCCTCGAGCGCGAGTTCGCGCTTGACCCCGATCACGCCGCCACGCGGACCCGTCATCCCCACGTCGGTGATGTAGGCGGTGCCGCCGGGGAGGATGCGGGCGTCGGCGGTGGGGACGTGCGTGTGTGTGCCGACCACGGCCGTGACGCGACCGTCGAGGTGCCAGCCCATGCCCACCTTCTCGCTCGTCGCTTCGGCGTGCACGTCGACGAGGATCTGGTCGGCCTCGTGTTCGAGCGCGCTCACCGCGTTCTCGATCACCGAGAAGGCGGGCAGGCTCGCGTTCATGTAGAGGTTGCCCGAGATCGAGACGACGCCGAGGCGCACGCCGTCACGCTCGACCGTGGTCCAGCCATGCCCGGGCTGGCTGCGGAGGAAGTTTGCTGGGCGGAGAATCCTCGGCTCGGCGTCGAGGTAGGCGTACACCTCGCGGTGGCGGTAGGTGTGGTTACCGAGCGTGATCACGTCGACGCCGGCGCCGAACAGCTCCTTGGCATTCCTAGGCGTGATCCCGAGGCCGCCGGCGATGTTCTCGCCGTTGACGACGATGAAGTCCGGCGCCAGCCGCTCGCGTAGGCCAGGGAGCAGCGAGAGCAGGCTGCGCCGGCCGATCCCGCCGACGACGTCTCCGACGAAGAGGATGCTGACCGGTCGAAGAGTTGCGGTGGGGAGCACGTCGGGGGCCATACTTTCAGAAGGTCCAATGCGGTGGCGACCGGCCAACATCCCCAGGGTCCTTGGAGATCGTCTCAGGGTTGCGCGCTCTCGTGCGGGGGTGGCGGACGGCGAGCCGGTGGAGGTGGCCGAGCGGGCGGAGGTGGCCGAGCGGGCGGAGGTGGCCGAGCGGGCGGAGGAGGCCGAGCGGGCGCCGGGACCCGAGCGGGCGCCGGGACCCGAGCCCGCCGGTGCCGGAATGCCGGTCCCGCCGGTGGTCGTCCCCCGCTGGATCCAGCTCGTCCTCCTCCCGCTCGCGATCGTGGGGGTGTGGGAGCTCGCGCGCGCGATCGGCCCCGTCCTCCTCATCCTCATCTTCGCGTCCGTCGCTGCGCTCATCCTAAACCCGCCGATCAAGGCGCTGGAACGGCGCGGTGTCCCGAGGGCGTTGGGGATCCCGGTCATGTACCTCTCCGTCGTCGCGGTGCTCGGGCTGGTCGGCGTGCTTCTCTCCAACCCCGTCGCCACCCAGGTCAGCCACTTCCAGAAGGACATCCCCTCGATCGTGCATAACGCCAACCGCGAGCTCGGGAACCTGCAGACCTTCCTCGACCACCACGGAATCCACATCCACATCCAGAAGCAGGGGCAGACCGCGCTCCAGACGATCGAGAAAGGCATTACCAAGCGGTCGGGGGACATCGTCTCGTTCTCGAGCAACGTGCTCCAGAAGCTGGCCGCGATCTCGTTCGGGTTGGTGCTCTCGCTCGTTCTCTCGATCTATCTCCTCGTCTACTCCGAATCGATCGGGAACCTCGTGCGCCGGGTGATGCCGCCGGGCAACGGGACGCGCGAGGACGATTTCCCGTATCGGGTCCAGCGCGCCGTGCTCGGCTACGTACGGGGTCAGGCCCTCTTCAGCCTGCTCATGGGCGCGAGCGCGACCATCGCCCTGTGGATCTTCGGTGTCGTGGGGATCTTCCCCGCCGGGCAGCACTACGCGCTCTTCTTCGGCGGCTTCTACGGGCTGATGGAGCTCATCCCCTACGTCGGGCCGTTCCTCGGCGCCCTGCCTCCGGTCATCGTCGCCCTCCTCAACCATCCGATCACCGCCCTGTGGGTGGTGATCCTGTTCGTCGTGCTGCAGCAGCTCGAAGGGCACCTCGTCGCTCCGCAGGTGTTTCGGATCTCCCTGCGCATCAACCCGATCCTGATCATCCTCGCCCTCCTGATCGGCGACGAGCTCTACGGGATCGCCGGCGCCCTCCTCGCCCTCCCGGTGTCGGCGGTGCTGCGCGAGACGGTGCTCTACCTGCGCCGGCATCTTGTGCTCGAGCCGTGGACGACCGCGGTGGCGGGAGCCGTCGGGGCGGGTTCGGGCGCGGGTGGCGGGGCTGGTTCGGGTGCGGGGGGCGGTGGGCCGGGAGGTGGGAGTGCGGGTGGCGCGGCCGCGAGCTCGGGCGCCGGGCTCGAGGGCGGGGTCGGCCCCGCGAATGGCGTGCTTGCCGCGGCCGACGACCGCTGCCCCGAGTGCGACACGGTCGCGGGGCCGGGCGACGCCTTCTGCCGCGCCTGCGGCTCCTCACTGGAGCCGGGCGTGCGGACGCCCGGGTAGCCTGCCGACGGTCATGCCCGTCACCGCCGCCCCTCGCCAGGCGACGCTCGCCGCGCGGTCGCTGACCAAGCGCTTCGGCGATCGCGTCGCGCTCCGCGACGTGAGCTTCGACATCTACTCGGGCGAGCTCGTCGCCATCATCGGGCCCAACGGAGCGGGCAAGACGACACTCCTCTCGATTCTCGCCGGGATCCAGACCCCGAGCAGCGGAGAGGTGAGCACGCCCGGACGCAAGGTCGGCTGGGTGCCACAGCAACCGGCCGTCTACTCCAAGCTCTCGGCGGCGGAGAACCTGCGCCTGTTCGCGCGCCTCGAGAAGCTCCCGGATCCCGACGGCGCCGTCGAGTCGATGCTGGACCTGACCGAGCTGCGCGAGCGGGCCGACGACGAGGTAGGGCGCCTCTCGGGTGGGAACCAGCAGCGGGTCAACGTCGCCATCGGGCTCCTGTGCGAGCCCGTGGCGCTGCTCCTCGACGAGCCCTCCTCCTCGCTCGACCCTCGCCAGCGCGAGCGGCTGTGGAGCTTCATCACCCGGCTCCGGAGTCGCGGCACGACGGTGGCGTACTCG
>JAXDGF010000154.1:0-7996 GCA_034665165.1 Solirubrobacteraceae bacterium | reverse complement strand
CTCGGAGGCTGTTCTCCGAGCGGTCCTACGCCGCGGTTTCGACGTCGGACATCGCGCGCGAGGCGGGCGTCGCGCGCGGGTTGCTGCACCACTACTTCGGCACCAAGCGCGCGCTCTACCTCGAAGTCGTGCGGGCGCTCGTCCGCATGCCGTCGAACCCGGTGCCGCTCTCGAGCGACGGGGGACTCGAGGTCGTGATCGGCGAGAGCGTCGACCGCTGGCTCGAGATGCTGGAACGCAACCGCGGTACCTGGCTCGCCGCCGTCGGCGCTCAGGGCCTCGGCCGCGACGTCGAGGTCGAGGCGATCCTCGACGATGCGCGGGAGCAGGCCGTCGATCGGTTGATCGAGGCGCTCGAGCCCTACGAGGGCGCCGAGGTCTCCGCCGAGCTGCGCGCGGTCCTCCGCGCGTACTCGGGCCTGGCCGAGTCCGCCAGCCTCGAGTGGCTCCACCGTGACCGCCTCACCCGCGCGCAGGTCCAAGCCCTGCTCGTCCAGAGCTTCCTCGCACTCGTGCGCGAGGTGCTGCCGGCGGTCAAAGCTGTCGGCGGCGTGACGCAAACGTCACAGCACTAGCTCACGCCTGCGAATTTTCGGGCGGTTTCGGGGTGTGGCGCGCCCGCGCGGGCCGAAACTTCGGAGTCGTGGTCGATAACCGATGGTGACCAGCGAATATGCACCACGACTCCGAGTGGCTCGGTGCGCGAGACGATCGATAACGCGATCGCCGCGATCGCCGGCCCGCAGCACGGCATCATCACCCGCCTCCAACTGCTGGGGCTTGGGCTCACCGACGGCGGGATCCTGTGGCGGGTGGCAACGGGCCGCCTATACCGCATGCACCACGGCGTGTACGCAGTCGGTCACCGCCCAGTCGCGCCGAACGCCCGCGCCATGGCCGCGGTACTCGCGTGCGGCCCCGGCGCCGCGCTCAGCCACAGCGCGGCCGCGACCCTGTGGGGCATCACGAAGCACTGGCCCGCAACTCTGGAAGTAACCGCGCGCACGAAGCGCTGCCGCCCCGGCATCCGCACCCACCGCTCCAAGACCCTGGCCGAGATCGACGTCACCGAGCACCACGGCATTCAGGTCACCACCCCCGCCCGCACCCTGCTCGACAACGCCAACCGGCTCAGCTACGACGCTCTCGCCGGCGCCGTGAGTGACCTGCGACTGGACAGAGAGGCCGTCCGCCTCCAGAAGATCCTCACAGCCCGTACGTCTTCGCGATGATGTCCCGCTGGATCTCGCTGGTGCCTCCATAGATCGTCGCGGCCAGGGCCACGCGGACGTGGTGCTGCATGTCGTATTCCATCGCGTAGCCGTAGCCCCCCATCATCTGCATGCCCTCGAGCGCGGCCCGCTTGGCCGTCTCGGTCGCCTTGAGCTTGGCCATCGACGCCTCGCGTGGAAGCAACCGCAAAGGGTCGGCGTCCGTCTTGGCCGCCACGTCGTAGACGAGGAGCCGGGCCGTCTCGATCTCGGTGGCCAGGTCGGCCAGGCGGTGGCGGAGGGCCTGGAAGCTGCCGATCGCGCGGCCGAACTGCTTGCGCTCCTTAACGTACGCGATGGTGTCGTCGAAGGCCCGCTCGGCGACGCCGAGAAGCTGGGCGGCGATGATGAGGCGCTCGTAGTTCAACCCCGCCATGAGCTGCGTCCACCCGTGGTCCTGCTCGCCCAAGAGCCGCTCCGCGGGAACGTGGCAGTCGGTGAAGAAGACGTCGTTGACCTCGCGGCCGCCCATCGTCTCGATGCCGCGGACCTCGACGCCCTCGACATCGGTGGGGACCGAGATCATCGACAGCCCCTCGTGCTTGTTCTCGCCCCGGTGGGTCCGGCACACAAGCAGGATGTGCGAAGCCTTGTGGGCCCCCGTGATCCAGGTCTTCTGCCCGTTGATGACGTATTCGCCGTTGCGCCGCTCGGCCCGGCAGACGAGGCTGCCGACGTCCGAGCCCGACTCGGGCTCGGACATGGCGATCGCTTCGACGGCGCCCGCCACGATGCCGCCGAGGATCTCGTGCTTCTGGTCCTCGGTGCCGAAGCGCTCGTACGCGCCAGCGGTGATCATGCTCACCGAGTAGAAGCCCATCGGGATCATGCCGCGGGCGAACTCCTCGCACAGGAGGCACATGTCGACGGCGCCCCCTCCCGATCCCCCGTACTCCTCCGGGATCGAGGCGCCGAGCCAGCCGAGGGCGGCGATGCGCTCGTAGAGGTCCTGGTTGTGGGGATCTTCTCCGTGGTCGGTGAGGGCGTCGCGCTGCTCGCGAGTGCCGCATTCACGTTTGGCGAAGTCGCGGATCGCCTCCACGAACGCACGCCGTTCGTCGGTCAGGGTCTCACTGATCATGTGCTCTCCTGGTCTTGGTCATCGCCAGCTCGCCCAGGCCGGCAGGTCATCGCCAGCTCGCCCACGCCGGCAGGTCATCGCCAGCTCGCCCGGGCCGGCAGACATACCGAGCGGGTATTGGCCCTGTGCCAACAAGCTTGGCCGGTACGATACCCAGCCCGGCGGGCAGGCATCCCGGCCGCCAGCATCGTCACACTGCCGGAGTCATAAATGACCTCCAAGCTTCGCCTCCGCAGTGCCGACGCCGCCCGCGACGGCGCCGCCTGCGCCGCCATCTACGACCCGTACGTGCGCGACACGGTGATCTCGCTTGAGGACGTGCCTCCGGACGCGGCGGAGATGACGGCGCGCATCGAGCGCATCGAACGCTCTCACCCCTATCTCGTGGCCGAAGACGACGGTCGCGTCGTCGGATTCGCGTACGGGTCCGTGCACCGCGAGCGCGCCGCCTATCGCTGGGCCACCGACGTCAGCGTCTACATCGACGCCGCCAGCCATCGCCGCGGGATCGGACGAGCGCTGTACGAGACCCTGTTCGACATGCTGCGCGGCCAGAACTTCCTCGTCGCGGGCGCCGGGATCACGCTCCCCAACGAGGCGAGCGTCGCCATCCACGAGGGGCTCGGCTTCGTTCCCGTCGGCGTCTACAGGAACATCGGCTACAAGCTCGGCGCGTGGCGCGATGTCGGCTGGTGGCAGGTCGAGCTCGCCCCCCAGCTAAACGGCCAGACGCCGCCCGAGCCAACGCCGCCGCGCCGCCTCGAACCAACGCCATAGGCGTGCGCGCCCTCGTGCAACGCGTCAGCCGTGCGTCGGTCTCCGTGGACGGTCACGAGACAAGCGCCATCGGGGCCGGCCTCCTCGTCCTCCTGGGAGTCAAGGCCGGCGACACCGAACAAGACGCCGACCGCCTCGCCGACAAGGTCCGCGCGCTCCGGATCTTCCCGGACGACACCGGGCGCATGAACGAGCCGCTCGGCGACCGCGAGGTCCTGTGCGTGAGCCAGTTCACCCTCTACGGCGACGCCCGCCGCGGCAACCGGCCCAGCTACACGTCGGCCGCCGCACCCGATCAAGCCGAGCCGCTCTACGACCGCTTCTGCACAAAGCTCAACGCACGCAAGGGCGTCTTCGGCGCGACCATGGCCGTCGAGCTCGTGGGCGACGGGCCGGTGACGCTCCTGCTCGAGAGCCCGTGACCAGCCTGTCCCGCCAGTACGTGAAGCTGTGCGACCTGCGCGACTTCGACGACGCCGAGCTCCTCGCGACCGTCGGCGACATCCTCCCCGAGCGCGACCCGAAGACCCACATCGAGCGCAAGGTGTGGGAGTTCGCCATGCTCGCCATGTTCTTGCAGGAAGCCGGACACCTGAAGGAAGAGACGCACGCGCTGTCCGTGGGGGCGGGGGACGAGCGGATTGCCTTCTGGCTCGCCAACCGGATCGGGAAGGTGGTGGCCACCGACGTCTACGGGGAAGGCGCGTTCTCGGGCAACGAGGCGGACCCGTCGATGCTCGAGGATCCGCGCGCCCACGCTCCCTTCCCGTACCGAGAAGACCACCTCGAGGTCCTGTGGATGGACGCGCGCGAGCTCAAGTACCCGACCGACACTTTCGACGTCGTCTTCACCCTGTCCTCGATCGAGCACTTCGGCTCGCCCGCGGATATCGCCCAGAGCGCGCGCGAGATCGGGCGCGTCCTCAAGCCGGGCGGTCACGCGATCGTCGTCACTGAGTGCTTCGTCCGCCACCATCCCCTTGACACCTCGACGGCCGAGGCCGCCAAGCGCGTAATAACCGCCAACCGCAAGATGCCGGGCGCAAGACCCGGCCGGCGGGTCGCCCTCGCCGACGTGTTCACGGCGCGCGAGCTCACGAGGCAGATCGTGCGCCCGTCGGGATTGCGCCTGATGCAGCCCCTCGACACCACCGTGTCGCCCGAGTCGTGGGACAACCTGACGCTGTGCGCGCCCGACGGGCAACTCAAACCGCGCACCGGCCACAAGTACCCGATGGTGCTCATGCAGCTCCGACGCTCGGTCTTCACCTCGGTGTGCCTGATCCTGGAGAAGCCGCGCTCGCAGCGATAATCCCCCTGGATGTTCAGCTATCGCTACCTGTTCTCGCAGCTCGTCCGCCGCGAGCTGCGCCAGAAATACAAGGGCTCTGCCCTCGGGGTGCTGTGGTACCTGGTCAACCCGCTCGTGCTCATGGGCGCGTACACGCTGATGTTCGGCTTCGTCCTCAACGTCCAGGGCGCGTCGCGGCCCCATCCGTACCCGATCTTCCTCATCATCGGCATCGTTGTGTGGACGTTCTTCGCCCAGTCGCTGCTGTCAGCGGCGCCGTCGCTGATCGAGCAGGGCGGCCTCGTACGCAAGGCTCGCTTTCCCCGCGAGGTCATCCCCGGCTCGGCGGTCATGGTTCAGTTCATCACCTTCACGGCCTTGCTCGTGCTCGTCACCCCGATCGCGCTCGCGCTGCGCGGCTCGCTGAGCCCGTCCCTGCTCCTCCTCCCCGTGTTCGTCGTCCTCCTGTTCGCCTTCACGCTTGGGTGTGCGCTCGTCATCGCCGTCCTCCACGCCCACTTCCGCGACATCGCCCCCATCGTCGCCGCCGCGCTCCTCCCCTGGTTCTTCATCACCCCCATCTTCTTCGTCGCCAACCAGCTGCCGCCCGTCCAGAGTCATCCCTTCCTCGGGACCCTGCTCGATTGGGTGAACCCGATCGCCCCCTTCATGCTGGCGATCCGCTCCGTGCTCTTCTACGGGCGAGCGCCTGAGCTCGGGCAGGTGATCTACATGGTCGTGGCGGCGGCGGTCGTGCTCACGCTCGGACGCGCCGTTTTCGCGCGCATGCAGGGTGAGCTGGCGGTCATCGTATGACCGCCCCCGGCCTGCGACCGGGCGAGATCGTCCTGCGCGACGCCACCCGCTCCTTCAGCATCCGCGCCGACCAGGCCCGCACCTTCAAGGGCCTCCTGCTCGGCGCCCGCGCCGACGGCCCGCCGCCCGTGCCGGCGCTGAGAGGCGTCACGCTCCACATCGAGCCCGGGGAGACCGTGGGGATGGTCGGGCGCAACGGCGCCGGGAAGACGTCGACGCTGCGCGTGCTGGCGGGGATCGTGCCCCTCCAGTCGGGTGAGGCGGCCTCCGGTGGCCGGATGGTGTCGCTCCTCGAGCTCGGCTCTGGCTTCAGTCGCGACTTCTCCGGCCGCGAGAACATCTATCTCCAGGGCGCCCTCTACGGCTTCACCAAGGCCCAGATCGACGCGCGCATCGAGCGCATCATCGCCTTCTCCGAGCTCGGCGACTTCATCGAGGTCCCCGTGAAGACGTACTCGGCCGGCATGTTCCTGCGCCTCGGGTTCTCGATCGCCGCCTTCCTCGACGCCGACGTGCTCCTGATCGACGAGATCCTCGCCGTCGGCGACGAAGGGTTCCAGCGCAAGTGCCTGCGCCGCATCTCCGAGCAGATCGCGGGCGGGACCACGGTGGTCCTCGTCTCTCACGATGCCCGCGCCATCGAGCGTGTGTGCGAGCGCGTGATCGTGCTCGACGCCGGTCGCGTTGTCTTCGACGGCCCGACGGCCGAGGGTCTGCTGCACTATCACCAGCTGATGGGGACCGAGCACGGCGGCGGGGAGTCGATTCGCGCCGGCGCGGCGCGCGCGATCGAGGTCGCCGACGTCGAGCTCCGCGACGGCGCCGGTCGCGCCGGCACCGTGTTCCGGACCGGAGCGCCGCTGCAGATCGCCGTGGTCCTCAGAGAACGCACGCCCGTCCCTCACCCCGAGCTCGCGCTCGAGATCCGCTCGGGAGAAGGGCACCGGGTCTTCTCCACCGTCACCGAACTCACGAAAGCGTCGACGCGAATTGTGTTCGAGATCCCGTCGCTCGCGCTCCTGGGCGGCGACTACGACGTCTCGCTCGCGGCCGGAGAACCCGGCGTCGACCCCGACGCCGACCGAACTCTTCGCTTCTCGGTGGCCACCGAGGCGGGGGCGGGCGGGATCGTCGACCTGCGTGGGAGCTGGCGCGAGCTCGAGCCCGCGCGAGTTGCGCCATGACCGATCCCGAGCACGCACTCGAGCGGGCGCGCGACGCGGCGGCCACCATGCGCGCGCAGGGTGCCTACGCCCCGGACCAACCCGATGGTCGCAGCCAACCGCAAGCCTCGGACACACTCGAGAACCTCTTCGAGTGGGCGATGATCGATCCCGACCTGCGCGAGGTCCGCTCCACGCGCCGGCTCGGCTACCCGGTCACGCTCCTCAAGCTTGGGCTCGTGCGCCTGCTGAACCAGTACCACGCCGAGCTCATCTCCCAGCAGACGCGCTTCAACGTCCACGTCCTCGGACACGTCCGCCGCCTGGAGACGCGAATCGAGGACCTCGAGCGGATCGTCGGCTCGCGCGAGCCCGAGCCCGAGCCCGAGCCCGAGCCCGAGCCCGACCGCGACCGCGACCGCGACCGCGACCGCGACCGCGACCGCGACCGCGAATGAGGATCCACCAGCTTCTCTCGGGCGCCGGGCCTCACGACGCGATCACGAGCGAGGCCATCGCCTTCCGCGAGCGCTTCCGCCGCTGGGGCTGGCACGGGAGGGATTTCGCCGTTCACGTCGCGCCGGGGCTGAACGGTCACATCAGGATGCTGAAGCGCTTCAAGCCGGGGCCCGATGACGTCCTCCTCCTCCATCACTCTGCCGGCGCGCCCCGGCTCCGCGAGCTGCTGGCGCTCCCCAACCGCAAGCTCCTCCTCTACCACAACGTAACCCCCGCCCCCTGGTTCTGGGAACACGCCCCCAACGTCGCGGTGCAGTGCTCGGTCGGCCGCGAGCAGCTCCCGGCGCTCGTCCGCGCCGTCGACCTCGCCGCCGCCGACTCGGACTTCAACGCCGCCGAGCTCCAGCGGCTGGGGGCGACAAGAACGGCGGTCATCCCGCTCCTGGTCGACTACGGCCGGCTCGGTCCACCACCGCCCGCCTCGCGCAACGCACCCCCGGGTCCCCCGACGATCCTCTTCGTCGGCCGCCTCTCCCCACACAAGCACCAGGACGAGGTGATCCGCGCCTTCTCCGAGTACCGCCGCCACCGCGCCGCCGACGCGCGCCTGATGCTCGTCGGCGATCCGATCTCGAGCCGCTACCTCGAGTGGCTGCGCACGCTCGCCGAGACGCTCGCTCCCGGGGCGGTCTCGATCGAGAGCGGTCTTTCGAACGCCGAGCTCGGCGAGCGCTACCGCCAGGCCCACGTCTTCCTGTGCCTATCCGCGCACGAGGGTTTCTGCATCCCCGTGCTCGAGGCGCTCTCGCAGGGCGTACCCGTGGTTGCCCGCCCAGCGGGGGCGATCCCCGAGACCGCGGGCGACGCGGCCCTGCTCGTCGACGATCCCGATCTCGCGGTCGTGGCCGAGCTAGTCCACCTCGCCGTCACCGACACCGAGCTTCGCGCCGAGCTGCGGCGCCGCGGCGAGGCGCGCATGAAGCTCTACTCTCCTGACCGCGTTGCCGACCGGCTCCGGGAGGCGATCGAGGAAACCGCCGCCGCTACCCGAGGGTGATGTGCGTGAGGTCGTAGATGAGCGGTCGTCTCGCGACTAACGGCGCCTTGAAGCTCGGATTCATCTTCCACACCTGGTACT
>JAXDGF010000153.1:0-4015 GCA_034665165.1 Solirubrobacteraceae bacterium | reverse complement strand
AGATCGAGTTCGCCCGCCGCTGGCGGGACATGCCGAAGGTGGTGTTCTCGTCCTGGTGGGCGGCGGCACGCCGTTCTTCACGGCCCTGGACAACTGGGTGAACCTGAGCCTGGTGGAGACCCGGACGTTTCCCGACGGCGTGGTGCTGACCAGGTACGAGACCAGGGGCTGAGCGCCCGACGTTCGGGCAATCGCCGTACTCCGCGACCCGGAGCGGTCAGGCGCTGGCGGCCGCTCGTCGGGTCGCGGCCCGCGCGCGGATCTGCTCGGCCTCGACGAGGCGGCGCAACTGCTCGACGGTCTGGCGCAGGTGGGCGCTGACGGGCCGGGCGGCTACGCGCTCGGCGAGCCAGCCGCCGAGCCCCGACCCGGCGATCCCGTAGGCGAGCCGGAGCTCGACCTTGGTACGTCCGTGCGGCGCGTCGCGCAGGCGCCACCGGCCGCGCTGGTCGACGCCCGTCACCGACGTCCAGGCCATGTCGCGCGCCGCCGCGAACTCGACGACCTCGATCACGCCGCCGACTTCCGCCGAGCCGACCTGGAGCAGCATC
Organism: Solirubrobacteraceae bacterium; assembly: GCA_034665165.1. Taxonomy (GTDB): domain Bacteria; phylum Actinomycetota; class Thermoleophilia; order Solirubrobacterales; family Solirubrobacteraceae; genus Palsa-465. The sequence goes on along the minus strand of JAXDGF010000153.1, from coordinate 3,464 downwards.
CGGTAGCGGGCCCCGAGGCCGGTCGGCTGATCGCCGACGACCTCCCAGCGGGTGATCCCCGACATATAGCTGAGCTGGCGCGTGGGATCGGACACAACCTCCCAGACCGAGGCCGGGGGGGCCGAGATATACGTCTGGGCGCAGACCCTCACCCGATCACCGGCAGCCGTCGCTCGGCGGCGAGCGCGTCGAGGGTCTCCTGCATGAGGCGCACGACGTAGTCGTAGACCTCGTCGAGGTCGGGGCTCGGTCCGAACTCGCCGCGGATGTCGATCGCGGGCAGCGTCTCGATCGTGATCTTGGCCGGGAGGGGGACGTGGCCGAGCAGGTCACCGACGTTCACGCCCCACGGGAGCGCGATCGAGATCGGCAGGACCTTGAGGCGAAAGAGGCGGTCGAGCGCGAGCAGGCGTGCGAGCCGGTCGCCGCGGCTGAGGAAGAGCGCCGTCTCCTGCCCGCCGATGGAGACGACGGGAACGAGCGGCACGTCCTGCTCGAGCGCGAGGCGGATAAAGCCCTTGCGGCGGTCGAAGTCGACGCGGTTGCCCTTCCAGGTCGGCCGGTGGGCCTCGTGGTCGCCGCCGGGATAGACGAGGAGCGCCGCGCCGGCCTCGAGCGCCTTGCGTGCGTTCTGGGGGGAGGCGGCGACGGTGCCGAACTTGCGCAGGGAACCGAGGGCGGGAGCGGCGAGGACGAGATTGTGGGCGAGCTGGTAAAAGGCCCGCTCGACCCCGAAGTAGGCGTTGAAGGCCAGGGTGAAGACGAGGGTGTCCGGGGTCAGGTTGCCGCCCGAGTGGTTGCCGACGAGGAGCACGGGGCCGGAGTCGGGGACGTTCCCCAGCCCGCGTACCTCGCCGCGGAACCAGATGCTGGCGATGAGCCACAAGAGCGGCAGGCGCTCGCGGATGAAGTCGGGATCGCGCTCGTCTAGATCGGCCCGCGGAACGCGGCGCTGGGCCTGATCGGCCACGGCGCGGAGCGCGCGCGTCAACAGCGACGGGCCCGCCGCGTCGCCCGCCTCGCCAGCGGGCGGCCGTCCGTTGCGTTCCGAGCGCGCCGGTTCGGTACTGAGCTCGGCCATGCTCTTCTAAATCCTACGGGGCGGGCGCTGCGGGCTCAGGCCGCCTCGGCGCCGCGAGCGAGGTGCGCCGCGGCCCCGGTGGACCCGGCCGCGCCGGCCTCGGCGCGGGCGAAGAAGTCGAGCAGGAGTCGATGGCACTCCTCGGGACGCTCGACTTGGGGGACGTGCCCGCAGTCCATGACGACCTGCTCGGCGCTCGGCAGCCACTGCCCGACGTGGCGACCAAAGGCGGCCGGGATCAGGGGGTCGTGGCTTCCCCACACGAAGAGAGCCGGCGGCTGGAGCTCGGACAGGCGTGGATAGAAGCCGTGGCGGCCGAACGGGGCCTCGAGGTAGACGTTGCGGGCCGAGGCGAAGAAGGCGAGGCGAGCACCGCGCGAGGCGTAGATGCGCCGGAACTCCTCGACCATCAGGCTGCCGACGTCGGGGTCGATGCGGTCGCGGTCGTGGAACATGGCCCAGAACTGGGAGGCGATGAGCGCGCGGTGCATGGTGTGAGGCAGCATCCCGAGCTCCGGGCGCAGGATGCGGACGATGGGGTGCAGTCCGCGGCGCACGAAGGCGACGCCCGGGCACAAGAGGCCAAGGGCGCGGACCCGCTCCGGCGCCTGGAGCCCGACTTCGATCGCCACGCGGCCGCCCATCGAGTTGCCCACGATGTGCGCGCGCGCGATCCCGAGCTCGTCGAGGAGGCCGAGCACGATGTCGGAGAACCAGCGTGCGTTGTAGGCGCCGGTGGCGGGCTTGCTCGAGGAGCCGAAGCCGGGAAGGTCGATCGCGTGCACCCGGTACTTCGGGCTGAGATCGGCCGCGGTCTCGAAGAACGAGGCGCGGGTCCCGCCGAGGCCATGGAGGAGGAGCACGTCCGGGCCCTTGCCCATGGTCAGGGTGGAGACGCGATGCCGGCCTACGTGGACGTCGTAGATGTGGAGCAGGGGCGGCCGGCCGTTCGGGAGCCGGAACAGGCCCTCGAACCCGACCGCCTGATCGAGGTTGCCCTTCACCGTGAGCAGCCGGCGCCGGAAGGCTTCGAGGCCCGAGAGCTCGCCCTCGCGCAAGCGCAGCCAGGTGGCGGCATCGGTGGAGATCGTCACGTCGGGCTTGCGCCGCGTCACGCCCTTGCGCACGCGCGCGGTGAGCGACGTGCACCGGATCTCCCAGGTGTGGCCGACATCCCCGAGCCGGAGGTGGATGGTGGAGTCGAAGCCCGGCTCGGCCCCGAGGTAGCGATCGGGCATGGAGCGGAAGGCTTCCTCAACCGAGCGGAGGAGCTCCGCGGGGGTGGCCTCCTCCGCCATCGGCCTACCCTACCGGCGGCCCGGGGTGGAGGCGCCGGTGAGCGGTACTGTTGCCGCAGCTTGCGGACGATCTCCCTGCACGACACGCGTACCGGCCAGGTTCTGCCCCTGCGGCCCCGAGAGGCGGGCCGGCTCGGCATCTATGCCTGCGGCCCGACGGTCTACGCCCGGATCCATGTCGGCAACGCCCGGCCCTTCGTTGTCTTCTCGCTGCTCAAGCGGTTCCTCGTCCATGAGGGATACAACGTTACATTTGTCGCAAATATAACAGACGTCAACGACAAGATCTACGACGCGGCGCAGGCCACGGGCGTCCCGAGCGCCGAGCTCGCGGCCGAGATGGCGGCCGACTACATCGCCGACACCGACGGGCTCGAGCTCGGCCGGCCCGACCACGAGCCACGGGCGAGCGAAAACATCGCGGAGATCGTGGAGCTGATCGAGCGCTTGATCGAGAGCGGTCATGCCTACGCGGCCGAGGGGGACGTCTACTTTGCGGTGCGTTCATACCCCGCTTACGGCGAGCTTTCACATCGAAAGATCGACGAGATGGATCAAGGTGAGGCTGTGGAGGGCGCCGAACGCAAGCGCGATCCTCTCGACTTCGCCCTCTGGAAGGCGCACAAGCCGGGCGAGGACACCGCATGGGAGGCGCCCTGGGGCCGCGGCCGCCCCGGCTGGCACATCGAGTGCTCGGCCATGGCCGAAGCCCTGCTCGGCGTCGACTTCGAGATCCACGGCGGCGGCTCGGACCTGATCTTCCCCCACCACGAGAACGAAGAGGCTCAGACGTGCGCGGCGCGCGGCGCACCGCTCGCGCGACTGTGGGTGCACAACGGCATGCTCCGCATCGAGGAGGGTAAGCCTCACGGCGGTCCGCAGAAGATGTCGAAGTCCGCCGGGCCCGTCTTCCTCCTCCACGACGCCCTCGCCGCCCGTGGCCGCGACGCCCTGATCATGTACTACCTGGGCGGCCACTACCGCCAGCCGGTGGCCTACGACGAGGAACGGTTGACCGAGGCGGCGGCCAACGTGGCCCGGATCCGCGAGACGGCGCGGCGGCTGCGCGAGGGGCCGAGCCCGCC
>JAXDGF010000152.1:0-5878 GCA_034665165.1 Solirubrobacteraceae bacterium | reverse complement strand
GCGAGCGAGAGAGCGACCGGATACCCCGGCGGCGGATACGCGGTCGGGCCCCCGGCGGGCGGGATCTGCGAGGAGGGGAGCGTGCCGTGGTCGGCGAGCGAGACCGCCATGCGGTCGTAGCTGTGCGAGTCGTCGATGGTGGCGAAGTGCGGCGTCGCGAGCACGAGGGCCACGCGTACCGCGAGCGCCACTGCCGCGATCGCGAGCAACCCCTGCGCGAAGGTAATCCGCGGGGCGGAGCGTGCCGTGGCTCGCCCCGCCGGCATTGCCTGAAAGCTGGATTCGGTGCTCGTGCTCAGGGGCCCGGAGGGTACCGCGACCGGCTCCCGGCTACGCAGCGCGCGCTGAGCCTCGGAGCCGCTCGGTGAGCGAGCGCGCCCACGCCCCGGCTCCGGGGACGCGCGCACTCCGGTAGGCAACCAGGTGCGAGCGACCGTAGTAGCGCCGATAGTGGAGCAAGCCGCGTGCGGTGGCGTAACGCAGGATCGCGGTGATCGGCAGCGGCCGGTGCAGCGAGGTGTCGCCGGGAACCGGTTCGAGCAGGTTGACGACGACGATCGCCGCCCGACGCTCGAGCTCCTCCAGGAAGGCGAAGGGGTCATCGGCGTGCTCGATCACGTCGAAGGCGTAGGCGGCGTCGAACCCGCCCGGTACCTCGGCGTCGAGGTCGTAGACCTCGGCGCTCACGCCGCGGCGCTCGAGGCGCCAGCGCAGGTAGCGCGTGCTCGGGTTCTCGTAGTCGGCGAAGGCCATGCGGTACCCCGCCTCGAGGAGCCGGAGGCCGTCAGATCCGATCCCGCAGCCGTAGTCGAGCACGCGCGCGCCCGGGGTCACGAGGGAGGCCACCGCGCGGCGGTAGGGCGCCTTGACTCCGGACATGGCGAAGGCCGTCAGGTCATACAGGTAGAGCTCGCTCGTGCGGTAGAAGCCGGCCTCGTCGGGCGCGTCGGCGGCCTCGGCGTCGACCATGTCCCGGTGGTGGACGAGCTTGGATTGGTCGTACGCGTCGCCCAGGTACTCACGGAGCTCATCGAGCTCGCTTTCGCCTTCCCACGCGCTGAGGAAAGGGACGGCCAGGCGCTGGTGGTACCAGCGGTCGGCCTTGGCCTCGGCCCGCGCACGGAGCGACGTGAAACCCTCGGGGACGGCGTCGACCAGGTACGGCCACGCCCGCGACACCGGCGGGGCCCCCGCGTGGGCGGTGATCCGGTGGTGGAACCAGGGCGAGAACCACTCGTGCTTGCCCGCCATCGTGCGCTCGCCTCGGGCCCGGCTCGCGTAGCGGCGATCCAGGCTCGCCAGGTCGTGGCGGTGCAGGTGGAGCGCGACCGCGCCCGGCTCGTAGAGGAGGCGCATCCCCCGCTGGTGCAGGCGCCAGGCGAGGTCGAGGTCCTCGTAGTCGAACCAGAAGTCGGGGTCGAAGCCACCGGCGTCGAGGAAGAGGGAGCGCTTGAGCGACACGTTGCAGGAGTAGAAGCGGCCGAATCCGGCCTCCTCCCCCCCCTCGCGTGCGAGCGCTCGGTAGTCGAACTGGGCACCTGACCACTCGAGCCAGCGCGCGAGGCGGCTCTCGGCCACCTCGGGATGCCAGCGCACGTGCCCGAGGATGGCGACCTCGGGAGCCGGATCACGGGTGTGACGCGCGAGGTGGCGCTCGACGAGCTGGGGCTCGGGGATCATGTCGTCGCCGAGGAGGAGCAGGAGCGGACGCTCGCTGGCGTGGGCCGCGCGGTTGCGCGCCGCCCCGGGCCCGGCCTGCTCCTGGACGAGGACCCGCGCTTGCTCGCCTACGCCGGCGGGCGGGCGCTGGTCGGTGCCGTCGCACACGACGATCGTCTCGAAGCCCTGGATCGTCTGGGTCTGCAGCGCCGCGAGCGTGCGCTGGAGGATCTCCCACCGGTCGCGGGTCGGAATCGCGACGGTGACGTCTTCGGCGCGGATCGCCTACTCCTCCGGAGCGAGTCTGTGCGCGGCGAGCCAGCCTTCCGCCAGCGACCCCTCGGACGTGGAGTACTCGGGGTGGTCGAAGAGGTGGATGAGGTACATCTGCTCGTGCCAGGCGAGCTCGTGCTGCGACGGTGGAAGGCTGTAACGCATCCCGTGGATCTTGCCGATCTTGCGTCGCTCGCGGGCGGCGTTGAAGTCGGCGATCGCCGCGCGCTCGCCGGTGAATTCGCTCCAGCCGTAGCCGAACACGTCGTCGAAGTAGGCGCTGATCCGGGGCAGGAGGCGCTCGGGGGCGCCCTCGAGAAGTCCGAAGGCGTCCATCGTCGCCGAGTAGTAGTCGAGGTCGAAGGCGATGAAGCCGATGGGCGCGTGCGCGGTGAGCGCGAACGCCGCCACCGTCTCGGCGACGGGGCCGAGCACGAGCTGCGCTCGGGTCAGGCGCGCGCGCAGCGCCGCCTCGTCCATGGCGAACCAGCCCGGCTCGATCAGCCACGGCGCGTCGCGAGGGTCGACGGGCTCAGGCATGCCCGAGCCGATGTCGAAGCCGTACACCTCGACCTCCACCCCGGAGAGTTCAGCGGCGGCCGCTGCCGCGCGCTCGAGGGCGAGGAGGCCGTTGCCGCCCGCCACGCCGAACTCGACGGCGGCGACGCTCGGCAGCCCCAGCGCTTTCGCGATCCTCACCGCCAGGAGCGTCCCCCACAGGTAGTGCGGCCGGGTCTCTACCCCCTGCTCGAGGCACCAGGGAAAGGTGGCGGTGACGTCGGTGGTCTCGGGCGGCGGTGAGCGACGTCCGGAGCGCCCGGGGATCGCCCCTAAGCGCCGGCGGGACATGCGGCGGTCGTCACGACCGGGCGCGGCGGCGGCGGGCTTCGCGGGCAGCGTCGAGGAGGATCGGCGGCGTCATCCGCTTGGCGATCTCCCTGACCCGGTCGCGCGGGGTCACCGGGTTCACGCCCGGCTCGCCCCAAAGCGTGTTGTGGGTCGATGCCTCCACGCCGCCCTCCTCGGGCCGGCCGTTGCTGTAGTAGTAGAGCGCGAGCGAGCGCCGGGTCCGGTCCGGCGGGCACGCGAGCTTGTGCGGATGTCCATGGAAAGAGCGCTCGGTCGTGCTGAACACGACGAGTCGGTTGAAGTGCGGCGCGATCCGCTGCTCGCAGCGCTGCATGTCCGGGCTCCAGAGCTCGAGCGCTCCGCCCCACTCCTCGTCCCAGTCGCGGTTGAGGTAGAGGAGCACATTGAGCCTGCGGTCAAGGCCCGTGGCCGGATGCCGGTTGAAGTCCACGTGGATGTTCAGATGCCCGCCCGCGAGGCTCTGGTGGAGCCCGCCGCCCTCGAAGTACGGGTCGGGAACGAGCCCGGCGATGCCCGTGAGCTCACCCAGGAAGTCGATGAAGGTGGCGGCGTTGAACTCGGCTAGGAGCTGGCGCGTAGCGGGACCCATGCCTGCGTCCTCGGCCTGGGTGAGCTTGTTGCGTTCGTTGTCGCTCGCGAAGCGCTTCCACCCCGCCTCCTCGGGCGAGGGAAACTCGGTGAGCACCTCGTCGAGGATCCACTCGGGGCAGAAGCCGTCGAGCACGACATGCCCGAAAGGACGGGCGGCGGCGTACTCGGCGCGATGGGCTCCGGCCAGCTCGAGCAACTTCGGGCGATCGAACTGGAACACCTCGGTCGTCGTCACGGGCAGCATGGTACCCGCCGCGGGGCCCCCGCTCCGAGGACCCCCGCGCACGCGAGCACGGCGATCACCGGCTCGAGCGTCGCGCGGTAGCGCGTTCCCGAATCGGAGGTAAAGACGATCGCGGCCCCGAGCGCCAGCGCGAGCATCCCGAGCACGAGCTCCCGGCGCCGGCGCGCGCGCCACAGACCGATGAGTGCCAGGGGCAGCAGGACGTCGTAGATGTCGAGGCCGACGTTGGTGATGAAGCGACTGCGCCCCTCGAACGGAACCTCGGCCAGCGAGCGCGAGCGATGGCGGATGTCCCACAAGCGCGAGAGCCCGTTCCAGAAGAACGCCGCCGGCACCGACGCCGGGTGGTCGCCGATATAGGAGAGCCCGAGGTGGAGCAACTTCGCGTGCAGCGTGATCTCGCTGAGCGGGTGCTGCGGGCTGAAGAGCGGCGCGGCACTCGGCGGGTCGGCGCGCCAGGCGTAGGGCCACACCGGGTCATGGGCGGACTGTGCGTTGAAGGTGCCATACAGGGCGGCGTCGTCGATGGCGATGGGGACGAAGCCGTGGACCACGACCTCGTTGCGTACCGTCCATGGCACGAGGACGAGGGCCGCCACGAGCGTCGCCAGCACGGTGAGGGCGATCCCGCGGCGCCAGCCGACGGCCACGGCCCAGGTCACGAGGAGACCGAGGAAGAGGAACACGTCGCTCGCACGGATCAGGAGCGAGATCCCGATCAGCAGCCCGCATGCGATCGCCCGCCGCCGCGTGGGCCGCCCGGTGAAGATGAGGATGAGGGCGGCGATGGTGAGCGGGGTGGCGAGCGACTCCGAGTACAGGAGCTCCTCGTACTGGAACGCGAGCGGGTAGAGCGCGACGACGAAGGCTGCGGCGCGGGCGACCTTCGCCCCGAACAGGCGCCGGGCGAGGACCCAGCTCAGCGCGACGGTTATCGCGCCGAACGGCACCTGGGCGAAGCGGACGACGAGCGGGTGGTGGCCGACGATCGCGTACCACGCCCCCACCCACAAGGGATAGCCGGGCGGCTTCCACGCTCCGGCGGTGAGGATCCCGTACGGCAGCCGCGTGTAGAACAGGTGACCGTGCGCGATCAGCCACCCCTCGGAGTCGTACTCGACCTCGTCTCCCGCGAGCCGGTAGTGGCGGGTGGCGAGCACGTAGAGAACCCGGACGACGACACCGAGGACGAGCGCCGCCACCAGCAGCTGTCGCTCGCGGCGGCTAACCTTCCCGGCGGCGGCCCGCGTCAGCACGTGTTCGAGTCCCGAGCGCAAGTCGTGCGCAGTTTCGCTCCTCCGGCGGCGGGGCGCTCCGCCACGAGCCGCACTCGACATGACCAGCGTCAATACAGAGGTGGGGGCCCAACAGCCGGCCCCGGCGGCCGACGCGCAAGCGGGCGGCGCGGATCCGGCTCGTCCCCCGGGCAAGGTAGTCGTCGTCATGCCCGCGTACAACGCCGCTCGCACCCTCCAGCGCACGGTTCAGGCCATCCCGATGGACTGGGTCGACGAGATCATCCTCGTCGACGACAACTCGACCGACGAGACCGTCGCCCTGGCGCGCACGCTCCCGATCCACGTCATCTGGCACCCCCACAACGTCGGCTACGGAGGCAACCAGAAGACCTGCTACCTCGAGGCCCTACGCCGCGACGCGGACGTCGTGGTCATGCTCCACCCCGACGGCCAGTATGAGCCCCAGCTCATCCCGCGCATGGTCACCCCGATCCTGCGGGGCGACGCCGACCTCGTGCTCGGCTCACGCCTGGCCGAGCCCGGCGCCGCCCTCGCGGGTGGGATGCCCCGCTACAAATACGTCTGCAACCGGGTCCTCACGGAGATCCAGAACCGGATGCTGGGCACGCGCATGAGCGAGCTCCACACGGGTTACCGCGCGTACTCGCGCGAGCTCCTGCTCGGGGTGCCGTTCCTGCGCAACAGCCTCGGCTTCCCGTTTGACTCCGAGCTGCTCGTGCAGGCCGTCCACTTCGGCTTCCGCCTCACCGAGGTGCCGGCCCGGTCGCGCTACTTCGACGACTCCTCGTCGATCACCTTCGGGGCGGCGACCGTCTACGGGCTGAAGACCCTGTGGACGGCGGCGCGCCTGATCATGCATCGCCGCGGGATCTGGCGCTCGCGCAAGCTCATGCGATGACCGGTCTCGCTGCCACGACGGCGCGCGCCGCGGCACCCCGCTGTGCGTGGTGCGGGGCGAGCGCCCGGCCGGTCGGCGGCCGGC
>JAXDGF010000151.1:0-14414 GCA_034665165.1 Solirubrobacteraceae bacterium | reverse complement strand
TAGTCACGGGCGGCCTGGGCCACGCAGGCGACGATCAAGGCCGCGAGGTTCTCGGACTCGGCCGCGGTCGGTTGCGAGTCGCAGATCCGGACCTCAACCGTCCCAAACGAGACATGCGGACGCACCGACCACCACACCTGCGTGTACTCGACAGCCGATCGCGTTCGGCGCAGGAAGTCGATGTACTCGGCGAACGTCGCCCAGTCCCCGAAGGCATCGGGCACGCCGCAGCGCGGAAAGCTCTTGGTGAAGATCTGCGTGCGCGCGCTGTGCAGCCCGGAGTCGCGCCCGTCGACGAAGGGGGAGCTCGCCGAGACGGCGAGGAGCACGGGCAGAACGGGGCGCAGACGGTCGCACACGGCGACGGCGCGGTCGATGTCGCGGATCCCCACGTGCACGTGGAGCGAGAAGGTGTTGTTGCGCCAGGCCACGTACCTGAGCTCACTCTCGACGCGGTGGTAGTGCTCGGTGTCGATCACCCGCTGCTCGCGGTAGTCCGCCCACGGGTGCGTGGCGGTCGCGCCGAGGGCGATCCCCTGCTCAGCTGCGAGCGCGAACAGGCGCCGCCGCCGGTCGCGCTGGGCCACGACGGCGCCGGCGAGATCCGCTCCCTTGCCGGAGCGGATCTCGATTTCCGATGAGATCAGCTCGCCCGCGATCGAGGCGGTCAGCACCGGGTCGGGCGAGGCGGCGTCGCGCAGCTCTTCGAAGCGCGGGACTAGGTCGAGCGTTCCCGGATCAAGGAGCGCGAACTCCTCCTCCAGGCCGACCGTGAAGTCGGTCGAGTCGGCGAAAGCCGCGCGGACGGTGTCGACGTCAAGCTGCACTTGGGATTGGAGCTCACTTACGTGAGATAGAAGTACAGCGCATAGAGGAGGTCGACGGCAGGGCTCGAGGTGTGGACGGTGACTTCGGGCGGGACCTGGAGCAGCGCCTCCGAGTAGTTGAAGATCACGCGCACGCCCGCGTCGACGACGGCGTCGGCGAGCGTCTGCGCCGCCGACGACGGCACGGCGAGCACGGCGACGACGATCTCCTCCTCCTCGACGACGGTCTTGAGCTCATCGTTGTGGCGCACTTTGTGCGGTCCGACCTGGGTGCCGACCTTGTCGTTGTCGACGTCGAACACGGCCACGACCCGGAAGCCGTGGTCGGCGAAGATGTCCGACGCGGCGATCGCGGTCCCCAGATGGCCGGCGCCGAAGAGAGCGATGTTGTGCTGACCCGAGGTGTGGAGGATCGTGCGGATCTGCGACACGAGCGAGTCGATGCTGTACCCGACTCCGCGCTTGCCGAACTTCCCGAACCCCGAGAGATCTCGGCGGATCTGGGTCGAGTTCACGTGGGTGTACTCGGACAGCTCCTGTGAGGAGATGGTGTCCTTGCCCATCTTGCGCGCCTGAGTCAGTACCTGCAGGTAACGCGAGAGCCGTGCGGCGACACCGAGCGAGAGCTTCTCCCCCGACTTGTCGCCACCTGCCCCTGAGCCGCGGTCGTCGCCGCGACGAACCACTGAGTTCATCGTTGATGCACTGTAGCGATCCGCCGGGTCAGCTCGGCCTCGTCGACGAAGAGCTCGAACACTTCTTCGCCGTCGATGGTAACGACAGGGATGCGCTCGAGATACGCGCGCAGGAGTGTGTCGTCGGCCTCGATGTCGCGTTCCTCGAGGTCGAACGGGTGGTCGACGCGTACGCGCTCGAGCACCTCCCGCACGTCATCGCACAGGCAACAGCCTGCCCGCCCGTAGAGCACAACTGCCGTCACGGGCGCGGCTCTCCGCTCGCGAAGACGTCGAGGGCCAGGTAATCGGGGTAGGGAAGCGCGTCGACATACCGCGCCGCGCTCGCGATCATGGCCGCGTTGTCGGTACAGAGCGCCATCGGAGGCACGTCGAGCTCGACCCCGAGTCCGTGCAGACGCTCGCGCAGCGCGCCGTTCGCCGCGACGCCGCCGCCGACGGCGAGGCGGTCCAGGCCCGTCTGCGCCAGCGCCCGCTCGGCGCGGATCGCGAGCGCTTCGACGATCGCGTGCTGGTAGGAGGCGGCGAGATCAGCACGGCGGCGCTCGGTCTCGGCCTCGCCGAGATCGCGGACCTTGTAGAGCAGAGATGTCTTGAGCCCGGCGAAGGAGAAGTCGAGGCCGGCGACTCGCGCCGCGATGGGGAAGTCGAACGCCCGCGGATCGCCACCGCGAGCGAGGCGCTCCAGGGCGGGGCCGCCGGGATAGCCGAGACCGAGGAGGCGGGCGCCCTTGTCGAACGCCTCGCCGGCCGCGTCGTCGAGCGTCTGGCCCAGGAGCTTCGCATCGCCGGGGCCGTAGCCGGTGACGTGGGTCAGGAGCGTGTGACCGCCGCTCGCGACCAGGCTCACGAAGGGCGGCGCGAAGGGCTCGGATCCAAGCCAGCTCGCGGCCACGTGCCCATGCAGATGGTCGACCGCGACGAGCGGCAGCGCGCGCGCGGCAGCGAGCGCCTTGGCCGTCGCCAGCCCGACGAGCAGGGCCCCGACGAGGCCCGGCCCCTGCGTCACCGCGACGCGTTCGATCGCGCTCAGTGCCATGCCGGCCCGGTCCAGGGTGTCGTCGATCACGGGACCGACGAGGTCCAGGTGCTGGCGCGAGGCGATCTCCGGCACGACGCCGCCGAAGCGGTCGTGGATCCCCTGCGAGGAGATCACGTTGGCGCGAATCTCGCCCTCGGCGGTGACGATCGCGGCGCACGTGTCGTCGCAGCTGGTCTCGATCGCGAGGATCACGACATTTACGCCGACGCTGCGCCGCGCACGTCGGCGTCGCCGGGCTCAGCCTGATCTGTGGGCACCCGCCACATGATCAGGGCGTCCTCGCCGGTGTCTTGGTAGTAGCGCCGGCGCGTGCCCTCGGTGGTGAAGCCGAAGCGCTCGTAGAGTTCGATGGCGCCCACGTTCGAGGTGCGCACCTCGAGCGTGTATCGGCCCTGACCGTGACCCGCGCGCTCGAGCATCTCGGCGAGCAGCGCGCTCGCGACGCCGCGCCGGCGCCGGGAGGGATCCACGGCCACGTTCATCAGATGCCACACGTCGTCGTAGCGAGAGCAGATGAGAAAGCCGGCGAGGTGGTCGTCGACAGTGGCGGCCAGGCACACCCCCGACGGCTTGGAGAGCTCGAGCACGAACATCGCCAGCGACCACGGCGTCGGGAAGGCCCGGCGCTCGATGGCGATGACCTGAGGGAGATCCGAATAGCCGAGGCGCCGGATCTTGATGTTGTGTGCTGTCACTTCGGTCCCCGCTTGCGCTCGCGATACGCGATCTCCGCATCAGGTGCTCGAAGGTATGCCGGCTCTACCTCGGCCGGCGAAGTGGCGCGGAGACCGGCTGCGAGCCGGCAATGGTTGATGGCGCTGATCCTGTGCAGGCTCGAATCCGCTGACGGCACCTCCGCCCCGGCGGTCTCGAGCCGCTCCCTGAATCGTAGCGCCCCGTCTCCGACGGCCAGCGCCGGTCGGCGGCTCGTGACCGCGAGCCGCTCGGCCGCGACCGCGAGCGCCTCGGGACGCAGCGCGGAGGGGTCGAGCACGCGCTCGCCTTCCTGCCACGCCGCCGCGAACGCCTCCCCGCGTCGGGCGTCGATCACGGCGAGCACGGCGCCCGAGCCCGCCTCCTCCGTCGCTCCGAGCGCCAGCGCGTGCAGGCTCGACACGCCGACGAGCGGGATCTCGCGCGCGCGTGCGAGCGCCCGCGCGGTCGCGATCCCGATGCGCAGGCCGGTGAACGTCCCCGGACCGACGCCGACCGCGATGAGGTCGACCGCCTCCCATCCGCCCCCGCCGCCCTCTAGGGCCGCAGCGATGAGGGGCAGCAGCTGGGTCGTGTGTCCCGGGCGCTCACCGCTCGGCGGGTCGTGGCGGACCTCGAGCTCGATCCCGGCGGCCGCGTCGACCAGCGCCACCGTGGTCGCGCCCGTCGCCGTGTCGAAGGCGAGGATCCTCACCCGATCTCCACCGTGCGCCGGTCACCGCCCGCGTGCGAGAGCCGGACGCGCCGCGCGATCCGCGCGTGAGCGCCCAGCGCCGCCTCACCCGCTCGCGGCCACTCGACGAAGGCGATGGTGTCTGGACCGAGATAGTCGGCGAGCAGCGCCGGATCCTCGCCCGGAAGCTCGCCCGGGGCCGCTTCGGCGCCCGGCGCGGGCGCGGGCGCGAGTTCGGCGCCAGCCGATTCGACCGCGAGGCGATACAGGTCGAGGTGCGAGATCGGCACCCGGCCGGCGTAGCGCTGCCCGATGGTGAAGGTCGGGCTCGTGACCGGGTCGGTGACCCCGAGCGCGCGGCAGGCACCACGGACGAAGGTCGTCTTCCCCGCGCCGAGCTCGCCCTCGACGAGGACGATGTCCCCGGGCGCGAGCGTCGCCGCCAGCTCCGCGCCCAGCGCTTCGGTCTCCTCGGCGCCGGCGGTCTCGACCCGCCGGAGCATCAGTTCCGGCGCGACGCGGTCCCGACCCGCGCCCGTCTCAGCGCCGTTCCCGCGGCAAGGAGTACGAGCCCGATGAGGGCCACAAGCCCCGCATCGAGCCCCGTCTTCGGCAGCCGCGTCGGCGGAGAGGTCGGGCTCGTGGTCGTCGATACCGGCGTCGTGGGGACTGGGGCCAGCGTGACCGGTGGCGTCGGCGAGAGCGTCGGGATCCCACTTTGCGTCGAGCCAATCGGAGCGAAGAGGAGCGCACCGGTGAGCAGCGCGACCGCTGCCAGAGCGGTCGCGAGTGGCCTGAGACGTAGCATTGCGAGCGCGGAACCATAGTCGAGATGCGGGGGAGCGCGGAGCCTCCGCGCGACCTGATGACACCCCGCTTCGCTACCGTAATCCGGGCGATGAGTCCTCCTGCGACGGGATCGGAAACGACCCCTTGATCTCGCTGAGTCAGCGCTACGAGCCCTTGCTGGCGAAGCTGCGCGAGTCGGAGACGGCAAAGGCGTCGTGGCTGGCGGGGGCGATGATGGCCAATAACGTCATCGCGCTCGGCTCGACCGTCGTATTCGTACGCCTGGTGGGCGATTACGGCTCCCTCGCGGCCCTCATCAGCTACTTCCTCATCCTCGCCGTGGCCGGCTACGCGATGCAGGTGGCCACCGCCCGCGAGGGGGTCCTCGGCCATCTCGGGGTCGGCCCCGGCCTCGCCGCCACGGTCCGGAGCTGGACGAAGACGATCCTTCTCTTCACGGCCGCCATGAGCGTCCTCTCCGTGCTTTTCCGCCATCCGATCGCCCAGGCCGTCGGCGTGAAGCAGGAGTGGGCCGCCGCGCTGGGGATCCCGGCCGGATGCCTGTACCTGCTCCTCACCATCCTCCGCGGCGTCCTCCAGGGCACGGGCGACTACCGCTCGGTCGGGCTCAGTTTGATCGGCGAGCAGACAGCCCGGCTCATCATCGGCGCCGCCCTCGCCCTCGCCGGGCTCGGCGTCACCGGCGCCTACCTCGGTACCCCGATCTCGTTCGTGGCGATGGCGGTGTATTGCCTGGTCGTCATTCGCAAGGAGGTCGGCCTCCCGCTCCCGGGCGCCGGCCCGGCCCTCAGTCTCTGGCTGCACGTCAAGCGTGCCTGGGCGCCGATCGCGGCTCTGGCTGTGCTCGCCGTGCTCCAGAACATCGACATCATCGCCGCCAAGCACCGCTTCGGTGCGACGATGGCGACCTCCTACAGCGCAGCCGGAGTGGCCGCCAAGGTGGTGATCTGGGTCGCCATGGGCGCAGGCTTCTACCTTGTGCCCGAGGTCTCGCGGCGCCGTGCCGCCGGCGAGGATACCCGCCCGGTCCTCGCCCGTGCGCTCGCCATCATCGCCGTGGTCGCCGTCCCGTGCCTGCTCGTCTTCGCGGTGGCGCCCCATCTGCTCCTCAAGCTCGCCTTCGGGGCCAAGAAGACGCAGGCCTCGAACTCGCTGCTGCTGCTCGGCCTCGCCTTCACCGTGCTCGCGGCCACGTATTTGGCGGTCCAGTACATGCTCGCGCTCAAGCGCTTCTGGTTCCTCATCGTGCTCGGGGCGGTGGCGGTGGCCGAGCCCTTCCTTCTCCTCCACGCGAGCCGCGACCCGGCCGGGTTCGCCGCCGTCGTGCTCGCCATCCAGGCCGCGGGCGCGCTGCTCGCGTTCGCGATCGCGTTGCGGCGCGGGGGCGCGCCGCCGGACCGCGCCAGCGCCGCGGCCGCGGGGCCGTCGGAAGCGCCGATCGGCGCCGAGCTGGCCTGAGGCGCTAAATCCGCCCCGCACCACCCCCGCCCGACTAGAGTCGTCGTTGTCAGGGATCACCGTCCCGGCGGTGTCCCCACTTCAAGTCCCCCAGCGGGGAGGTGCGATGGCGGTCATCAAGATCATCGAGCTCGTCGGGAGCTCGCCGAACAGCTCAGACGAGGCGGTCCAGAACGCGCTCAGCGAAGCGCGGGCGACGATACGCAACATCAAGGCAGTCGACGTTGTGTCCGTCGGCCTGCGCGGCGACAACCTCGACGAGTGGCGCGCGCACGTGCGCCTGGCCTTCCTCATCGAGCGCGTGAGCGAGGGCTAGAACAACCCGAGCTGAGCCGCCGGCTCCGGTTCGACCTGCGCCGGCGGCACCTCGGGCTCGAACTCGGGCGTGGGCTCGAGGAGCTCCGGCGGCGGCGGCACCGTCTCGACGGCCGGCGCGGGCTGCTCCGGCGGCCCGAGCGCCAGCACCTCGGGCAGGCGCTGGAAGTCCGCACGCAAGGTCTCGAGCATTCTCGGCGTATACAAGGCGGCGGCGGGGTGAAAGAGCGGGTAGAGCCGCACCGCCCGGCCGCCGACGACACGAACCTCGGGGATGCCGTGGAGGCGCGAGATCCCGGTCGGGTCGCCGCGCAGGAGCTTCGTCGAGAAGTTGCCGAGCGTGCAGATGACGGTCGGCTCGATGAGGTCGACCTGCCGCCACAGGTACGACTGACAAGACTCGATCTCGCCAGGGAGCGGGTCGCGGTTGCCGGGAGGTCGGCAATTGTGGACAACTCCGCCGGCCGTCACGAAGTTGTTGGTCTCCTCGACGTCGATGCAAAAGAACGTTGTATCCGGGCGAGGCTGGTCTGTGATGTCCTCGACCGCCACCTCATCGAACATGACGACCTGCGGGCCGGGCTCAAAGCGGCCGGAGTCGTACGGAATTCGATCCGCCACGTCAGGATGCAGCTTGTACCGCATCGAAGGCGGTACATACGGCGCGATCATCTCGCTGAGGCGCTCGGTCGCGGCCACGCCGAAATGCAGGCGGCCTCGGAGAGCCTTTGCCGCCAGTCCGAGTCGGATCAGTCCGCGCATCAACGTTTGCAGGTCCTCGTCGGAGAACCCGACCGTCGCGATCTCGGCAAGGGGTCTGCGGGTCTCGCGGATGCGCGTGTAGCCGTCATCCATGAACCAGAAGGCGAGCATGCGCTCGTTGATCTCGTCCGCGATCCAGGCCGGCACCATCTTCTTCGGACGATAGAAGTTCTGGCGGAGTGTGCGAAGCGATCGGTGCGCGAGGGTTCGGACCTGGATGACCGGGTAAGTTGGCGCGCCTCCAGCGACCGCCGCCACAGTGAGTTCAGACACGCGAGGGGAGAGCTCGGCAAGCAGGTCTGCCTTAAGCCGCGCGTACTCCTCCTGCTTCTGGGAGTGCGCCAACGACAGGTACGACGACCTTGCATTGATGGATCCATCGCCAAGGATCGTTCCGCACACGACATCGTAGGCAAGTCTGCTCAAGCCTTGGCCGGTCGCGACGCGGTCCCCATCGACGAGGTCCTGCGCCGGGACGTACCCGCGCGTCGTGAGCACCGGATGATCACCCGTCAGCTGGATGGCTACGCGCGCGGAGCTGGCGCCCTTGGCCGATGCGTACGTCAGGCGAAATACACGGCGGCCGGCAACGGGCGTCGCGTGCCAACCAATTACGCGGCGTGGAACTAGGTGTCCCTCGGCATCGACCGACAGGACTTCGCCCGAGTACCGCGATCTCACCAAGCGCCCGATCCTCTCCCAGGAGCCATCAGCAAGTTGCACTAGCGAGGTGTATCTCAAGCACTTCAACACATTTACTACAAATACATCCTTGCGCTCCATCCCGATCTCGGCCAGGAGCTTGTCCAGCAGCTTGCCCGCCTGGCCCACGAAGGGGAGGCCCTGCTTGTCCTCGTTGGCGCCCGGGGCCTCGCCCACAAACATGAGCTCGGCATCGGCGTTGCCCGCCCCGAAGACGACCGTGGTCCTCGTCTGGTGTAGCGAACAGCGGACGCAGCCCTTGGCTTCGTCGTACACCTCTTTCAGGAGGTCGCGGCGTTCTTTCGGATCGGCCACCGGAGACCTCATGTTATTTCGAGCGGCCGACGGGTAACATTCTTGAGGTGGCCGTCACCTTTCGGGGGACGGACCCCAGACCTATTTAGCCGTGCTCCTGCCCCCAACCGACCGGTATCTCCATGAGGGAACTGGAACGGGATCATCCTTCAGCATCTGCCCACAGTGACGTAGCCATCGTCGGCGCAGGCCGTCTCGGTCGAGCCTTGGCATCGGCGCTGCGGGAAGACGGCTACGCCGTCAGCGGTCCCCTCGGACGCGGCGTCGCGCCGGGCTCGGGCATCATCCTTCTCTGCGTCCCCGACCAGGAGATCGCCGCTGCCGCGGCGTGCCTTCCCGCCGGACGGCTCGTCGGCCACTGCTCGGGCGCGACCGGGCTCGCGCCGCTCGCGCCGCACGAGGCCTTCTCCTTGCATCCGCTCATGACCGTGACGCGGGAGGGCGCTCGCTTCCAGGGCGCCGGCGCTGCGATCGCGGGCGCCACCGAGCGCGCGGTGGGGGTGGCCCGTGAGCTCGCCACCGCCCTCGGCATGCAGCCGGTCGAGGTCGCTGACGATGACCGGGTCGCGTACCACGCCGCGGCGTCGATGGCGTCGAACTTCCTCGTCACCCTGGAGGCCGCGGCCGAGCGGCTCGCCGCCACCGCGGGCGTCGATCGCGGCCTCCTCGTCCCGCTCGTCCGCGCGACCGTGGAGAACTGGGCGGATCTCGGTCCCGAGGGCGCTCTCACCGGGCCCGTGGCCCGCGGCGATGAAGAGACGGTGGCCCGCCAGCGCGTAGCCGTGGCCGAGCGCGCGCCGGAGCTCCTCGAGCTCTTCGACGCCCTCGCGGAAGCCACCCGGGGCCTCGCCCGCAGACGCCGGCCCGAGGTGCCGGCATGAATACCGTGCGCACGATCACTGAGCTGCGCGAGGCGCTGGCCGAGCCGCGACGCGCCGGGCAAACCATCGGCCTCGTCCCGACCATGGGTGCGTTCCACGCGGGGCACCTCTCGCTCATCCGGCGCGCGCGGGAGGAATGCAACCTCGTCGTGGTGTCGCTCTTCGTCAACCCGACCCAGTTCGACCAGCCCGCCGACCTCAGCCGCTACCCGCGCGACGAGGCGGCCGACGCCCGCGTCGCGGCCGACCTCGGAGTGGACTTCCTGTTCGCGCCGGAGGTGAGCGAGATGTATCCGCCCGCATTCGCCACGACGGTTTCGGTGGCCGGCATCACCGAGACGCTCGAGGGCGCGCATCGCGGTCGCGGCCACTTCGAGGGCGTCGCCACCGTCGTGACCAAGCTCTTCAACATCGTCGGGGCCGACGTCGCCTACTTCGGACAGAAGGACGCCCAGCAGGCGCTCGTGATCAAGCGCCTCGTCCGCGACCTCGACATCCCCGTGCGGATCGAGGTGTGCCCGACGGTCCGCGAGCCGGACGGCCTCGCGCTCTCGAGCCGGAACGCACTCCTCTCGCCCGAGGAGCGCACCCGCGCGCTGGCGATCAGCCGGGCGCTCGCCGGCGCCCGGACCGCGGTGGCCGCGGGCGAGCGCGACGCCGACAGAATCGCCGGCCAGGCGCGCGCGGAGATGACTTCCCACGGAGTCGAGCCCGAGTACTTCGAGCTCGTCTCTGCCGACACCATGGCGCCGGTAGCGGTCCTCGACGGCGATGTACTCGCCGTCGTCGCCGCGCAGGTCGGCGCCACCCGGCTCATCGACAACGAGATCATCACGACCAACGGGAGGGCGTGACATGCAGCGCACGATGCTGAAGTCAAAGATCCATCGGGCGACGGTGACCGACTGTGACCTGAACTACGTCGGGTCGATCACCATCGACAATGATCTGCTTGAGGCGGCCGACATCCGCGAGTTCGAGCAGGTCGCGGTCGTCGACGTCACCAACGGCGCTCGCTTCGAGACGTACACGATCGCTGGTCGGGCGGGTTACGGAGAAATGAGGATCAACGGCGCCGCCGCCCGCCTCGTGCACAACGGCGACACCATCATCGTCATCTCCTATGCCGGCTACGACCCCGACGAGCTCGAGAACTACGAACCGCGCGTGGTCCACGTAAACGCAGACAATCAGATCATCAACGTCGACCGCGAGGTGGCGACCCTGCTCGGCTGACGGCCGAGACCGCCGGGCGCCAACCCCGCAAAGGAGACGAAACAAGATGTCCGCAACCCCCAAGATCCCCGTCCCCCACGGCATGGACGCACCCCTGCCGATGACCCTGCCGCGGCTCGCCGAGAAGAAGCGACTGGCCGAGCCGATCGTGATGGTCACCGCGTACGACTACCCCTCGGCCCAGGTCGCGGAAGCTGCCGGCGTGGACGTCGTGCTCGTCGGCGACTCGGGGGCCATGACCGTGCTCGGCTACCCGTCGACGGTGCCGGTATCCACCGACGAGATGCTCATCCTCGCCGCCGCCGTGCGGCGGGGGCTGAGCTCACCCCTGCTCGTCGGCGACCTGCCCTTCGGCTCCTACGAGGGGTCGAACGAGCAGGCGATCGCCACCGCCCAGCGCTTCGTCAAGGAGGCGGGCTGCGACGCCGTCAAGCTCGAGCGCGGGGGTACGAGCGCCGAGCGCGCTCGCGCCATCGTCGACGCGGGCATTCCCGTCATGGGGCACGTCGGCCTCACGCCGCAGACGGCGACCGCACTCGGTGGTTATCGGGCCCAGGGCCGGACGGCGGAGAGGGCGCTCGCGGTCGCTCACGACGCGGTCGCGCTCGAGGAGGCGGGATGCTTCGCCATCGTCTTCGAGGCCATCCCGGCGGCCGTGACCGACGAGCTCATGGAGCGCCTCCACATCCCCGTGATCGGAATCGGCGCCGGGCCGGCCACCGACGGCCAGGTCCTCGTCTTCCACGACCTGCTCGGGATCTACGACGGGATGGCCCCGCGCTTCGCCAAGCGCTACGCCGAGCTCAAGGCCGAGATGGTGGCCGGCGTCGCGCAGTACGCGGCCGAGGTGCGCAGCCACGCCTTCCCCGGCCCCGAACACGTGTACTCGATCGACGAGGACGAGCTCGCGAGCTTCCGCCAGGGCATCGCGTAAGCGACCCGCTCGTGGGTGCGGCGGCGGACGCCGCACCCGCCGGCGTCCCGATACCAAAGTAGGATCCTTGAATGGGACGGCTGTCCAAGGTCTTTGCGCCTCGCGACCGCGTGTTCTTCGAGCTGTTCGAGGAGGCCGGGCAGAACATCAGGCACGCGGCGGATCTCCTCGACCGGATGCTCCGCAACTACCCCGACAGCAAGGATCTGGCCCGGGACATCCTCATCTGCGAGCAAGAGGGCGACCGGATCACCCACGACATCATCAGCCGCCTCAATCACACCTTCGTCACCCCGATCGATCGCGAGGACATCCTTGCCCTCGCCTCGGCCCTCGATGACATCGTCGACTTCACCGAGGAGGTGGCCGACTATCTCGGGCTCTACAAGATCGAGGCGCCGATGGACCAGGCCATCCGCCTCGCCCACGTCCTCCTCCTCGCCAGCGAGCAGGTGGCCGAGGCGATCCCCCGCCTGCGCGGCTTCCGCGACCTCTCGCACTACACCGTCGAGATCAACCGGCTCGAGAACGAGGGGGACCGCATCACCCGCGAAGCCGTCGCCTCTCTGTTCCAGAACGGCATCGACCCGATGGTCGTGATCCGCTGGAAGGACCTCTTCGAGCGCCTCGAGGAGGCGATCGACGCCGCCGAGCACGTGGCGAACATCCTCGAGGGGATCGTGATCAAGAACTCATAGCACCGGCGGGGTGGTCGGAGGTCCCTCTCCGTACTCGATCGTCCTGAGCACCCGCGCCGGCGCCCCGGCCGCGACCGAGAACGCGGGGATGTCGCTGTTCACGACCGAGTTGGCGCCGATGACGCTGCGCTCACCGATGGTGACGCCGCTGGTGACGACGACGTGGGCGCCGCACCACACGTTGTCGCCGAGGCGCGTCGGGCCCTTCGAGGTGAAGCCTTGCCAGGGGACGGGGCGGTCGGGGTCGTCGAAACGGTGATTTGCGTCGGTGATGAAGCACCCGTTGGCGAGCATGCAGTGATCGCCGATCTCGACGAGCTCGAACGCGGCGACCATCACCCCGAGGTTGAGGAACACTCCCGACCCGATCCGGATCCGGGCCGGGGCGGGAGCGGCGATCCACACGTCGGGCTCGAGCAGCGTGTGCTCGCCGATCTCGAGGCGACCGTCCCGGAGGGACTCGAGCACGTTCCCGTGGAGGGGCCAGCGCGCGAAGGCGCCCCGGCGCATCAGCTCCCAGTGGATCCGGGCCCGGTTCCACGGCAGCGAGTTGCGCTCATACCAGCGCCATTTCTGCGCCCACAGCTTCGCCCGCGCGGCGACCGGCTCCATTGGTGGAAACCGTACAGAGGCCCGAGGCCCGGGGCGGTGCGGCGGTTGGCGGTCCGGACGGTCCAGGCGGTCCGGGCGGTCCGGGCGGTCCGGGCGGTCCGGGCGGTCCGGGCGGTCCAGGCGGTTACCGTACCGGCAGGCGCCCCCCGTACAGGCGCTCGCGAACCCACGTCTCGACCTCGTCGCCGACGAGCACCATCGTCTGGCCCGGCGACGGCTCCTCGCCGGCCCGGGGCGGCGGTCCCGCCGGCGCTCCTTCAGGCGTGGCGAACCCGTACCCCAGGATCGCCTCGCGGGCCCGAGATCCAACGATGAACGCGGTCCTCCGCGCGGCCGACGCCACTCCGAAGTCCCGGCTCGCGCCCTCCCTCAACGCCGAGGTGACCAAAGCGGCGGAGACGTCCGTTTGCGGAACCGCACCCGTCGTGGACCTAGCCTGGGCGGGAGACGTGACTGTGAGTTGCGTTTCCCGCCCAGGCCCCGCCAGAGTAGGCATCGGCCCAGCGGGTACGCGCCTGACCGCTGAGACCGGAAAGCTGGAAGGAGCGGCTGGGGGCGTCGAGGCCGGCGCCGCTGATTTGGCAAGCCCGAAGGGCTCGTCGGGCCTGGGCGGCGAGGCAATCCCCAAGGGCTTGTCAGGCCTGGGCGGCGAAGCCGGCGACCACAGGCCGTGCCCCGTTGCGTCCAGGAGAAGCCAAACGAGGGCCATAGCGACCGCGACGCACACCAGGACGACCAGTATGACCAGGGCTTCCACCTCCGCGGACTTGATCTGCGGGTCCCGTCGCTACGGGATTGTAGGTCACCTCCGCGGGCTAGTTACCCCAATGCGGCAGATTTCACACGACGTCTACGTTGCACGCGCACGGGCAGCAGATCGGCGAGGAACTGGCCCGTGTGTGATTCCGCCACGGCGGCCACCTGCTCGGGCGTTCCCGTCGCGACCACCCTCCCCCCCTCTTCGCCGCCTTCGGGCCCAAGGTCGATGATCCGGTCGGCGACCTTGATCACGTCGAGGTTGTGTTCGATGACCACCACCGAGTTGCCCTGATCGACGAGCCGTTGCAAGACGGCCAGCAGGCGCTGGATGTCGGCAAAGTGAAGTCCGGTCGTGGGCTCGTCGAGGATGTACAGGGTGCGGCCCGTGGCGACCTTCGAGAGCTCGGCGGCGAGCTTGACCCGCTGGGCCTCCCCTCCGGACAGCGTCGTGGCGGGCTGGCCGAGCCGCATGTACCCGAGCCCGACGTCGTTCAGGGCGTCGACCCGGCGGCGGATCTTAGGGATGTGCGCGAAGAACTCGCGTGCCTCTTCGATCGGCATCTCGAGCACGTCGGCGATCGTCTTGCCCTTGAAGCGAACCTCGAGCGTCTCGCGGTTGTAGCGCTTGCCGTGGCACTGCTCGCATGGCACGTAGACATCGGGGAGGAAGTGCATCTCGATCTTGATCTGACCGTCGCCGCGGCACACCTCGCAGCGCCCGCCCTTGACGTTGAACGAGAACCGCCCGGGCTTGTACCCGCGCGCGCGCGCCTCTTGGGTCTTCGAGAAGAGCTCGCGGATCTGATCGAAGAGGCCGATATAGGTCGCCGGGTTCGACCGCGGCGTCCGCCCGATCGGCGACTGGTCGACCGAGATGATCTTGTCGAGCTGCTCGAGCCCGGTGATGCGGCGATGCGCGCCGGGCCGTTGCCGGGCTCGATGCAGGCGGTTGGCGGTCGCCTTGTAGAGGATGTCGTTGAC
>JAXDGF010000150.1:0-8990 GCA_034665165.1 Solirubrobacteraceae bacterium | reverse complement strand
CCGGAGGCGGTCGATGGCGCGCCGCCGGGCGGCCACGGTGATCCCGGCGCCGGGGTTGGAGGGGACGCCGTCGCGCGGCCACGTGGCCACCGCGGCGGCAAACGCGTCCTGGACCGCCTCCTCGGCGAGCTGGAAGTCGCCGATGTGGCGGATGAGGGTGGCGAGGACGGCGGGGCGCTCCTCGCGGAAGGCCCGCTCGACGGTGGCGGCCGGGTCGTCCGCCCCGGACCGCCACGCGCCGGCCGCGGCGGCCCGGTCGTCCGCCCCGGACCGCCACGCGCCGGCGGAGCTCATGCCTCTGCGGCCTGCCCTGCCGTCTCGGCCTCGAAGCCCGGCATCGTGCTCATGTCCACGACGGGGCGCACCTCGACCGAGCCGCGGCCCACGGACGGGATCCGCGCCGCGTGCTCGAGTGCGGTATCGAGGTCGGGGACGTCGATCACGTAGTAGCCACCGAGGAACTCCTTGGTCTCGGCGAAGGGCCCGTCGGTGATCTGCGTCTCGCCGTCGCGCACGCGGACGGTGGTCGCGGTGTCGAGGTCGTGAAGGGCGTCACCGGCGACGTGAACGCCGGCCTCCTGCAGACCCACGGTGTACTCGTACCAGCGGGGGCGCTCGGCCAGCTGCTCCTCGGGCGAGAGCCCGCCCTCGGTCGGAAGATTGATCATCAGCATGTACTGGGGCATGGGGCCTCCATTGTCGATTCGCCGCTCGTTCTCTACGGCTCATCTTCTACGACGGGGCAAGGGGGGCGATATAGACAGGGGGTGGAGAAATTTATGTGGGGTCCTCGTCGGGGCGAATTTTGGGAGGCGTGATGAAAAATCGATGAGGTCGGCCTCTTCTGCCATGTTTCGGGGGCCGCCGGTCAGCCGGGAGGCCGCGTCGGCGTTGAGGGCATCATTGTTTCCGGTATCCGGAAACGATGATGCCCTCAAGCGCTTGCGGTCCGGTAGCACGCAGCGTGACCGTGCCGTTGCGGTGGTGGTGTTCACGCTTCGGGGCCCTTCCACACTTTCGCGTTGACTATCGCGCCGTCCCTCGCACGAGACGAGGCGATCATCGCCGTCCCGGCTGCTCGTATCAAGGCCGGCGCCCGGTGAGCGCGAGCGCCGCTCCGAGGCCGATTAGCGTAAGCCCGCCGGCGGCGCTGAGCTGCTCAAGGCGCCCCTTCGAGCGCCCGAGCCAGGCGCGGGCGCTGCCCGAGGCGATCGCCCAGACGCCGTCGGAGACGAACCCGATGGCGACGGAGATGGCGCCGAGGAGGAGAAGCTGGACCTGGACGCCGCCACGGCCGCGCTCGATGAACTGAGGGAGGATGGCGGTGAAGATGAGGACGCCCTTCGGGTTGGTGACGCCGACGATGAAGCCCTCGCGCACGATGCGGCGCACGCGCTTGGGCTGGACGCCCGAGGAGACGAGGGCGCCGAGCGCCTTGCGATCGCGGATGTTGCGCAGCCCGAGGAGCACGAGATAGAGGGCGCCGACGAGCTTCAGGGTGGTGAACACGGCATCGGAGCGCGCGACGATCGCGCCCACGCCGAGCGCGACTGCGATCAGCTGCACGGCGAGGCCGCACGAATTGCCGACCACGGTCAGGAGCGCGGCACGGCGCCCGAGGGCGACGCCGCGGCCGACGACGAAGAGCACGCTCGGTCCCGGGATCATGATCAGCACCGTCACCGCGACGAGGAAGGCGAGGAAATGATCGGTGGGCAGCATCTCGGGCCCTACCGTACCGGCGCCCGCGACACGAGGTGAATAGAGTGCGCCGCCGTGCGCGCGCGCCTCGCCCTGGCCGCCATCGTCCTCGTCCTGATCGGCAGCGCTGTGGCTCAGGCTTCGGGTGGTGCGGTGACCCGGATACGCGCCGTCTACCGCGCCGTGCTCACCGCCGAGTACTTCGGGCCCGCGCGCGCGGTGTGCTCACACTTGACGCGCGCCGGCGTCAGATCCTTCACCGCGGGCCGCACGACCACCTGCGGGCAGGCGTTCCGCGAAGCCCAGCGCACGCTCACGCACAAGTCGAAGAACGTCGACAACGCCGGCTACACGCGCGCGGAGTGGCGCGCGGTGATCACCACGGCGATGGCTCACCTGAAGGTACGGATCCATGGCCGTCACGCCACCGCCACCGGCGGCCCGGGTCAGACGAAGCTGGTCAACATCGATAACCGGTGGCTCGTCGACAGCTACCCGCCGAGCGTGGGACCGTAGGGATGTTGTTCAGCCTGAGCGCGGCTGCAACAGGTAGTGGCTCGTGAGCCAGCGGTTGCCGCCGCGGTAGCTCCACATCTCCTCGGTCGAGAGGAGGAAGAGGCGCCAGCCGCCGAGCAGCGTCCGAGCCTGGCGGGACGAGCGCCCGTCGGCGATCAGGACCTCGAGGGCCTCGTCGGCGTGCGCGTCGAGCCGGGCGCGCCAGGCGCGCAGCGTCTTCGCGTAGTGGGTCCCCGACTCAACCCACCCATCCGCCAGCTCGAGGTGCTCCTGAAAGCGGGGCAGGAGGTCGTGGCTCGGCATCACGCCGGCGGCGAAGCCGCGCTCCGCCGCCAATGTCCCGCGGAACAAGTAGGGCTCGGTCCGGTGGCTGAAGAGGTGGAGGAAGGCCTTGCCGTCGTCGACGAGCCAGGTCGAGAGGCGGCGCAGGAGCTCGCGCCAGTTCCGAATACGCTCGAACATCTCGATCGACATCACGCGGTCGAAGCGGCCGTCGGGGGTGAAGTCGCCGATGTCGGCGGTGATGACCTCGAGGTTGGTCAGGCCGCGGCGGTCGCGCTCTGACTCGATCCACCCGCGCTCGCGGCTCGAGTTCGAGACGCCCGTGATATGCGCCGCCGGGTAACGCTCGGCCAGCCACAGCGAGAGCGAGCCCCAGCCGCAGCCGAGGTCGAGGATCCGCATCCCGTCGCGAACCTGGGCACGGAGGCAGCTGAGCGCGAGCATGGCGTCTTCGGCCTGGGCCAGGGTCTCGGTGCGGGGCTCCCATAGACAGCTCGAGTGCTTGCGTCGCGGACCCAGGACGAGGCCCATGAACTCAGAGGGGAGACCGTGGTGCTGCTCGTGGGCACGGTCGGGAACCTCGGCGATCGGGCCCGAGGACATCCGCCGCAGCATCGCCCGCAGGCGCTCCTCCTGCACGACGATTCCGCCGTGGGACTCGCGCCGCTCGCGCGACCAGGCGCCGTAGCGCACGCCGGCGCGGAGCATGAGGTCAGGCACGGCCTGGCGCTCGAGGGCGTGGTCGAGGAGCCGGTAGCGTAGGCGGGAGGGGCTGGGCGTTCGGAGCTGGCGCGGCTCGAGGGCGGGGACGGCCCGGAGGGGTGGGGGCGGAACGGCCCGGAGCGCGGGGCGGGGGGGCAGGAGCTGTAACGGGGTGTCGGGTCCATGCATGCAAGTAATTCGCTCACCGTGCCGGAGCGGATCATCGCGCCGTCGTCCGGCTGACGGCGCTGCTGCAGGGGCGGTCGTAAAACGTCTCACGGGCGCGGTTGGCGCCGGGTCGCGTATGCAACCCTGTGGGGGTGGAGCTCGGCGAATTCGGGGTCTGGACCTCATACCGCGCCATCGGCGAGGAGAACGCCGGCGAGGCGGCCAAGCTCGTCGAGGACCTCGGGTACGGGACGTTCTGGCTCGGCGGCTCGCCGCGGCTGCCGTCGACGCGCCCGCTGCTCGCCGCGAGCTCGCGGCTGACGGTCGCGACGGGAATCGTCAACGTGTGGTCATACGATCCGGCCGAGCTGGCGGCTGAGCGCGCTTCTCTGGTGAGCGATTTTCCCGACCGGCTTCTGGTCGGGATCGGCATCGGCCACCCCGAGGCGACGAGCGACTACTCACGGCCGCTGGCGACGATGCGCGCGTTTCTCGACGGGTTGGACGACGCCGACGAGCCGTTACCGCGCGACGGGCGCGTGCTGGCGGCGCTGCGCCCGAAGATGCTCGAGCTCGCGCGCGAGCGCGCCGCGGGCGCGCACCCGTATTTCGTGCCCGTCGAGCACACGCGGGCGGCCCGGGAGATCCTCGGCGACGGGCCCGTGCTGGCGCCCGAGATGGCGTGCGTGATCGATCCGGACTACGACCGCGGAGCGCGGGCCGCGCGCGCGTACGCCGAGCTCTACCTGCGGATGAGTAACTACACGAGCAACCTGCTGGCGTTGGGCTTCACCGAGCGAGATCTCGCGGACGGCGGCTCGGACCGGTTGATCGACGCCATCGTTCCGCACGGGACCGCCCAGGAAGTCGTCCCCATGGCGCGGGCGCACCTCGAGGCCGGGGCGGATCACGTTGCTCTGCAGCCAGTAGGGGTGCAGGGCGTGCCGCGGAAGGAGTGGCGCGAGCTGGCGGTGGCGCTGGGGTTGTAGGGGCGGCGGTTTTGGGGCGGCGGCGCGCGGGGGGGCGCGGTGGCTGATGTGTACGCTCCCCGCCTCGAGGCCGCGCTAGGCCTCCCGCGCGGAATAGCCGAGCGCCGCCGCGCGACCACAACGTGCTGCCGATCCGCCAGCGCAGCGATCTCTGATCACGTGGCGCCTTTTGAGCCGATATATGCGGCTTAAAGTCGTCCACGTCCCTGCGAAGTGCGCGCCGCCGCCTCGTCCGAGATCACGCCGCCACCTCAAGGGACGGAGCGGGCTCCCGATCCGCCGGCGCCGGCGCCCGCGCCACCGCTCCCACCCGCCGGGTCAACAACGCCGCCGACACCACCCCGGCCGAGACGAAGAACGCGATCGCCAGCTCCACGCCGTGCCGGAAAACCGGCAGCGGGTCGACGGGCGACACGTGCGCGAGGATGGCGACGAGGCCGGCCACGCCGAGGACGGTGCCGACCTGGCGCGCCATGTTGAGGATTCCGCTGCCGGTGCCGAAGCGCGACGCGTCGAGGGAGGCGCTGCCGGCGCCGAGGAGCGAGGGGATCGTGAGGCCGACGCCCGCGCCGCCGAGGAGCTGGGCGGGGAGGAGGTGGGTGACGTAAGCCGGATGCCTTGTCATCGACACGAGCCACAGGAGCTGGGCGCCCGCGCCGACGGCGCAGCCCAACACCGCCACGCGCCCAACGCCGCCCAGCCTGGCCGCCAGCCGCGGCGCGACGAGGCGCGCGAAGGGCAGCACCATCAACGGTCCGGGCCCGATCGCGAGGCCGGCCCGGAAGGCCGAATAGCCCCACACGCCGGTGAGGAACTCGACCGAGCTCAGCACGAACGCGCCGAAGGCGGCGTAATAGAGGATCGAGGCGAGGAAGGCGCCGCTGAAGGTGCGCGAGCGTAGGAGCTCGAGCTCGATCACGGGCGAGTGGTGGTGGCGTGAGCGGAGCACCATCGCCGCGCCGCACGCGACTGACGCGATCAGCAACGCGAAGAAGCCCGCCGATCCCCAACCCCAGTCGGGCGCCTTGACCAGCGCCAGCGCGACGAGGCCCACGGCGGCGGCAAGCAGCGCCGCCCCGCCGATATCGGGCCGGCCCTGCACGCGCTCGTCCCGGCTCTCCGTGACGACGCGCATCGCGAGGAGCACGGCGATCAACCCGACGGGAAGGTTGATCCAGAACACAAGTCGCCAGCTCACCTGCACCAGCCCACCCCCGATCACCGGTCCCATGGCGGCGCCGAGGGCCCCGACGGCGGACCAGGTTCCGATCGCTCCCGGGCGGGCGGCGGCCGGCACTTCGGCGAGCAGGAGCGAGAGCGAGGCGGGCACCATCATGCCCGCTCCGCACGCCTGCACTACGCGCGCCGCGATCAACGCGCCCACGCCGGGGGCGAGGCCGCACAGCAGCGATCCGACGCTGAAGGTCACGAGGCCCGCGACGAGCATCCGGCGGCGCCCGATGCGGTCGGCCCAGCGCCCCGCCGGCACGAGCACCGCGGCGAAGACGATCGTGTAGCCGTTGAGAACCCACGACAGCGACCCGAGGCTCGTCCCCTGATACTCGCGCCCGATGTAGGGGAAGGCAAGGTTGACGATGAAGAGGTCGAGGCTCGACATGAAGACGGCGAGCGAGAGGACGCCGACGACGGCCGCGACCTGCCGATGGGTGTGGGGCGTGCTCTGCGAGGGGGTGTCGGTCACGGCCGCTCCTAGTCAGTCCGAAATCTGGATGCACTCGGAGCACCGCAGACTAGCATGTCGCGGGCGGGTGCATCCAGATTTGCGATGGACTCGGCTAGACTGAAGGCGACATGACACCGGAGACCGCCCCGCAGAGCGCCATGCCGACCGCCACGGAGGCCGCAACGCCGATCGCCCGGCCGAGCGCCAAGGACACCGCCCGACCACGCGAGTGCTCGATCGCGCGCACCCTCGAGATCGTGGGCGAGAAGTGGGCGCTGCTGGCGGTGCGCGAGGTCCTCCTCGGCAACGGCCGCTTCGACGAGATGGTGCGCCGCACGGGTGCGCCGCGTGACACGCTGGCGGCGCGGCTGAAGACGCTCGTCGCGGGCGGGATCCTCGAGCGGCGCCAGTACTCAGAGCACCCGGTCCGCCACGAGTACCGCCTCACCGACGCCGGGCGCGATCTCTACCCGGTGATCATGAGCCTGATGAAGTGGGGCGACCGGCACCTCGCCGGAGCCGAGGGACCGCCGCGGGTGTTCGAGCACCGCTGCGGGCATCGGCTCGTTGCGCAGCTGGTGTGCGAGGCGTGCGGCGAGCCCGTCGATCCTCGCGACACCCGCCCCGTCACGACCGCCTAGCGCGCGCGGGCACGCACACTGACGCGTCGCGCGCGGGCGCGGCGACGCACCCGCGCCCGCGCGCGCGACCGCGCGTCTGCAAACTACGCCGCCATGGCGCATGCCCAGATCCTCATCGTGGGGCTGCTCGTCGCCGTTGCGTTGCTGAGCTCGCTCGCCCGGCGGCTGTCGATTCCGTACCCGATCGTGCTCGTAGTGGGTGGGGCGCTGTTCGGCTTCGTGCCCGGCGTGCCGGCGGTCACGCTCAACCCGGATGTGGTGCTCGTCGTCTTCCTCCCGCCGCTCGTGTACTCGACGGCCTTCTTCGCGAACTTGGGCGATATGCGCGCGAACCTGCGGAGCGTGACGCTGGTCTCGGTGGGGCTCGTGCTCGTCACGATGGTCGGTGTGGCCGTGGTCGCTCACGCCCTCATCGACCGGCTCACGTGGGGGGCGGCCTTCGCACTCGGGGCCGTCGTCTCGCCGACCGATCCGCTGGCGGCGTCCACGATCATGCGGCGTCTCGGGCTTCCTCGGCGTCTGGTCAGCGCGGTCGAGGGCGAGGGCCTGTTCAACGACGCGACGGCCCTTGTCGCCTACAAGGTGGCGGTCGCGGCGGTTGTGGGCGGAAGCTTCTCGATGCTCGACGCGGGGTGGAAATTCGTCGCCGGCGCTGCGGGCGGGGTCCTCATCGGCCTGGCCGTCGGCTGGGTCATCGCCGAGATCCGGGCCCGCACCGACGACGCCCAGATCAGCATCACGATCTCCCTCCTGAGCGGCTACGCAGCCTTCGTCCCCGCCAACGCCATCGGCGCCTCGGGGGTGCTGGCGGCGGTCACCACCGGCATCTACATGGGAGTCCGCGGTCCGAGCATCATCGACGCGCGCACGCGGCTGCAGGGGTACTACGTCTGGGACGTCCTCGACTTCATCATCAACTCCGCTCTCTTCGTCCTCGTGGGGCTTCAGCTCCGCAGCACGGTGAAGGGCCTCGGCGGCGAATCGGCGGCGACGCTGGCCGGCTACGCGCTCGCCGTGAGCGGGGTCGTGGCGGCCGTCCGTCTGCTCTGGTTCTTCACCGTTCCCTATCTGATCCGCGCCCTCGACCGGCGACCGGCGCAGCGCCTGCGCCGGGTGGGGGCCAGTCAGCGGCTGATCATCGGTTGGAGCGGGATGCGGGGTGCCGTCTCCCTCGCCGCGGCGCTGGCACTACCGCTGAGGACCAACCACGGCACGCCCTTCCCCGACCGCGACCTCCTCATCTTCCTCACCTTCGGCGTCATCTTCTCGAGCCTGGTGCTCCAGGGCCTGTCGCTGCCGGCGCTCATCCGTCGCCTGCACGTCACGAGAGACGCAGACGAGGAGGCGGAGGAGGTGCGCGCGCGGCTGGTGGCGACGAAGGCGGCGCTCGCTCAGATCGACGCGCTTGCTGATGCGGACTGGACACGCGAGGACAGCATCGACCGGCTGCGCCGCGCCTACGAGTACCGCCAGCGCCGGTTCGCGGCCCGCGCGGGCAAGATCGAAGACGATGGGTATGAGGATCGCTCGCTCGCCTACCAGCAGCTCCTGCAGGCCGTGCTCGGCGCGCAGCGCGAGGCCCTGGTCAAGCTGCGCAATGAGGGCGGGATCTCGAACGAGGTCATGAACCGGGTGGTGCGGGATCTCGATCTCGAGGAGTCGCGGCTGGAGATCTGAGGTCTCCGAGCCGCTCGAGCAGCCATGCGGCGCAGTCCAGGGTGCGCGCGTCGCGCGAGGGAGCGCCGATGAGCTGGAGGCCCGCGGGGAGTCCCTCGACCGTCCAGGCCAGGGGAATCGACACCGCCGGGGCGCCGATCAGCGTCTCGACGCGGCAGAAGAGGGGATCGCCGGTGAAGTAGAGGCCGAGGGGTGGGACGCCGCTAGCACTCGGGGTAAGCACGCCGTCGTACCCGTCCAGCCTGCGAGCGAGCTCCGGCCCGTGCTCGTCGGCGGCGCGCTTGGCGTCGAAGTAGCGCTCGGCCGGCATCGTCGCCCCCTCGTGCAGGGCGTTGCGGATCTCGTCGCTCAGAAGCTCGGGCGACGTGGCGAGCTCGGGCGCGAGGTTGGCCGCGGACTCAACCCACTGAATTGTCGTCTGCGCCGCCACGAGCTCGGCGAACCCTTCCGGCGGCTCGATCTCGTCGACGCGCGCGCCGGCCTCGGCGGCGGCGTGCGCGACGCGCTCGATCGCCGCCCGCGCCGGCGGCTCGACCACCGACCAGTGCGGCGTCCGCATGAGGGCAATCCGCGGCGCGGCGCCAGGCGGTCCCGGCGCGCCGCCAGGCGGTCCCGGCGCGGCGCCAGGCG
>JAXDGF010000149.1:0-4794 GCA_034665165.1 Solirubrobacteraceae bacterium | reverse complement strand
GGTCCCGGGGGCAGGATCGTCGCCAACGCCGTCACGCTGGAAGGCGGGCTCGGGCGCGTGGCCGCCCGGAGCGCTGATGGGGGCGAGCTGGCGCGGAGCGAGGTGGCGCACGCCGAGCCGATCGGCGCCTTCACCGGCTGGCGGGCGCAGCGCCCCGTGGTGCAGTGGTCGTGCAACAGGGAGACCGCGTGACGGTCCACTTCATCGGCGCCGGGCCGGGCGCGGCCGACCTGATCACGGTGCGGGGGCAGCGGCTCATCGCGACGTGCCCGGTGTGCGTCTACGCGGGCGCCCTCGTCCCGCCCGAGCTGCTCGAGCACGCCCCCCCGGGGGCCCGGCTCGTCGACACCCAGCACCTCGACCTGGCTGCCATTGTCGCCGAGCTCGCCGCCGCGCATGGGCGCGGCGAGGACGTCGCGCGACTGCAGTCCGGCGACCTCTCGATCTACAGCGCCGTCGCCGAGCAGGCCCGCCGGCTCGACGCGCTCGGGATCCCGTGGGACCTGACCCCGGGCGTGCCCGCGTTCGCGGCGGCCGCCGCCGCGCTGCGCCGCGAGTTGACGATCCCCGAGGTCGCCCAGACCGTGATCCTCACCCGCCACAGCCGCAACGCCTCGGCCATGCCCGCGGGCGAGGACCTCGAGGCGCTCGCCTCACACCGAGCGACGCTGGTCATCCACCTCGGAGCGCAGGCGATCGAAGAGCTGGCGACGACGCTCGCCGCCGTGTACGGCGAGGACTGCCCGGCGGCGGTAGTGGCGCGGGCAAGCCTCCCCGACGAGCTCGTCGTCCGGGGAACGCTGGCGAGCATCGCCGCCGACGTCCAGGCGGCCGGGATCAAGCGCACGGCGACGATCGTCGTCGGCCCCGCGCTCGCGGCCGAGGGATTCCGTGACAGCCACCTCTACTCCGCCGCGCGGGCGCGTTGACCTCCCCTCACCGGCCATCAGCGCGCTGACGGCGGAGGAGATAGCAGTCCATGACCCAGCCCTTGGCCGCGCGGGCCTGCGCGCGCCGGGCCTCGATCTCGACCGCCACCTCGCCGAGCGGCCCGGCCACGAGGATCTCGTCTTCGGTGCCGAGATAGGCGCCCCAGTAGATCTCGACGCCGTCGGGGTCGATGCGCCGGAACGAGCAGTGGGCGTCGAGCATCACGACGACGTCATCGACGCCGTCGGGAAACCCGTGCTCCGCGAGGCGGCGCCCGGTCGTGACCATGACCGCGGCGCCGACGCGGGTCAGGGAGATCCGGTGGCGCGCGGTGAGCGCTTGGACGCTGCTGATCCCGGGCACGACCTCGAGCTCGAACTCGGTCCGCCCCCGCGCCAGGACCTCGTCGAGCACGGCGATCGTGCTGTCATAGAGCGACGGGTCCCCCCACACCAGCAAGGCACCGCAGCCATCGGACTCAAGCTCATGCTCGATCACCCGTTCCCACACCTCGGCCCGCCGCGTTCGCCATTCCTCGACCGCCGCCCCGTATACGGGCGCGGCCCGGTCGCGCTGGGGCTCGGGTACGGCGACTGTTCGGTAGGCGCGACCGGGCTCCATGTAGCG
The DNA here is from genome assembly GCA_034665165.1 of Solirubrobacteraceae bacterium. GTDB lineage: Bacteria > Actinomycetota > Thermoleophilia > Solirubrobacterales > Solirubrobacteraceae > Palsa-465. The sequence continues at coordinate 3,237 of JAXDGF010000149.1, read as the reverse complement.
CCGGCAGATCGCCTCGCGCAGAGCGCTGAGTTCGCCGACCGGGCGCACGATCTCGAACAGCACATCGGCGTTGTTCAAAGCGCGGATCGCCCCCGCCGTCATGTACTCGAGGTCGCCGGCTCCGATCCCGATGGCGAGGACGCGCCTCATCGCGGAGCCGCCGGGTGATCCTCATTCTCGGCGGCACCGCCGAGGCCCGGGAACTGGCCGGCGAGCTCGCGGCCGCCGGGGTGCCCGTGATCTCCTCCCTGGCCGGGCGGGTCGCCCGCCCGCGGCTCCCCGCCGGCGAGGTGCGCGTCGGCGGTTTCGGGGGACCGGACGCTCTCGCGCGCTGGCTTCACGATCACCGCATCGCCGCCGTCGTCGACGCCACCCATCCCTTCGCCGAGCGCATCTCGGCCTCGGCCGCGACCGCCTGCCCGCGCGCCGGAGTGCCGCTCGTGCGCCTCGAGCGACCGGGCTGGAGCGAGCGCCCCGGCGATCGCTGGCGCTGGGTCGACACGCTCGAGGCCGCGGCGGCCGCGGTCCCCGAGCTCGGCGAGCGCGTCCTCCTCACCACCGGGCGCCAGGGCCTCGCCGCCTTCGCGGGCGTCGATCCTGCCTGGTTTCTCATTCGCTGCGTCGATCCCCCGGAGCCGCCGCTGCCGTCGCGCCACGAGCTCGTCCTCGACCGCGGGCCTTACGCGCTCACGGACGAGCTCGCGCTCATCGACACGCACCGGATCGACCTCGTCGTGACCAAGGACAGCGGCGGCCGACACACCGAGGCCAAGCTCGACGCGGCCCGAGACCGGGGACTCCCGGTCATCGTCGTCCGCCGCCCTCCGCGAGCCGCGTCGCGCACCGTGGCCACCGTCGCTTCCGCCGCGGCCTGGGTCCGGGAACAGACTCACCCCGGATAGCGCCGCGGCGTATACACGCGGGTCGCCATGCCCTCGCGCGCGATCACGCGCGTCATCGAGGAACCGACGATGAGGAGCGTGCGCATGTCGACCGCGTCGAGCGCGAGCTCGGCGAGCGTGGTGACGAGCACCGATTCGTCATCGCTCCCGACAGCCCGGGCCACAACCACCGGCGTCGCACCCACCCGATGGCGCCCGATCACCGCCATCGCCCGCTCGAGCTGCTCGCGCCGGGTGCGGGAGGCGGGGTTGTAGAGGGCGAGCACGAGGTCGGCGGACCCGGCCGCATCGAGCCTGCGCTCGACCATCTCCCACGGCTTGAGCTGGTCCGAGAGCGAGATCACGCAGAAGTCATGGCCGAGTGGCGCGCCCGCCCGCGCGGCCGCGGCCTGCATGGCCGAGAGGCCGGGAACGATCCGTACCTCAACCCCGGCCAGCCGCCCATCTCCCTCGTCCACCACCTCGAGCACGGCGGAGGCCATGGCGAAGATGCCCGGGTCTCCGGAGGACACGACGGCCACCCGCGCGCCGTCGGCGGCGAGCTCGAGCGCGTGCCGGGCCCGGTCGCTCTCGACGCGGTTATCGCTCGCGTGGCGGCGCTGGCCGCGGCGCTCGGGCACGCGAGCGAGATAGCTGTGGTAGCCGACGAGATCGCTGGCGGCGGCAAGCTCCGCGTGCGCGTCCGGAGTGAGCCAGTCGGGCCCCGCCGGCCCGAGGCCGACGACCGATACCCGGCCGGGGTGGCCGCCCGACTGGGGCGACCGGGACGAGGCGGGAACGAGCACGAGCGACATGTACGGCACGTCGCCCTCCACCTCGGTGAGCGGGGCCGAGCGCTCCTCGGGCGAGCTCGCGCGCTCGACGTAGACGCCGCGACCGGCGACCCCGGCCTGCTCGGCCGCTCGGCGCACATTGGCGAAGGTGCGCCCGAGCTTGAGCACGACGGCCGCGTCCGTGCTCCGCAGGCGCGCGGCGAGGACGTCGGGCGGCAGCGTTCCCGGAAGCACGGTGAGGACGTCGTCGCGACGGGCCAAGGGCGTACCGGCCGCAGCCGCAGCCGCGCTGAACGAGGTCACCCCGGCGATGACCTCGGTCGGGTAGCGCCCCGCGAGCCGGTCGTGGATGTACATGTAGGACCCGTAGAAGAAGGGGTCGCCCTCGCACAGGACCGCGACGTCGCGGCCGGCATCGAGGTGGGCGGCGACCTCCGCCGCCGCCGCGTCGTAGAACTCGCGGAGCGCCCCTTCGTAGCCGCCGGGGTGGTCGCTGCGCTCGGTCGTGACCGGGTAGGTCAGGGCGAGCTCGACCTGGCTCTCGCGCAGGTAGGGTGCGGCGATGCGCCGGGCCACGCTGCGGCCGTGGCGCGCGGCCAGGTAGGCGACGACGTCCGCGCCTGCGATCACGCGCGCCGCCTTGACCGTCACGAGCTCCGGATCGCCGGGGCCGACGCCGACCCCGAAGAGCCGGCCCGGGCCGCTTCCGTTCGCCGAGCTCATTCGACCGGGCTCGCGAGCGCGTTGACGGCGGCAGCGGCGATCGCGCTCCCGCCGCGTCGGCCGTGGACGACGAGATGCTCGAGCCCCGCCGGGTGCTCGACCAGGGCCCGCTTGGACTCAGCGGCGCCGACGAAGCCGACGGGAACGCCGATCACTGCGGCGGGCCGGACCCCGTCCTCCTGCACGACCTCCAGCAGCCGGAACAGGGCGGTGGGGGCATTGCCGATGACGACGACGGCGCCGTCGAGGTGCTCGCGCCAGAGCTCGATGGCGGCGGCCGTGCGCGTGGTCCCGAGTTCGGCCGCGAGAGCAAGGACGGCCGGGTCGGCGAGGGTGCAGATGACCTCATTGTCGGCGGGCAGGCGCGAGCGCGTGACCCCCGAGGCGACCATTGCCGTGTCGCACAGGATCGGCGCGCCGCTCCCGAGGGCGTCACGCGCGGCGACGCCGAAGCCGGGTGAGTAGCCGACATCGGCGACGAGGTCGACCATCCCGCACGCGTGGATTATGCGCACGACGACGAGCTCGAGGATCGGATCGAGGCCGCGCAGATCGGATTCGCGCCGGATGGTCGCGAACGAGCGCCGGTAGATCTCCGCTCCGTCGCGCAGGTATTCGTTCACGCTGGCACCCCGGACGCGGCCAGGAGCTCGACGGCCTCGGCGGCGGTGGCGACCGTGCGCGCATCGCCGGTGGTCGCGACCGTGGCTGCCTCGCCGCCGCGCCGGTCCACGAGCAGCCCCGCCGCCGTGGCGACCACGGTCACGCCGGCATCGCGCGGCTCGCCGCAGCGCCGCTCGCAGCCCGACCAGTGCTCGCGCGGCGCGTCGTCCCCCCGC
>JAXDGF010000148.1:0-6193 GCA_034665165.1 Solirubrobacteraceae bacterium | reverse complement strand
CGGCACCCGGCCGCTACGGCGCCTCTCGCTACGATCGAACCCGCTATGACGGTAGAGAATCCTCTATGACCGCCGACCGTCCCGTAACGGCGGGGCCGCTCCCGGCGGGCTCCCGCACCGCCGATCCCTCGCTGAGCATCCTCGTCGTCGACGACGAGTCCGATCTGCGCGAGATGCTCACGCGCTCCTTCTCGCGCGAGGGGCACCGGGTCACGGCCGTGGCGGACGGACGTGCCGCCATCGACCGCGCCAGCACGGACCACTTCGACGTCGTCCTGCTCGACGTCGCCCTCGGCCCGGGCCCCGATGGCTACGAGGTGTGCCGGACGCTCCGGGGCCGGCGCAACGTGGTGCCGATCATCATGCTCACGGCGCTTGACTCCGAGGCCGATGCCGTCCTCGGGCTCGAAGCGGGCGCCGACGACTACGTGACCAAGCCGTTCGGGCTCGCCGAGCTGCGCAGCCGCATCCGCGCCGTGCTCCGGCGCGCGGGCACTCGGGCGATGGGCGACGAGGTGCTCGTCGTCGGTCCGATCGCGCTCGACCGGGCTCAGCGCGAGGTGTCCATGGACGGCGAGCAGGTGCGCCTGACCTTCTCCGAATTCGAGCTCCTCGACGCCCTGATGGCCGATCCGGGCCGCCTCCTCAACCGGCAGGAGCTGCTCCGGGCCATCTGGGGCGACAGCGCCTACCGCGACCCGCGCGCGATCGACGTCCACATCCGTCACCTCCGCGAGAAGCTCGAGCCCGAGCCCGACAACCCTCGCTACATCCTCACCGTGCGCGGCGCCGGGTACCGCCTCCGAGGACCGTAGTGCTCAAGCGCCCCGGTGCCCTCGGCCTGCGCGGCCGGATCGTCGGCGCGTTGCTCATCACGACGGTGGCGACGCTCGCGGTAGCCGCGCTCGCGCTCCTCTCCCCGCTCGAGCGCCAGCTGCGCAACGAGGCCCAGAGCACGCTGGTCAAGGAGGTGAAGGGCGACGGCGGGACGTTCACTCAGCTCGCCGGGGACGACATCGTGGACGCCAATGCGCCCTTGAAGACGCCGGTGGGTCCACCCGCAAGCGCACCCGCGACCCCGACCGGGCGCATCGGCAAGGCCGTCTCCGCCCTGGCCGGACGCGCCGGCGCCGAGGTCAGCCTGTGGGCTTATCCCGAGGTGCTGGTCGCGTCGACGTCGGAAGGATCGACCGCCGCCTCGAGGGAGGTCGAGAATGCGTTCCAGAGGGGCCGTACGGTGACGGGCTTCGGCTCGACCGGGAACAGCCCGGTGGCCCAGGTCGCGGTCCCGCTCTCGATCGGCGGTCGGACCTACGTGCTCGCGGCGAGCCGCGCCATCCCAGAAATCCCCGGCGCCGTCCACGTGGTCCGCACGGCCTTCATCTACGCCGCCCTGGCGGGGGTGGGCTTGACCCTGATCCTCGGCATTCCCCTGTCGGCAACGCTGCTCCGGCGCCTCCAGCGCCTGCGGACGGCGGCGCTCCGGCTCGCCCAGGGCGGACCGACGGTGGAGGTGCCGATCGATCGCGCCGGCGACGAGGTCGGCGATCTCACGCGGACGTTCGCGATCATGCAGCGCCGGTTGGCGCAACAGGAGGAGGCGCGCCGCGCCTTCGTCTCGACGGCCTCGCACGAGCTGCGGACGCCGCTCGCGTCGCTCCACGGGATGCTCGAGCTTCTCGAAGACGAGCTCGACGGGCCGGACCCGGACCTCGCGGACGCACGGCTCCTGCTCACGCGGGCGCGCGCCCAGTCGCACCGGCTGGGCCGGCTCGCGAGCGACCTGCTCGACCTGAGCCGCCTCGACGCCGAGGTCGAGCTCCGGAGCGAGCCGGTCGAGCTCGGCGAGCTGAGCCGCGCCGTCCTCGCCGAGTTCGAGCCCGGCAACGCCGACCGCGGGATCAGCCCGCGGCTCGAGGAGGGTTCAGGCCCGGTGTGGGCGCTCTGCGACCCCGGAAGCGTCGCCCAGATCCTTCGCATTCTCGTCGACAACGCGGTCCAGATGACGGCCCCCGGGACCGAGATCCGGGTATCGCTGCGTGACGGTGCGGGCCCGGTCGCGGTGAGCGTGTCCGATCACGGGCCCGGCGTGGCGGCCGGCGAGCGCGAGCTCATCTTCCAGCGCTTCCAGCGCGGGCGCGAGCGCGGCGGATCGGCTGGGTTCGGGCTGGGGCTCGCCATCGGGCGCGAGCTCGCCGAGCGGATGGGCGGCGAGCTCGTCCTCGAGGACGGCGCTGGGCCAGGAGCGACGTTCACCTTGCGGCTACCGGCCTTGGGCGCGCGTGATCAAGACGCCGTGGCCGTCAATTAACTGACAGCATCCGGCCATGGAGGAGCGCGAGCTGAAGGCCTTGCTGGCCGCTGACGAGCACCATTGGTGGTATCGCGGCCGCAGGCGGATCATCCGGGCGGAGCTCGACCGGCTCCCCCTTCCGGCGCCGGCCCGCGTCCTCGATGCCGGCTGCGGATCGGGGCGGACGCTGCAGGATCTGCGCGTCTACGGAGAGGTGGCGGGGATCGAGCTCTCAGAGCTCGCCGCCGAGCACGCGCGCGGCCGGCATCTGGGCGAGGTGCGCGTGGGGAGGGTCGAGTCCCTGCCGTGGGCCGATGACGCCTTCGATCTCGTCACGTGCCTGGACGTCCTCGAGCACATCCCGGACGACCGGCTCGCCCTCCGTGAGCTCCGGCGCGTCACCAGGCCCGGAGGGTGGTTGCTCCTCACGGTCCCCGCCTACCCAGCGCTATGGTCCACGCACGACGTGGTCAACCACCACCACCGGCGGTATACGCGCCAGGTGCTCCGGCGAGCGGCGATGGACGCCGCGTGGCGGGTCGACCGGCTGACGTCCTTCAACAGCCTCCTCCTCCCGGCCGCGGCGGCGGTGCGGATCTCGCAGCGGTACAGGTTGCGCAACCACAACGATCACGTCTCCGAGCTGCGCGTCGGCCCGCACTGGCTGAACGGCGTGCTCGAGCGCCCGCTACGGATCGAGGCGGCGATGCTGGAGCGCGGGTACACCCTCCGGGTCGGACTGTCGCTCCTCGCGGTGCTCGAGAACGTCGCCGGCCGGTCGGGCGGATGATCCTGCTCGCGGCGCTCTTCAGCGTCTCGAGCAGCCTCGGCTACGCTCTCCCCGCCCTCGTAGGGGTGGAGTCGCTGGGCATTCCCAGTCCGGGTGAGACGGCGCTGATCCTGGCTGCGGGCCTCGCCGCGGCGGGCAAGCTCCAGATCTGGCTCGTCATCGTCATCGCCGTCTCGGCGGCGATCGTCGGGGACAACATCGGCTACTTCATCGGACGCAAGCTGGGGCGCGAGGTGCTCGAGGCCCCCGGCCCGTTCGAGAAGCACCGCAGACGGCTGATCCAGATCGGCGATCGCTTCTTCGGCAAATGGGGTACGCGAGCCGTGTTCTTCGGGCGCTGGGTCTCGTTCGTGCGCGTCGTCGTGGCCTGGATGGCCGGCATCAACGAGATGCCCTTCCCCCGATTCTTCTTCTGGAACGCCCTCGGAGGGATCACGTGGGCGACGACCGTCGCGCTCGTCGTCTACTACGGAGGCCAGGCGGCGAAGGACGTGATCGCCAAGGTGGGCGTCTACGGCGCGATCGCCTTCGGTGTCGTCCTCGTGGGCGGCTTCATCTACCTCAAGCTCCGTGAGCGCCGCAAGCGCACGGCCGAGACGGAGTAGCCGCGGTCAGTCGCCGGTGGGCTCGGAGGCCTTCGGACCCGAGGTATCGAGGTCGAGCGCGGCGGAGTTGATGCAGAAGCGCTGGCCGGTGGGGGCGGGCCCGTCGTCGAACACGTGGCCGAGGTGTCCGCCGCACTTGCGGCATAGGACCTCGGTGCGCGTCATGAACAGGCTGCGGTCCGTCTTCAGCTCGACGTTCGCCGCCACCGCGGGCTCGTAGAAGCTCGGCCACCCCGTGCCGGAGTCGAACTTGGTGTCCGAGTTGAAGAGCTCGGCGCCGCACCCGGCGCAGCGATAGGTGCCATCGTCCTTGACGTGGACGTAATCGCCCGTGAAGGGGCGCTCGGTGCCGTGGCGGCGCAGGACCTGGTACTGCTCGGGGGTCAGCCGCTCCTGCCACTCGCTGTCGGTGAGCACGACTTCGCGCGACTTGACTTCTTGATCGGCCATGGCCATACGGTAGCGCGCCAAAGATGAACGGATGGTGACGCGCCGTGCCAGTGCCGCCGGCGCCCCGATCGTGCGCATCGCCCTCACCCACCCACGGCGACCACGTCGGATCGCTCGATGCGCTCGCCGAGGCCCTCCCGGGCGTCGAGGTGCTCATCTCCTCGCGCGAAGCCCGGCTGCTGCGCAAGGATCGCTCGATGGATCCGGGTGAGCCGGACGTCAAGCTCCGCGGCGGCTATCCCGGGGCCAAGACCGCTCCGACGAGCACCTTCGAGGCCGGCGATCACGTCGGGTCGCTCGAGGTCATCGCGGCGCCGGGGCACACGCCGGGGCATGTTGCGTTCCTGGACCCCCGGGACGGCACGCTGCTGAGCGGCGATGCCTACTCGACGCTCGGCGGCGTCGCGACCTCGGCCAAGGTCAACCCCCGCTTCCCGCTCCCCACCCTTGCCACCTGGCATCGCCCCACCGAGCTCGCGAGCGCGCGGGCGCTGCGCGCGCTCGACCCCGCTCGCCTGGCGCCTGGTCACGGGCGCATCGTCGAGGCCCCCGGCGCGGCGATGGACCGGGCCATCGCCGCCGCAGAGTAGCGATGCCCCGGCGCGGACTCGACCGCCGCCAGGTCATCGACGCGGCCGTCGCGATCGCGGACACCGAGGGGCTCGATGCGGTCACGCTCGCGCGTGTCGCGGAGTCGCTCGGGGTCCGGCCCCCTTCCCTCTATCACCATGGGGCCGGCCACGACGGCCTGCTCCGCGCCATCGCGCTGCGCGGTGTCGGCGAGCTCACGACCGCGCTCCGGGCCGCCGCCCTCGGTCGCGCCGGGACCGAGGCCCTCGCCGCGACGGCGCATGCGTACCGCGAGTACGCGCATGCTCATCCTGGGGTGTACGCGGCGACGTTGCGTGCCGCGGCGCCTGGCGACACCGAGCACGAGGAGGCGGGGCGGGCGGCGGTCGAGGTGGTGGCGGCCGTCCTGCGCGCCTGGCACCTCGAGGACGACGAGATGCTCCACGCCGTTCGCGTGATCCGCAGTGCGCTGCACGGGTTCGTGTCGCTCGAGGCCGGGGGCGGGTTCGGTCTGCCCCTCGACCGCGACCGGTCCTTCGAGCGTCTGATCGAGACCCTGGCCGCGGGGTTGCCGCTCATGAAACCGTCGGCGGTGCCGATACCTGAGAGGTGACTCGGGTCCGTTCCCTCGCGGCCGCGCTTGCGTGCGCCGCGGCGATGACGATGGTGGCCGCCGGTGCCGGCGATGGTGCCTCTACCCCGGCGCAGACAGGCGTCGCCACCTACGTCAAGAGCACCATGGCCCAGCTCAACGGCACCATCCGTCCGGACGGCCTCGACTCCTTCTGGGCCTTCCAGTACGGCACCTCCGCCACCGCCTACGGCCACAACACGCCGGCGGTCGGGCCCGTGTCAGGGACCGCGGCCGAGTCGGTCGCGACCTTGGTCCGCGGCCTGGCGCCAGGCACGACGTATCACTTCCGCCTCGTGGCCATCCGCGGGCAGGCGGGCGCATCAGGTGACGGGCAGGGCTACACCGGCGCGGACGCGAGCTTTACGACGCCGAGCTCGAGCGCGGGCTCGACCAACGGCGCCCGCGCGCGCGCCACGCTCCGGAGCCGCACGCTGACCGTGCGCCACGGCGCCGCGGTGATGACGTGGGGGTGCTCGGGCTCGGGCGGCGCGATGTGCAAGGGCAGGGTGTCGCTGGCGGCACGCGGCAAGCGGGGGACCGTGAGCTGCGGTGGCGGCGCCGTGCGCCTCGCGACCGGAAAGCACGGCACCGTGCGCGCACCGCTTGGTAAGACCTGTCTGCCGCTGCTGACGAGCGCGCTCCGCCACCGCCTCGGCGCCTCGCTCAAGGCGTCCTTCAGCGCCGGAAGCGGTCCGTCGATGACCCGCGTGACGCTGGTCCTGCCTTAGAGATAGCTCGTCGCGGCGCCCGCCTCGCACGCGAGCATGTCCACGATCAGGGCCGACCACGCGAACTCGACGGCGCCCATCCCCCCGCCCGTGAACGGGTTGTAGTACTCGCGCAGCCGCTCG
>JAXDGF010000147.1:0-18376 GCA_034665165.1 Solirubrobacteraceae bacterium | reverse complement strand
TTGCAGATGTCGCTGGCGGGCGTGCGGGACATCAGCGTGATCGAGACCCCGCCCGAGGGCCGGCGGCCGATCAAGACCTACGTCGGCGAGTACGACGAGCAGCTCGTCAAGCAGGCGCTCATGCGCGAGCACTCCCGTGGGGGGCAGGCGTTCTTCCTCCACAACCGTGTCGAGTCGATCGACGAGACGGCCGAGCGCCTGCGCGCGCTGTGCCCTGCCATGAGGTTCGAGGTCGCGCACGGGCAGATGGACGAAGGGACGCTCGAGCGGCGGATGCTGAAGTTCCTCCGCGGGGATGCGGATGTGCTCGTGTGCACGAGCATCATTGAGTCGGGAATCGATATCCCGCAGGCGAACACCCTGATCGTCGAGCGCGCCGACGTCTTCGGGCTGTCCCAGCTCTACCAGATCCGCGGGCGGGTGGGGCGCTCGCGCGAGCGCGCGTATGCCTACCTGCTGTATCCGAGCGCGGCGGCTTTGACCGTTGACGGGGCGCAGCGTTTGTCGGCGTTGTCTGACTACACCGAGCTCGGGGCCGGCTTCAAGATCGCCATGCGCGACCTCGAGATCCGCGGCGCCGGCAACCTGCTCGGCGACGAGCAGTCCGGGCACGTGGCCGCACTCGGCTTCGAGCTCTACATGCAGATGCTCGACGAGGCGGTGGCCGGGCTCGAGGAGGACGGGGACTCTTCGGACGATTGGGAGCCGGTGCGGCTCGACGTCAACGTCGACGCCTACGTACCGGCCGACTACATCCCCTACGAGCAGGCCAAGGTCGACGTGCACCGGCGGATCGCGGGGGCGCGCGAGGTTGCCGATCTGGGCCTCCTGCGCGAGGAGCTGCTCGATCGCTTCGGCGAGCTGCCCGAGCCTCTGAACAACCTGATCTTGCTGCAGCAGGCGCGGATCAAGCTCGGCCAGGCGGGCGCGCGGGCCGTCACCTTCCGGGGGGACCGGCTGGCGGTCACCCCGATCGAGCTCGACTCGGTCCGGGCCAAGAAGATCCGGGCTCAGATCCCCGAGGCGCTGTACGAGTCCGGCAAGTCGCAGCTGTCGATGCGGGTGCCTCGCGATCCCGCGGAGCGCTTCCCGGCCGTGGTGCGGGCCGCGGACGTGCTCCTGGCCGTGACGACGGAGGCGGCGGCGTAGCGCGGCCGCGAGTTGGCCGTCAGGCCAACTCGCAACGTAATCGGCGCCAGCCGATTACGCGTCCTCGATACGCACGAGGTGGCGGCGCCGGAAGCGCCAGCCGGCCGGCGTGCGCACGTACTCGTCGCGATACTCGCCGACGAGATCGACGTAGGTGCCGCCGTGGCCGGCCTTGGCGACGTGGAGGACGAGGGCGGCGGTCCCGGTGACGAGGTCGGCGTCGGCGGGGCTGGGCTCGAGGCGCAGGAGGGTCATCTGGTGCTGGGTCCGGCGCGCAGCGTTGGTGGCGCGGTGCTGGGCCCAGGCCGCGAGGCCCGCCTGGCCTTCGATCTGGCGCCCGCGGATGGTGAGGACGGCGTCGTCGGTGCACAGGCCGGCGACCTCGTCCCAGCGCTGGTGGTCGAGGAGCCAGGCGTACTCGGTCACGAGGTCTTCGATCGCGCGCCGGTCTTTGTTTGCGAGCTCGGGCACGGCGGCGACTCTACCTGCGATCTCGCGTAGGCCGGAACTCTTACAAGACGCTTCGGAGCATGTCGCGAGTTAGTCGCTAGCATGCGCCTCGCGGTGAATCCAAGATTGCGTAACACCCTGGCGCTTGGCGCCATTTTTGTGGGCGGGCTGGCTGTCGCCGGCTGCGGCAGTGCCGTCCCCGGCGACTCCGTGGCCGTCGTCGCGGGCAACCCGATCACGTCGCGGGCGCTGGCCCATTGGGGCTACGTCGCCGCCGTCGGCCAGTCACAGGTGTCGCCCGGCAGCCCGGTCATCGTGCCCGACCCGCCGAACTACGCCAAGTGCATCGCGTCGCTCAAGAAGATCGCGCCGCCGTCGATCCCGCACGCCGAGCTCAAGAGCGCGTGCGTCTCCCAGTTCCAGCAGACGATGGAATATCTGGTCCGCTCGGCGTGGGTTCAGGGCCAGGCGGCGGCCCAGCACGTCACGGTGACGACCGCCGCGGTGAATACCAAGTTCACCACGGCCAAGAACCAGCAGTTCAAGACCGCGGCGCAGTTCGACGCCTTCCTGAAGCAGACGGGCCAGACGATCAACGACATCCTCTACCGCTTCCGGATCTCGCTCCTGGCTCAGAAGCTCGCCACCCCGGCCGCGGTGGCCGCCTACTACAAGGCCCATCTCACGTCCTACTCGACGCCCGAGCGACGCAACGTCCGCATCATCCTGACCAAGACGCTGAGTCAGTCCAACGCGGCCAAGGCGGCCCTCTCGCACGGCAAGTCGTGGGCGGCGACGGCCAAGAAGTTCTCGATCGACCCGGCGACCAAGAACACCGGCGGCACGCTCGCAGCTGTCGTCAACGGCGAGGAGCCCGCGGCGCTCAACGCCGTCATCTTCTCGGCCGCGACCGGGAAGCTCCAGGGCCCGGTCAAGAGTCCGTTCGGCTACTACCTGGCCGAGGTCACTCAGGTCACTCCGGCGACGACCCAGCCGCTGGCCAAGGAATCGGCCACGATCAAGACGACGCTCGCCAACACGGCCCTTTCGAGCCCACCGTGGCTGAAGAAGTGGAAGGCCAAGACCACCTGCCGCCAGGGCTTCACGATCCCTGACTGCAAGAACTACGTCGCGCCCAAGCCGGCGAAGACCACCACCCCGACCCCGACGCCGACTCCGACGACCGGGAGCTCGACTCCGCCCGCGACGACCACGTCCGGCCAGACGGTCACGACGGTCACGGCGCCGACGCCCACCACCACGACCAAGTAGGCGGTCGCGTGACCGCAGGCGGGTCGGAGATCCAGGAGGCGCTCGTGCGCCTCGACTCGATCACTCGACGGCTGCGCCGCGAGTGTCCGTGGGATCGCGAGCAGGACGAACGGACGATCGTGCCCCATACGGTCGAGGAGGCTTACGAGCTCGCCGACGCGGCGGAGCGCCGGGACGACGCCAAGCTCCTCGACGAGCTCGGGGACGTCCTCTTTCAGGTCCACTTCCTCGCGCTGCTGCTCGAGGAGCGGGGGGCGGGGGATCTCGGTCGCGTGGCCGACGGGTGCTCGGAGAAGCTGATCCGGCGTCATCCGCATGTGTTTGGGGCGGCGCCTGGGCGCGCGGGGGGCGCGGGCGACTTTGGGGGTGCGGGGGCCGCGGAGGGCGCGGGCGACTTGACCTCGACCGACGTCCTGCGCAACTGGGATCGGATCAAGGAGGGCGAGCAGGGCCGCGAGCGTGGTCTCTTCGCCGAGGTTCCCGAGAACCTGCCCTCGCCGCTGTACGCGCGCAAGGTCCAGCGCCGCGCCGCCTCGAGCGGGTTTGATTTCCCGGGTGTGGAGGGCCCGCTCCAGGCGGTCCGCGACGAGCTCGGTGAGCTCGAGCGCGCCGGCACGCCGGACGAGCGCTTCCACGAGCTCGGGGACGTCCTCTTCGCCGCCGTCAACGTCGCGCGCAAGCTCCGCACCGACCCCGAGCTCGCGCTCCGGGCGGCGTCCGATCGCTTCCGGGCTCGGGTCGAGCGCGCGAGTGGCCTCGCGACATCGGAAGGCCGGGACTGGAACGATCTGCACTCCGATGAGCAGCTCGCGTACTACGCGCGTGCGCGACTGACCGAAGGAGGCGACGAGAGCACATGAGCGAGATCGAGCACGTCCACGCCCGGCAGATCCTCGACAGCCGCGGCAATCCGACGGTTGAGGTCGAGCTCAGTGTGACCTCGGGCGCGTGGGGACGGGCCGCGGTGCCGTCGGGGGCGTCGACGGGCGAGTTTGAGGCTACGGAGCTGCGCGACGGCGGTCCCGACTGGATGGGCAAAGGCGTCAGCCACGCCGTCGATAACGTCAACGGTGAGATCGCCACCGCCGTACGCGGCGAGGACGCGAGCGCCCAGGCCACGCTCGATCGCCTCCTGATCGAGCTCGACGGGACCCCCAACAAGTCGCGCCTGGGCGCGAACGCCATCCTCGCCGTCTCCCTCGCCGCCGCCCACGCCGCCGCGGCCGAGGCCGCGCTCCCGCTCTGGCGCTACATCGGAGGTGACGCCGCCCACGTGCTGCCCGTCCCGATGATGAACGTGATCAACGGGGGCGCGCACGCGGACAACAGCGTTGACTTCCAGGAGTTCATGATCGTCCCGGTCGGGGCGCAGAGCTTTCACCAGGCGCTCCAGATGGGGAGCGAGGTCTTCCATCACCTCAAGGCGACGCTGCACGAGCGCGGCTTGTCGACCGCGGTCGGGGACGAGGGTGGCTTCGCCCCCGACCTCGACTCCAACGAAGAGGCGCTCGAGGTTCTGATGGCCGGCATCCGGGCGGCCGGGTACGTGCCCGGCGACCAGATCGCGATCGCGCTCGACCCCGCCACGAGCGAGATCTACTCCTCGGATGGTGACTATGTGCTCGCGCACGAGGGCAAGACCTTGAGCGCCGAGCAGATGGCGGACTACTGGTCCGAACTGGCCGAGCACTACCCCATCGTCTCGATCGAGGACGGCATGGCTGAGGAGGACTGGGACGGCTGGAAGGTTCTCACCGACGAGATCGGCAAGCGCATCCAGCTCGTCGGTGACGACATCTTCGTCACCAACACGGAGCGCCTCAAGCGCGGGATCGACAACGGCGTCGGCAACGCCATCCTCGTCAAGGTCAACCAGATCGGGACCCTGACCGAGACCCTGGCCGCCGTCAACCTCGCCCGCCAGAACGGCTACGCGGTGGTGATGTCGCACCGCTCGGGCGAGACCGAGGATGTGACCATCGCCGACCTGGCCGTCGCCACCGGGTGCGGGCAGATCAAGACGGGCGCCCCCTCGCGCACCGATCGCGTCGCCAAGTACAACCAGCTCCTGCGGATTGAGGAGGCGCTCGGGCCGGATGCCACGTATCCGGGGCGGCGGGCCTTTCGGGCCTGATCCGCGCGGGGCGTGGTGGCGGGCCGGGTGGGCGGCGTGGTGGCGGTGAAATTTGGCATCCGTGCCAATTCCACACGGAATTGGCACGGATGCCAATTTCGCATGAACGTCCGCGTGCAGCAGGAAGGAAGAAAGGGGCGGCGAACGAAAGCGGTAGGCGATGCCGTCCGCCCGCTCCGCACCCGCACGTACCCGCCCCGCGCCTCGGGCGCCCCTGGCCGCGAGTGCGCGCCGGGCGGCCGAACGCGTCCGCTGGGACCGGGTCGGGCGGGTTGGGCTGCTGGTGACGCTGGCGATCGCTGTGTGCCTGTACATCCAGCCGGCGCTGTCGATCCTCACCACGTGGCGCGCCGAGCGCCGGCAGGCCGCCGTCGTCCATCAGCTCCTGCGCAGCAACGCGTCCCTCGAGCGCCAGGTCAGATCGCTGAACCAGCCCCCGACGATCACCGCCGACGCCCGCGCGCTGGGCATGGTCATGACCGGCGAGAAACCGTACGTGGTTCTGGGCCTGCCGAAGTAGCCGGAGCGGCTTGGCTACCGTGTGCCGGTGCGCTTCGATGAGGCCGTCGGTCTGTGGGAAGAGGGCGCTCGCCGGCTCGACGCCGCCGCGCCCAGCGATCGCCCTGCCCTCGAGCGTGTCCGCGACGCCATCGTCACCGAGCTCCGCCGCCGCCTGGGCGGCCCCTTCACCTCGAACGAGCTCGCCGACCTGTACACGTCCCAGGGCACCGACTGGATCTACGACCTGGCGGTGAGGACGGCTCCGGCCGCGCCCGAGGCGTGGGACGTGCCGACGGTGGCGGGCGCCGCCTTCACGCGGTACCTGCGGGAGGCGAGCGACTACTCGGGGGGCGGGGTGGCGCGCGGGCGGGCGCAGTAGGGGGGCGGTCGGAGGGGGCTTGTGGGCTGCCGGGGCCGCGGGTGGGCTGCCGGGGGCGGGGTGGCTGCTGGGCGGGGACCCGTGCTGGCGGCGGGGACCCGTGCTGCGTTTTGATCGCCTGGACGATGCATTCGCAGCACACCCCCGCCCCCCGGGGCCCCGCCGCCCCGTCCCCCGCGCCCCACCCTCCCCACGGGGGCGGCGGTCCCGGCGCGTGGGCGGTCAGCCGATCCCAGTGGCGCGAGCCACTCCGGTGGTCGGCGGGTCCGTCGGTCCCGGCGCGCGCGGGGGCGGGGTAGGGGGCGTGCTGAAAAAGCCGCCACTATCCCAGCAAATTCATCACGCCCCCGCGAAACGCCCGCGGGTGGGATTGCGCGCGCGACCGCGCGGCGCCGGGTGGGAGCGCGCGCGCGACCGCGCCCCGAGGCGCTACTCCTCGTCGCCACCCCCGGCGCGGCGGATCACGATCTGGTCTTCCTCGATCGTGATCTCGACCGGGCGGTGGCCGGCCCAGTACTCGGCGTAGACGGGGTCGTCCTGGACGGCCGGGTCGAGCCACAGGCCGTAGCCCTCGTCTCCGTGGTCGAAGGTTCCCTCGAGCGTGCCCGCCGTGGTCTTGCGCCGGGGGCGGCCGGCGGCGGTGCGGCCGCCACCACGCCGTCCGCGCCGGCGGCGCGCGGGTCGTCCGTCCTCGTCGTCGCCGTCCTCGTCGGTGTCCTCGGCCTCGACGCCCTCGGAGGCTTCGGCCTCGGCGGCGGCGCGAGCGGCGGCCGCAGCTTCGAGCTCGGCGGCGATGAGGGCGTCGTCCTCGGCGCGGAGATCGATCTCGTCGTCGTATTCGGCGACGGCGCCGCCGCCCTCGAGCTCGGCTCCGGGTTCAAGTCCTTGCTCACGCTTGAAGGCCTGGATCTGTTGCACGGTGACCTCGAGCTGATGAGCGATCCAGGCGTCGGTCCGGCCTTGGCGGACCCAGGCGCGGATTTGGTTGAGCTGTGGTCGTAATGATCTGCGAGCCATGAGCGGGGGAGACTAATACAGTGCCCAGACGCAGGGGTTCAGACGTCCGCTGAGGCGCGTGGGGGCTGGCTTGTGAAACGGACCCGCCAGCCGGTATGCTGGCCGCAGCGGACCGGCCGGGCCCGAGATGGGGGTCTGTCGGGTCGCTCCGTATTCATCGGCCGAGCAGGGAGGCAAGATCCAATGTTGGTACTGACCCGCAAGTCCAATCAAAGCATAATGATTGGCGACGACATCGAGGTCTCGGTACTTGCGATCATGGGCGAGAAGCTGCGGATCGGCATTCAGGCTCCCCGGGAGATCCCTGTCTTCCGCAAGGAGGTCTACCTGGAGATTCAGCAGGAACGTCTCGCTGATTCGGGCAAGGATGACCGTGCAGAGGTTGACGCAGCGTTGGGCGACCTGGGCGAGGCTCGCTAACAACCATGGCATTGCACCCGCCGTGACGTCAGGCGAGGAGCAGATTCAGCGTCTCGAACATCGCCACCGTCACGATGACGGCGGTGGCGATGAGCGAGAAAATGAGCAACGTAAAGCGGAGGTTGCTGCGCGACTTCTCGCGCTCGACGGCCCGCTTGCGTGAGCGCCGGGCCGCGGTGCGGCGCAGGTGCTCGCGCCGCTCCCGATCCTGCTGAGTCTCGTGAACGAACGCCTGCTCGAGCTGAGCAAGGCTCTGGCGCATCCGCATGGCCATCGGTCGCGCAGGCTACCACGCTGTCCAACGCACATAGGCCCGGGATCAGTGCCTTTGGTGGCGCTCGTAGACGTCGATGAAGCGCAGGTAGTTTGACGTGATCTGGTCGCGCGCCTGTTGCCGGGGGAGGCTCTGAAGGAGAAAACCCTTGAGCGCGCCCCACCAGACCGAGCGCCCGATCGCGAAGCCGGCGAAGCCCTCGACGGGGGCGGCCACGCCCAGCCAGTGGTCGATCTGCTCGTCCGATCCGGCGCGTCCGAGGACGATGCAGACGACGTGCGCGCGCCCCACTCCCGCGCGTGCCTGCTCGGCGAGCATGGCGGCGTCGGCGCTCTCCTGCACCCCCTCGAGCTTCCACACGTCGACCTCGATCCCGGCGTTCTGGAGCTCCTCGATGGCGGCGCGCACGAGGTTGGGCCGGAGCTCGAGGTCGTAGCGGGCGGAGTCGCCGCCGACGCGCTCGACCTGGGCCGCGGTGGGTGGGACCAGGAGCTCGAAGAGGAGCTTGCGGTCGCGGGCATGGAGCCAGTCCGAGAGCGTCTTCATGCGCGCGCGCTGGCGCTCGTTCAGCTCCCGATCCTCGTCCTCGGGGTTGTAGCGGACGAGCACTTTCGAGAAGTCGGGGTCGCAGCGCTCGATGTGGGCGCCGAAGTCCTCGCCGTACTCGAAGTCGAACTCGCGCTGGCCCGACTTCTCCACCGGCATCACGAGCTTGACGGCGTGCTCGCGAGCCTGGGCCGGGATATCGCAGCCGAACTGCTCGTCGACAGCGATCCCGGTCGAGCCGGCAGCCGGGCCGCGCGCGGCGGCCGCGAGCGCGCTTTCGAAGATCAGGAGCTTGACGTCGCAGATCGCCTCGATCTGCTCAGGGCTCGGATCGCCGACGATCCCGAACATGTCCCGCTGGAAGGACCCGCGGTGGTCGAATGCGAGCAAGTACAGCCTGCCGTCATAGCCAAGGGCCACGTCAGTCACGAGTTCCTTTCCTGGATTCAGGCGCGAGTGTATGTGCTGCTCGCCACGACCTCCCGCGCGGTGAGAGCGCGCCCGGTCAGGGCGTCGGCACCCTCGGTCCAGTCAGCCCGCCTCGTCGGTAGGCTGCGCGCGTGGAGCACCGATTCACGGGGCCAGCGTTCACGCTCGGGATCGAGGAGGAGCTGATGATCCTCGATGCCGAGACGCTAGACCTCGTCAACGCCATCGAGACGCTGCTCGAACCGTCACCCAGCGGCGAGATCAAGCCCGAGCTCATGGAGTCGGTGCTCGAGATCTCGACCGACCCGTGCCCGGACATCACGATGGCGGGCACGCAGCTGCGGGCGCTACGGGGTCAGGTCATCGAGACGGCGGCGCGCCAGCAGCTCGCGATCGGATCGGCGGGGACGCACCCGTTCGCGAGGTGGGAGGACCAGCGCATCGTCGCGCGTCCGCGCTACCGCGACCTGATCAGCGCCTTGCGTTTCGTGGCCCGGCAGGAGCTCATCTTCGGTATGCACGTTCATGTTGGGATCGACGACCCCGACAAGGCCATCCACGTCGCCAACGCGATGCGCGTGCACGTGCCCGTCCTCCTCGCCCTGTCGGCCAACTCGCCCTTCTGGCGCGGGGACGCGACCGGGCTGGCGTCGACGCGGACGCCGATCTTTCGTGCCTTTCCCCGCGTGGGGATACCGCCCCGGTACGAGGACTGGAACGACTACAGCGAGCGGATCGAGTTCATGGTGGCGGCGCGGACGATCCCCGACTACACCTACCTGTGGTGGGATGTGCGGCCCCACCCGAACTTCGGCACCGTCGAGGTGCGGGTGATGGATTCGCAGACCCACATCGAGCACACCCTCGGCCTCGCCGCCTTCGTCCAGGCGCTCGTGCACGAGCTGGCCGAGCACTTCGACTCCGGCGGGCGGCTCTCGAAGTACCCGTTCGAGATGCTCGACGAGAACCGGTGGCTGGCCACGCGCCACGGGCTCGAGGGCGAGCTCGTCGACCTTCCCAGCCGCGACCGGATCGGGACCGGCGCGCTCGCCCGGCGGCTGCTCGACCGGATGCGCGAGCACGCCCAGGACCTCGGCTCGACGGCCGAGCTAGAGGCGGTCGAGGACCTGTTGGAGAGGGGTAACGGGGCGGCGCGTCAAGTGGTTGTGTACGAGGCCAACCACGACCTCCGCGAGGTGGTGAGGGAGATCGTCACGGCTACGGCGGTGTAGCTTCGCTCTGCCTCCCGCCCAGGCATGTTCGCGGCGCTACCATCGGG
The DNA here is from genome assembly GCA_034665165.1 of Solirubrobacteraceae bacterium. Classification (GTDB taxonomy): domain Bacteria; phylum Actinomycetota; class Thermoleophilia; order Solirubrobacterales; family Solirubrobacteraceae; genus Palsa-465. The sequence continues at coordinate 8,526 of JAXDGF010000147.1, read as the reverse complement.
GGGTGAGCACCGGCGGCCCTGACCTGTTCGTTGTCTGCAAGAACTGCGGATCCGAAGTCAGCCCCTACATAACCGAGTGCCCGTACTGCGGAAACCGCCTCCGTAAGCGCGCTCCGAAGATCGACCGCGAGGGTCGCGTGACCGAGCGTCACCGCCGCTTGAGGCCCCCGACGCCGTCACTGCCGCGCCTCAAGACGGGCGAGATTCCCGGCATCCGCGGCGACAGCCGGCCGTACACGGCGATCCTGCTCGTCGTGCTCGGCCTCGTCGGCTGCCTGCTGTGGCGCACCGTAATCTTCAACGACTCCATCAACCAGCTGGCGATCATCGGGCGGCCGAACACGCGCCACCTGTGGAAGCTCGCCACCGCGCCCTTCGTCTACAACAACACGGGGTTCGCCTTCGTCTCGCTCGCCGCCATCGGCCTCTACGGCTGGCTCCTCGAGCGCCGGCACGGGATGCTCCCACTCCTCGTCCTCTTCCTCCTCGGCGGCGTGGGGGGGATGGCCCTCACCACCGCCGTGCTGCCCCACGCGGTCGCCCTCGGCGGCAACGGCATCGCGCTCGCCTTCATCGCCGCCTGGGCCGTGCCCGACCTCCTGCGCCTACGAAGCGGAGAGGAGGTCGACGGCGACCTCATTGGCACCGCGGCCTTCGCGCTCGTCGTCGCACTGATGCCGCTCGCGGTGACGCAGGCGAGCTGGATCGCCGACGGCGCCGGGGTGGCGGCAGGGCTGATCGTCGGCCTGCCGCTCGCGGTACTGACGGACCGCTGATCCCAGGGGTGCCCGACCGCGCCTACACCGACGCCGAGGTCGAGGCTGCGATCGCCGCCCTCACCGACGCCGAGCGACTGCGCGACGCGCAGGACCTCGTCGCCCGCTCCGCCCCCGGACTGCAACGCGCGCTGGGCGAGGCGCTCTTCCAGGGCGGGTGGTTCGACCGAGCGCACGATCAGGCGGTACGCGAGGCGGCCACCGAGGCCGATCTCGAGACCCGAACCCTTACCGTGCGCACGCTCGTCGCGGAGGAGACCCGGCTCGCGATGCTCGTCGGCGTCGCCATCGGCTTCGAGCTCGCGCGCGAGCTGGGCGCCGCTGACCCGTCAACACAGGAGGATTAACCAACCCATGGACCTGCGCTTTCTCGGCCATGCCGCTTTCTCGCTCACCGACGGTGACACCGCGGTGGTGATCGACCCGTTCCTGACCGGCAACCCGAAGGCAGCCGTGAGCGCCGAGGACGTGAGCGCCACCACGATCCTGCTCACGCACGGCCACGCCGACCATCTCGGCGACACGGTCGCGATCGCCAAGCGCACCGGCGCTCCCGTGGTGGCCATCGTCGAGCTCGCGGGCGAGATCGGCAGCGAGGGGGTCGATGTCTTTGATCCCAACCTGGGCGGGACGGTGACGTTCGACTGGGGATGGGCCAAGCTCGTCCCCGCCTGGCACACGTCGACGACGCCCAAGGGCACCTCCAACACGCCCGCCGGACTGCTCATCAATTTCAAGGACACCATCGTCTACCACCTCGGCGACACGTGCCTGTTCTCCGACCTCCAGCTCGTGGGCCGGCGCAACCCGATCGACTTCGCCCTGATGTGCGTGGGCGGGCACTACACGATGGACCGCGTCGACGCCGTCGAGGCGGCCTCGCTCGTGGGAGCCAAGACGGTGATCCCCTGCCACTACAACACCTTCCCCGCGATCGAGACCGACATCGCAGCCTTCAAGTCCGACGTCGAAGGCGCGACCGGATCGAGCGTCGTCGTGCTCGAGCCGGGAGAGACGCACTCGACGTGATCCACGCGATCGTCTTGATCCAGGCCGACCGCTCGGCGCTCTCCACCCTCGGCGGCACCCTGGCCGACCTCGACGGCGTAGCCGAGGCCTATTCGGTCACCGGCGACTGGGACTTCGTCGCCATCCTCCGGCTTCGCGAGCACGACCAGCTCGCGGAGCTCGTGGCGGGCCGGCTCTCACAGCTCGACGGGGTGATGAGGACTCAGACCATGGTCGCGTTCGAGACTTACTCCAAGCACGACCTGGAGGCGCTCTTCTCGGTCGGCCAGTGACGCGGCCGCGGGTCACGGCTCCGTGTGCACGACGACGTCGTCGATCTGGGGGAGGCGCTTGCGCAGCGCCTCCTCGAGGTCGCTCGCGCGCTGATGGGCGTCGGCGAGCGACGCGCGCTTGGAGACGGACACCGTGAGGAAGACGACGATCCCCCGCTCGGTCGGGAGCACGCGCACGTCGCGCGCGTCCCTGCCCATCTCCTCGCGCACGAGGGCGCGGACGATGGCGATGGTCTGGCCGTTGTTCGTCGCGCTGGTCCGGTCGGGGGCGATCGGCTGCTCGAGGGGCTCGAGGTGGGTGCGAACGTCGGAGACGGGCTCGAGCTCGCGGACGGCCGCCTCGATGCGCTCGGCCACGGCGTGAGCCTCTCGGAGCGAGCTGTCGGCGGAGAACTTGAGGTGCAGCGACACGCTGACGCGCTTGCCGTGCTCGAAGATGGTGATGTCGTGCGCCTCGAGGACCTTGGGTTCGCTCAGCGCGATGGCGAGGACCTGATCGCGGAGGTCGAGACCGCGACGCTGGGGTTCGACGTGGACGACGACGTCGCTGTTGGGCAGCGCCCTGCCCACGGCGTCCTCGACCTCGTCGGCGGCGGCGTGGCCCGCGGCGACGGGGCGGCCAGGCGGCACGGACACAACCACGTCCGCGAAGTACCGCCCCCCCGACTCCCGCACCCGCAGCCGCTGGAGCGCGATCTCGGGCGCGAGGGCGGCGACGATGGCAGCGCGGGCGCTCTCCTCGGCCCCGGCCGGAGCGGTGTCCATGAGCACGCGGGCGTTCTCGGAGATGAGGCGGGCGGCGGCGCCGAAGAGGATGACGGCGACGGCGACGGCGGCGATGGCGTCGCCGTCGGCGAAGCCCTCGCGGACGGCCACGAGCCCCGCGAGGACCGCGACCGCGCCCACCGTGTCGCTGGCGAAGTGAAAGGCGTTCGAGCGCAGGGCGGGGGAGCGGTACTTGCGCGAGGAGCGGATCAAGACGGCGACGCGCGCGAGGTCGACGACGATCGCCACTCCGATCACCACGAAGTCGTACCAGTGCGGCGCGAGCGGAGTGCTGCCGCTCGCCAGGCGGCGGATCGCCGCCACGACGACGATGAAGCCGCCGGCGAGGAGGATCGTCGCCTCGGCCAGGGCCGAGAGGTTCTCGGCCCGGCGGTGGCCGTACGGGTGATCGGAGTCGGCCGGCCGCGCCCCAAGCCGGACGGCGAAGATGGTGACGACGGCCGCGACGACGTCGCCGCTGGCGTCGAGGCCGGAGGAAACGAGACCGAGGCTGCCGCTGATCAGACCGGTGATGAGCATCATGGCCATCAGCAGGCTGGCCGCGATCAACGATCCGATCGCGGTGCGCCGCTCCCCCGACCCGTCTTCAAGTGGGGCTGAATATTCGTTCTCTGGCGTTCCGGGCACCCCAACAGGGTAGGGGTGCCCCGCCCGGTCAGCTCACGACGAGCGTGCCTTGCATCCCGCCCGCGCGGTGACCCGGTACCGAGCAGTAGAAGGTGTACGTCCCGGCCTTGAGGCTGAGCTTGAGGCTCTTGGTCCCGCCCTGGAAGGTCGGGGTCGCGCCGAGGACGGATCCGCTCGAGGAGGCGAGCGTGAAGTTGTGCGGGAGCGGAGCCTTGTTGGTGAAGTCGATCGTCACCGTGCCGGCCTTGGCCTTGAGCGAGGTGGTGCTGAACGCCAGCATTCCGCTCGGGTCCGCGGCGATGGACGCGGCGCCGGCGCTCGAGGACGTGCTCGACGACGCCGGGGTGGAGGTGCTGCTCGCCGGCGCGCTGGGAGTCGAAGTGCTGCTCGAGGTGGTGTTCGAGCTGCTCCCGCACCCGGCCACGACAAGGGCGGCGACCGCGGCCACCGCGAGGAGAATCCTGGGCATACCTACAGCTCCTTCCTGCTCTTGGACTGTGTTAGCCGTCTAAGACGGCGGTGAGCTCCGATTCCTTCCCGCCGGCGCGCTGCGGCCGCCAGCGCGAGGTCGAAGCCCTGGACCATCGCATCGTACGTGTACCCGGCCAGCGCGGCACGGCCGGCCGCGCCCAGCCGGGCGCGCAGGGCCGCGTCGGCGAGGACGCGGTCGATCGCGGCGGCCAGCGCGGCCGGGTCGCCGGGGGGGATGACGACACCGGTCTCCTCGGTGCGAACGAGCCCGCCCGCGACGGCGCCGACCGTGCTCGTGGCGATGACGGTCGAGCCTTGGTGCATCGCCTCGTTACACACGAGCGCCCACGGCTCGCGGAAGCGCGGGGTCGGGATCGAGGGCACGACGGTCGCATCCGCGAGGGCATAGGCGACCGGCAGCTCGGCCCGGGGCAGCGGCCCGAGGAGGCGCGCCCCCGGCGTGGCCCTGACCGAGCCGGCCAGCGGTCCGTCGCCGATCACGACCAACGTCGCCGGTGTCCGCGCGCGCCGCCAGGCGTCGAGGAGCACGGCCGTCCCCTTCTCGGGGACAAGCCTGCCGACATAGAGGACGCACGGTCCGGGCGGGAGCTGGTGACGCGCGCGGAAAGCCTCGATTTCGGCCTCGCTCACGGCGCGTGCGAAGAGCTCGGGCTCGACCGACTGAGGAGCGACGAACACGCCGTCCTCCGTGCCGCGGGCCTGGGCCACGAAGCGTTTGACGTGCTCGCCGTAGGCGATGACCGCGTCCGCGTCGCGGTAGATCTGCCGCGTGAGCGGGCGCGTGAGCGCGTGCGTGAGCGACTGCGGCTGGGCCCACACCGAGGCCCAGAGCACGAAGGGGCGGCGGTAGAGGCGGGCCGACGCGTAGAGGGCCGGCAGGATGGCACCGCCGGCGAAGGGAGCGATCAGGGCGTCGTAGCGCCGTCCCAGGGTCAGAGCCTCGCGCGCCCCGTCGAGGCGACGGGCCGGGAACGGCGCCTGCTCGAGCTGGCGATCGAGATCGCGGAACCATTCCGGGATGTAGCGCTCGCCCGCGCCGAAGCAGAGGACCTCGGTCCCGTGGCGCTCGGCGAGGCGCGTGAAGAGGGGCATCCGGTAGGGCGCGAGATAGTTGGTGACGAGCGCGATCGGCATCGAGCCCGGAGACGTTGACAGAATCGCTCAGGCCGGCATGCGCGTTCTCCTCGTCCACAACCGCTATCGAGCCGAGGGCGGGGAGGAGCGGTCGGTCGAGGAGATCGCTCGCCTCCTGGCCGACCGAGGCCACGCGGCGGAGGTGCTCGAGCGCTCGAGCGAGGACCTCGGACGCGTACGGGCGGCGGCGTCGCTGTGGCACGGCGGGATCGAGGAGGACACGGTCGCGCGCGTGGCCCGCGCGATGCGGGCCGACGTCGTGCACGCGCACAACGTGCATCCCCGCTTCGGCTGGCGGGCCTTGGCGGCGGGGCGGGCGGCCGGAGCCCGCGTCGTGCTCCACCTACACCAGTTCCGGCTCTTCTGCGCGATCGGCGTCGCCTACCGCGACGGAGCCCCGTGCTTCCGCTGCCAGGGTGGCAACACCCTTCCCGGGTGGCGCCTACGCTGTCGCGGCTCCCTTCCCGAGGCGGCCGCCTACGCCGCCGGGCTGCACCGACAGCTGCCGCAGCTCCTCGAGCACGCCGATCGGCTGGTGACGGTCAGTGACGCAACCCTGCGGCGCCTGGTCGAGCTCGGCGTCCCGGCCCGGCAGATCACCTCGCTGCCGAACTTCGTGCCCGAGTCCGCCTTCGTCGAGCGCTCGCGGGCCGACGAGGGGCGGCACGCGCTTGTGGCCGGACGACTGGTGCCGGAGAAGGGCTTTGACACCGCGGTCCTCGCCTGCCGTGCGGCCGGGGTGCCGCTCGTGGTCGCGGGCGACGGTCCTGACGAGTCGCGCTTGCGCCGGCTTGCGGACGGGGCCGACGTGCGCTTCGCGGGCCGGCTCGCGCGCGACGAGCTCGCTCGTGTCCGGGCCGAGGCGGGGCTCGTGCTCGCGCCCTCGCATTCGGATGATGCGTGCCCGTACGCTGTGGTCGAGGCGCTCGCCGCCGGCGTGCCCGTGATTGCGAGTGACCGCGGCGGGCTCCCCGAGCTCGCGGGTTCCTCCGGCGTCGTTCCCGCCGGTGATGTCACCGCGTGGACACGCGCGGTGGAGCACGCGTGGAAGCACCCCGTCGACCGCCTCGAGCGCGGCCAGGCGGCCCTCGCGCACGCTCGCGAGCGGTGTCATCCGGACGTCTATTACCGCTCTCTCATGCACATCTACGGCGGCGAGCTTTAATGCAGCTCCAACGAGGAACGGGGAGTTATGACTATTCGCAGCAATTAGCGTTTGTCTGCGCGCCACGCTAGCCTCCGACTTGGGGTAAGTAGCGTCCACGCCGATCTGGCACCCGGTCATCTCGTGCGCGCGCGCCCTGACAGGGAATGGAGCCCGTTTCACGCACACTCCGATTTGCCTGGCCGGTCGCGGTTCTACTGCTCGTGCCGGCGGTCGCGATTAACGTCGCGAGCTGGGGAACGGCGATCCGTAACCCACAGGACGTCGCGTTACTACTGGCGCTGACGCTGCTGGCGTTCGCGACCGATGAGTTCTCACTCCCGGCCCTTCGCGTCGACATCGGTCTCATTCTCGCCTTTGCCGCGCTCGTGCTCACCGGACCGATGGGCGCGCTCATTGTGGTGGTGATTCCCGAGCTCATCCGCCCCCTGGTCGAGCGCCATCCGGTCCGCCGCATCGCGACGGCGGCCAACCTTGCTTCGCTGGCCTGGCAGGTGGTGGCGGGTGAGGCGGTGCTGAGGGCGCTCCCGGCTGCGCACGCGTCAACCGGCGGCCGGGTCCTGATCTACGGCCTCGCCACCGTGGTGATGGCCCTGGCCACCGGCGTTGTCACCCGGGGTATCGTGGCCGGGCTCGTCGACCGGATCCTCGTCTCCGGGTGGCGGACCGAGCTCAGCACGCTCGTCGCGTGCCTCGCCCTCGCTCCCTTTGCCGTCCTCATCGCCGAGCTCCTCCCCGTGATCGGGGTCCTCGCGCTCGTCGCGGCGGCGCTCGCCCAGGTGTCGCTCGGCGTGCTCGTCCGCCTCGTGACGTGGACGCCACACGCGAGCCGCCTGACGGTGCCCGAGGCGCGGGCGCACTACGCGGCAGCGCTCGCGTCGCGCATGTCGCTGACGCGGTCGGAGCAGCGAGTGCTGGTGGCGGCGACGCGCACCGGCTGTGGCCGGCCCGATGTCCGGCTCTTGTCCTCGTTCGAGCGCGACCGCGTAGCCAAGACGCTGATCCTCGCCGGCCTCCGATCCGGATCAGCGGACTGCTTCACGCGGCTGGCGCCGGCGGAGATGGGGATCGAGAGCCGGATCCTCGTCGTCGCGCACGGCTGGGCCGAGCTCACGGCTGCTGGAACCGACGAGCTCGAGCATCGGATCGCCTTGCTCACGCTCCACAACAATCCCCGTCGCTACGACCGCGGCATCGTCGCCGTGGCCCGCGAGCTCATCCCCGCGTCCGAGCCGGAGGCCGCGCGGGTGCCCTACGTGCACGCGCTGCCGCGACGGATCGCCCAGCTCAGGCTGGCCGCGTAACGCTTCTCTCGGCAGCGGTTGGGCCTCTAGCCGGCGGGCGTTGGGGCGGGGGAGCTCTGCGCCGAGCCGGGGCCGGTGGCCGAGCAGGTGATGGTCGAGGCGGTGGGGGTGGCGGTCGTGCCGGGGCTTGTGGTGGCGGTCGTGCTGGTCGTGCCGGGGTCGGTGGTGCCGGTCGTGCTGGTCGTTGTGCCGGTGGTTGTCGTGCCGGGGTCTGTGGTTGCGGGGCTTGTGGTCGAACCCGAGGTGGCGGTACTCGTGGGCGGGGGTGCGGGCGCCGGGGTCGTGGTGCACGAGCCCGTGGTCGGGGTGACGACCGGCGTCGAGGAGGTCAACCTCGGCGTCGTGATGGTCTCGTCGCTCGGAGACGAGGCCGAACTGCTCGCCGAGGCGCCGCTCGAGGGCAGCGTCGTGGAGATCGTCGTCGTCTCGGTGCGGCCCGGAGTCGAGGGAACGAGTGGCGTCGTCGTGGTCGTGGCGCCGGTCGTCGTCGCCGTCGTGCTCGCTGCTTTCTTGGCGGCCGCCTTTTTGCGCGCCTGCGCCTTCAGTGCGAGCCGATGCGCCTCGCGCGCCGAGATGCTCGACTGGCTCGGGCCGGCGGGGACGACCGTGGCCGCCAGCGGGGTGCCCTGAAGGGCCTGCGTGTGGCGGCCGGGCTGATCCACCTCGACGGCGCCGGCCGTAACGATGGCGGCAGCCGCGAGCCCGGCCGCGGCCTTGGTGGCCACCGCGCCGACCCCCGCGGAGACGAGGCTGGTGGCGGTCGAGCCGGCGGCGACCGAGGTCGCGGCGGCGGCCATGGTTGTGCCCGCGCCCGCTGCTGCGGTGCCGCCGGCGGCGGCGGCCGTGCCGCCGGCGGCGGCGGCCGTGCCTCCCGCGGCGGCTGCGGCCGTGCCGCCTGCTGCGGCTGCTGGGCCTCCGGCGGCCGCGGCTGCGGTGCCCCC
>JAXDGF010000146.1:0-3161 GCA_034665165.1 Solirubrobacteraceae bacterium | reverse complement strand
GGCTGCGCTCGTGCTGGGTCTCGGGCCCGGCGCGCCGGCGCTGGCCGCGTCACCCGCCGCCCCGCCACCCGTGGCCGCGCCACCGGTGGCCCCGCAGGCGGTGGTCACGATCCACCCCCACGTGCGCAGCAGGCCGGTCGCCTCCAGCTTCGTCGGGCTCTCGCTCGAATATCGGACCGTTCTCTCCTACGGGGGCACCAACCCGGCGGCGATCAACCCGGTCTTCGTGCGCCTGCTCTGGAACCTCGCTCCCGGACAGGCGCCGGTGCTGCGAATCGGAGGTGACAGCACCGACTGGACGTGGTGGCCGGTCCCGAGGATGAAGCGGCCACCCGGAGTCACCTACGACATCACGCGGACGTGGCTCGAGGTCGCGCGGGCTTTGGCGCATGCGTCCGGCGCGCACTACATCCTCGGCATCAATCTCGAGGCGGGCAATGATGCGGTCGAGCGGGCCGAAGCCGACGCGCTGGTGGCTGGGATAGGCAAGCCTCACATACAGGCGCTCGAGCTCGGCAACGAACCCGAGCTGTACTCGAAGCTCGGTTGGTACCGCTCGGGGACGCGCTTCGTGCCGGGACGGCCTGCGAGCTATGACTTCCAGGGCTTTACCACCGAGGTCTCCGACTTCGGCAAGGTGATCTCCCCGATCCTCATCGCCGGACCATCGACGGGAAGCTTCTGGTGGCTTGCGCACCTGTCGCAGTTTCTTGCTGCTGAGCGCTCGCTCGGTCTCGTGACCGTCCACAGCTACTGGCTCAACAAGTGCCTGAATTTTCCGGGCCTGCCCGGGTATCCGACCGTCGCCCACCTCCTCACCCCGTTTCCCCCGAGCCGGCTGGCGGGGGCGCTGGCCCGGTACGCCGCGCTCGCCCATGCGCGCGGCGTCCCGATCCGGATCGACGAGATGAACTCGGTCACGTGCGGCGGACAGAACGGCGTGAGCGACGTCTTCGCCTCGGCGCTGTGGGCCCTGAACGCGCTCTTCGAGGCCGCCTCGGACGGCGTGGACGGCGTCAACATCCACACCTTCCCGGGCACGGCCAACCAGCTCTTCGGCTTCTCGCGCGTTGGGGGCCGGTGGGTCGCCACCGTCCGTCCCGAGTACTACGGGCTGCTGATGTTCGCGCAGGCGGCTCCCCCCGGATCGAAGCTCTTGAGCATCGTCCAGCAGAACACGGGGCAGACGCGCGCGTGGGCGACACTGGGGCGGGACGGCGCCACCCGCTTGCTCCTCATCAACGACAGCCTCACGCGGGCGAGCTCGGTCCTCGTCCGCGTCCCGGCCCCAGGCGGGCCGGCCCAGATCGTGCGCCTGCTCGCCCCGAGTGCCCTCGCGACGAGCGGCATCACGCTTGGCGGTCAGAGCTTCGGTCCACAGACGCTCACCGGCACCCTCACCGGGCCGAGCTCGACCGTCGCTATGCCCGCCCCTATCAGCACCGGCCCGATCGCCTCCTACGTCGTTCCCCTGCCGGCGGCGAGCGCGGCGCTGGTCACCATCGTCCCGTCGCATGGGCAGCCGGCGGCGCGGCGCTGAGGGCGGTGCCGGTCAGGCCGCTAGTGCCTCGGGCGCGGGCTGGTCGGGCGCCGCGTCGGTCTGCGCTACGAAGTCGCGTGAGCGGATGAGGGCGAGCGCCCCGACGGAGCCGACGAAGGCGACGATCGCGGCGACGAGGAAGATGTCGTTGAGGCCGCCGACGAAGCTCGAGCGCACGACCTCGCCCACCGCGCGGCGCGCCTGCGGCGGCACGTGCAGGATCGCCTGCCGGATCTGGCCGTTGGCGATCGCGGCCGCGATGGTGTGGGCCCCGCCCAGGTGGGCGGCGTGCAGTCCCGCGGTCACGTGATCGCGGACCTGGCTCGTGAAGATCGAGCCGAGCGCGGCGATGCCGGTGGCGATGCCAACCTGGCGGAAGGTGCTGTTGATGCCCGAGGCCATGCCCGCCTGGCGGGGCGGGACGACGGCGATCGCGGTCGAGGCAAGAGGCGGATTGATGAGCCCGACCCCGACGCCACCGACGAGGAACCCGGGGAGGAGGTGGGTCCACTGGGAGGCGGGTGTGAGCCCGCGCATGAGGAGCAGGCTGAGGCCGACGAGCGCGAGGCCGGCACCCATCAGCAGCCGCACGGGCACGACGGTCGTGAGGCGCCCGGCCACGGCTGAGGTGACCAGGATCAAGCCCGAGAGGCTGATCAGGCGTAGCCCGGCCTGCAGCGGCGAGAGGCCGAGCAGGTCCTGCAGGTAGAGCGTGATGTAGAGGAACATCGCGAACAGCGAGGCCGACAACGAGAAGGCGACGAGTGAGGCGCCGTCGAAGGCGGGACGGCGGAAGAGCGAGAGATCGAGCATCGGGGCGCGCTGGCGGCGCTCGACGAGGACGAAGAGGACGATGAGCACGACGCTCGCGATCAGGCACCCCTCGACCAGCTTGCTCCCCCACCCCTTCTGACTCGATTCGATGAGCCCGAGGACGAGCGCGGCGAGGGAGCCGCTGAAGGTCACGAAGCCCGGGAAATCGAGGCGAGCCCCCTGTGGATCCTTCGACTCGGCGACATTTGACAGCGTGAGCACGAGCGCGACCGCGCCGATGGGCACGTTGACGAGAAAGATCCAACGCCAGCTGAGCGCGTCGGTCAGGGCGCCGCCGACGACAGGTCCGATCGATACCGCCGCCCCGGTCACCGCGCCCCAGATTCCGAACGCGACGCCGCGCTCGCGCCCGCGGTAGGCCTGTCCCAGGAGCGCCAGCGAGGTGGCGAACATCATCGCCCCGCCGATCCCTTGCACGCCCCGGGAGAGGTCGAGCATGAGCGGCGACTGCGCCACGCCGCACAGAAGCGAGGCGCCCGAGAAGAGGATGAGGCCGAGCGTGAAGATCCGCCGGCGCCCGAGGAGGTCGGCGAGGGAGCCCGACGTAAGCAAGAGGGCGGCCAAGGTGAGCGCGTACGCGTCGATGACCCACTGAAGGTCGACGAAGCTCGAGTGCAGGCCGGTCTGGATCTTGGGCAGCGCGACATTCACGATCGTGATGTCGAGCAGCAGCATGAAGGTGCCGATGCAGACGGTGACGAGGGTCCACCACTTTCGATCCATCACAGACCTCCCTTGATCGCGGTCGCACGCTGAGCATACACAATCATCAGATACACTGATGATC
>JAXDGF010000145.1:0-10115 GCA_034665165.1 Solirubrobacteraceae bacterium | reverse complement strand
GACCCGCGACCCCCGTCGCGGCCGCCGCGGACGAAGCGCTCGAAGATCCGAGCCCTGAGCTCCTCGGGGATCCCCGGGCCGTCGTCCTCGACCACGAGCACCGCCTGTCCGTCCTCGATCCCGGTCGAGGCGCGGACGTGGGTGCCGGGCGGCGTGTGGCGCATCGCGTTCTCGACGAGGTTGAGGACGAGGCGGTGAAGCTCGTCGCCGGCGCCCTCGACCACGACGGGTTCGGCCTGGATCGAGAGCTCGTGACCCTCGGAGACGGGCTCGAGCTCGGAGACGGCCTCGACGAGGACCTCCGCCAGGTCGGTGGGCTTGCGCGGCGCGACGCGGTTCGCGTCCGCGCGCGCCAGCAGCAGGAGGTCGGCCACGAGGCGGCGCATCCGTCGCGTCGAGCGCAGCGCGGCGTGCGCCGTCTCCGCCTGCTCGCCGTCGAGCTCTTCGGCCAGGAGGTCGAGGTTGGCGAGCACGCTGGTCAGGGGCGTACGGAGCTCGTGCGAGGCGTCGGCGACGAACTCGCGCTGGCGGTCGAGCATCGCCTCCGTCTCCCCCCGGGCGGCGTCGAGGGCCTGGAGCATGCCCTCGAAGGTGCGGGCGAGGACGGCGATCTCGTCCTCGGCCTCGGGGTGGGGGAGCTTGCGGCGCGGGTCGCGCGTGCGCTCGACCTCACGGGCGACGTCACTGAGCTCGACGATCGGGCGCATGGCGCGACGGGCGATCGCGAGGCCGGCCATCAGGGCGAGGACGGAGCCGCCGAGGACACCTAGGAAGAGGAAGAAGCGGACCTTGGCCAGGGTGTGGTTGACATCGGATAGGGGCCGGGCGTAGAGGAGGGTCACCTCGCCGGCGGGGTTGACTCCGATGGCGCGGGTCTCGACGCGGTAGCCGAGCTCTTCGCTGCGGGCCGGGAAGGGGAACTGCGGTCTCGCGGGTGGCGTGAGTCCGAAGGCAACCTTGTTCTGGGAGCACTCGAGGGTGCCGTCGTCCCCGAAGATGCGGATCTGTGCGTGGTTGTCGTACGCGTAGTCACTGATCACGGTCTGGTCGCAGTTGAGGGCCAGCCCCGTCCACCGCAGGTTGAGTCTTTGGGCCAATCCGGAGGCCTGGAGGTGGACCTCGTCGCTGAACTGGCCCTTCACTTGGCGGGTGGTGAGGACGCCCACGATTCCCGCGAACCCGCACAGGATCACGAAGGTCAGCGCCGCCGAGCCGCCGGCGAGCCGCCAGCTGATCGGGATCGACCTATACGCGGAGGACGTAGCCCGCGCCGCGGATCGTGTGAAGGAGCCGAGGCTCTCCACCAGCTTCAAGCTTCCTCCTGAGGTTGGAGACGAACACCTCGATCGTGTTCGTCATGGAGAACGGGTCGTAACCCCAGACCTCGTCGAGCAGACGCTGGCGGGAGATGACGATGCGCTCGTTGCGCATCAGATACTCGAGCAGCTCGAACTCGCGCTGGGTGAGGTCGATCGGGCGACCGCCGACCCCATCCGGGGAAGCACCGCGCGTGACCTCGTGGGTGTCGGGATTCAGCTTCAGATCACCGACGACAAGCGCCGCCTGACCCCGCGGCGGGCGCCTTCTGAGCAGCGCCCGCAGCCGCGCCCGGCGCTCCAGGCGCTCGAAGGGCGTGACCCGGGAGTCGTCGGCGCCCGCATCGAGCCCCTCGACGCGGGACTCCACCGCGTCGCGCGCGGTGAGCACGAGGATGGGCACGTCGTCGGTCTCGCGCATCGTCTTGGCCACCTCGATCCCGTCCATCCTGGGCAGTCCGAGGTCGAGGATCACGAGGTCTGGTAGGAACGCGTGGGCCACGTCGAGGGCGGCGATGCCGTCGTCGGCGATCTTCACGTCGTAGCCCTCCATGCGCAGCGAGCGCTGCAGTACCTGCGCGATCGCCTCGTCGTCTTCCACGACAAGCACGCGGGGGGGACGCTCGAACTCGGCCATGACTCCTGTGATGGTAGATGGGAGGGCCGGGTGGGTCTGCGATCTTTAGTGCGGCTTGATACGGGGTGCTCTTCGGCCTCGGGGCACTTTGGGTGTGGGTGTCGCCACGCGCGCGACGAGAGTCGTGGTCGATATTCGCTGGCCGCCATTGGTTATCGACCACGACCTCGGCGTCCGTCGGCGTCCGCCGTCGTCGCGGCAGGGACACGACGCTCCGCGTCGAAGCAGGTTCTCCGGTCATGGCCACCCGCCGCAAGCCGCCCGCCAAGCGCGTCCGCGCCCGCCGCTCCCCGCTCGCGAGCCGTCCCCGGCTGCCGCGATTCGATCTCCAGCCGCATCAGGTCGATGTCCTCGGCCTCGGCCTAATCGCCGCCGGAATCTTTCTTTCCTGCGTCGCCTACCTGCGCGGGGCGGGCGGCACGGTGGGGGAGGGGGCGGTGCACGCGCTGCGCTTCGTCTTCGGCTTGCTGGGCTACGCGGTGCCCGCCGCCGTCGTCGCCGCCGGGGCCATGATCGTGCTCCGCGAGATGCGCCCGACCGCCCGGCCGCTCCGGACCGGCGCCCTCTTCCTCGTGGGCTCGGTGTCGCTTGCGCTCGCGGCTGGGACGCTTGGGGTCGGACCCGGCGCACCGCCGGCGCGGGTCTTCTGGCATCCGGCCGTGTTCGAAGCGCGCGGCGGAATCGTGGGCGAATCGCTCCTGTGGGTCACCTCCCATCTGATCTCGACCATCGGCGCCGACATCCTCGCCGTGTTCATGTTCGTCGCCGGGCTCATGCTCGTCACCGGCGCGACCGTCGCGGGCGTTCTCCGCGCCACGGGCACGGGCGTCGCGGGAACGACACGGATCGCGGGCGACGCCAGCCGCGCCATCCGGCGCTCGACCGAGGAGATCACCGTCCCGCGCCGCGAGCGTCGACCGGCCGCGTCCACGGCAGCCGCGTCCACGGCAGCCGCGTCCACGGCAGCCGCCGCCGTCCCCCTCCCGCCCGAGTTCCTCCCCGAGGCGCTCCTGCCGCCCGAACCCGACACCGAGGAACTCGTCGTGCGCGCCACCCACGTCGAGGCGCCCGCGGTGGCGGTGCCCGAGGAGGAGGATGACGCTGACGACGGTCCCGACGACAGCCTCGAGGGGGATTCGGAGAACGACATCCCCGCAGGGCCCGGGACACGCCCGGACCCGTCCCAGCTGACCCCTCAGGGTCGCTACCGCGCGTCCGTGACCGAAGATCCGGACTTTCACTGGCGCGTTCCCACCGCGCGCTCGCTCACGCGCTCGGTCGGCGAGGCGGCGAAACCGGACACGGCCGGACAGGAACAGGTCGCGGCCCAGCTCGTCGAGACCCTCGGGCACTTTGGGATCGAGGCCAAGCTGCTCGGCCGGGTGACGGGCCCCCACATCACCCGCTACGAGCTTCGTCTCGCGCCCGGGATCAAGGTGGGCAAGGTGGCGCAGCTCAAGGATGACATCGCCTACGCCCTGGCCGCCACCGACGTCCGCATCCTCGCGCCGATTCCCGGCAAGCAAGCCGTCGGCGTCGAGGTCCCCAACGCAAGGCGTCGCATCGTCCACCTCGGCGATGTCTTCCAAGCGCCGCCCGAGGACTGGTCGCCGCTCACCGTCTGGCTCGGCAAGGACGTCGCCGGCCGCGCCATTGGCGCCGACCTGGCCAAGATGCCGCACCTGCTCGTGGCGGGAACCACCGGGGCGGGAAAGTCCGGGTGCGTGAACGCCATGCTCTCGAGCATCCTCCTGCGCGCGACCCCGCACGAGGTCCGCCTCGTGCTCGTCGACCCCAAGCAGGTCGAACTCAACCACTACGAGTCGATCCCGCACCTGCTCACTCCCGTCATCACGAGCCCGAGGATGGCGGCCAACGCCCTCCAGAATCTGGTCAAGGAGATGGAGCAGCGCTACGGGACGATGTCGCTCGCCCGCACCCGCTCGCTTCCCGAGCTCAACCGCGTGCGCGAGAAGCGCGGCGAACCGCCCCTGCCCTACATCCTGTGCGTCATCGACGAGCTCGCGGACCTGATGATGGTCGCGCCCGCCGACGTCGAGGATTCGATCATCCGCCTCGCTCAGAAGGCCCGCGCCGTGGGCATCCACCTCGTGCTCGCGACCCAGTCGCCGCGGGTCGACGTGATCACGGGCATGATCAAGGCCAACGTTCCCTCGCGGATCGCCTTTGCCGTTTCGAGCCAAACCGACTCGCGCGTCATCCTCGATCAGAACGGGGCCGAGTCCCTGCTCGGTCAGGGCGACATGCTCTTCTCGCCCGTCGGCACCTCGAAGGTCCAGCGCATCCAGGGCGCGTACATCGACGAGGATCAGATCGCCGTCATCGCCGACGCGTGGCGCAAGCAGGGAGAGCCCGAGTTCCAAGAGGAGCTCCTCGAAGAGGTCGTGGGCGAGGGCGAGGGCGACGCCGACGAGGACGTGCTCAACCCCAACGAAGACCCGCTGCTCGAGGAGGCGATCGGCCTCGTCGCCCAGATGGGGACCGCCTCCACGTCCATGCTCCAGCGCCGGCTGCGGCTCGGCTACACGCGGGCGGGACGGCTCATCGACATGCTCGAGCGGCGCTCGATCATCTCCGGCTACGAGGGCTCAAAGCCGCGGCAGGTTCTGATCACCGAGGCCGACGTGCCCCGGATCCTCATGCACCTGGCCGAGTCGGCGCCGGGCGCGAGCCCGCCGCGCCTCCCGGTCCCGGTGGACGCCGTCGCCGGCGCGGAGGGTGACGCGCCGGACTGGGCTGGGCCCGGGGCGCCGGACCCCGAGTGACGCTCACGGGCCACTGCTCGCGCGGCGACGCGTGAAAGCCAGCTGTCAACCCGTTTCGCGTCGGTAGCCTTCGGCCAAGTGCCCGAGATCGGAGCCACCCTCCGAGAAGCGCGCATGCGCGCGCGGATCGACATCAGTGAGGTCGAGGTGCGGACCAAGATCCGCGCCAAGTACCTGCGCGCGATGGAGAACGAGGAATGGGACATGCTCCCGGGCCCGATCTACGTCAAGAGCTTCCTGCGCACCTACAGCGACTTTCTCGGCCTCGACAGTCGCATGCTGATCGACGACTACCGGCGTCGCTTTGAGCGACCCTCCGACCAGGAGCCGCGCCCGATCGCGACGCTCGGGCGCGACCGCGAGCGGGACCGCACTCCCCGCGGGCCGTTGCTGCCGCCGTGGGCGCTGGTCGGATTGGTCCTGGTGGCGATCGTCGTAGTGCTCTTCATCGTGGGCAACTTCACCTCGAATTCGGGGACACCGACCACGGCGGGGGGCCATCCGAGGACCGGGAAGCATCCGAAGACGCCACCGCAGACGGTAAGCACGACCACTTCGACGACCGCGGTCCCGCCCGCCCCCAAGACGGTGACCCTGACGATCACCCCAACGAATCCGGTCTACATCTGCATGGCCAACCGTAGCGGCAAGCTGCTGATCCCCGGGAGAACCTACGCCCCGGGGCAAACCGTCCCCACCGAGACCGCGACCAAGCTCCTGCTCACACTCGGGAACTCATCGGTGACGATGAAGACCGGCTTCGGCGCCATCCACGTCGCACCCTCCTCGGTCCCGATCAACCTGCTCATCGGACCCACCTCGTACCGCCCGCTGGCGGCGGCCAAGGCACCCAACTGCGGATGAGCGCGCGCGCCGGAGTGCTCATCACCGGCACCGAGGTCCTGAGCGGGATCATCAGCGACCGCAACGGCCCGTGGCTCTCCGAGCGGTTGCGCGAGATCGGCGTCGACGCGGCCCACATCGTGATCGTCGGCGACCGAGCCAGGGACATCCTGGCGGCACTCGAGTTCATGGCTTCCGAGGGCCTCGATCTGATCGTCACCAGTGGCGGGCTCGGGCCGACCGCGGACGACCTCACGGCCGAGGTTGTGGGACGGTTCTCCGGACGCGAGATGGTGCTCGATCCGGCGCTTGAAGCACGGATCGCCGAGATCCTGGCACCGATGCTGAAGCGCTGGCCGGACCTCGATCCCGAGGCCATGCGCCACTCGAACCGCAAGCAGGCGGTCATCCCCGAGGGCGCCACCGTCCTCGACCCGGTGGGGACGGCACCGGGGCTCGTCGTCCCACCCGCGTACGGTGAGGGCCCGACCGTCGTCGTGCTCCCGGGGCCACCGCGCGAGCTCAAGCCGATGTGGGAGACGGCGCGGGGAACCGAAGCGTTCCGAGCCGCCACGGCCGGCGCCACCACCTACCGGACTCGCGTCATGCGCCTGTTCGGGATCCCCGAGTCGGCGATCGCCGACACCCTCCGCGCGGCCGAGGCGGCGGGAACCCGGCTCGACTCGCTCGAGGTGACCACCTGCCTGCGGCGCGGGGAGATCGAGATCTCCACCCGCTACGAACCAGCCGCCGAGCCCGACTACGACGCGTTGGTCGAGTACGTCCGCGACCGCTACGCGGACACCCTCTTCTCAGAGGACGGCTCGACGATCGACGAGCAGGTCGCTGCGCTCCTGTCCGGCCACACGATCGCCGTCGCCGAGTCGTGCACGGGGGGCCTGATGTCGGCCCGGCTCACCGAGCGCCCCGGCTCCTCTGCCTACTTCAAGGGCGGGCTCGTCGTCTACTCCAACGAGGCGAAGGTGGCCCTCGCCGGAGTTCCTCCCGAGCTCATCGAGCGCTACGGGGCGGTGTCGACCGAGGTCGCCGAGGCCCTCGCCGACGGAGCGATCGAGCGCCTGGACGCCGGCGTGGGGGTGGGCATCACCGGCATCGCCGGGCCGGGCGGCGGAACGCCCGAGAAGCCCGTCGGCTTCGTGTGCTTCTCGGTTCGTGAGCGCCGCGGCGAGCGGATCACGCGCAGCGTGACCTTGCCTGGGGGTCGGGCCGATGTCCGCGATCGCGCCACCGTGGTGGCCATGCACCTCGTGCGCCGGCTGCTGCGCCCGGCGCTGGCGAAGACGGACGCCGTCCGCACGTGAGCGACCACGGGCGCCTGTTCGTCGCGCTCGACCTCGATGACCACACCGGCTCCGCCTTAGCATCCTGGCGGGACGGGATCGTGGCCGCGCATCCTGGTTTGCGCCCCGTGGCGGACGACGCGCTCCACGTGACGTTGTGCTTTCTCGGTAACTGCCCGCTGGAGGAGGTCGAGGCCATCGGGGCCGCGTGTGCCGTCGACTTGGAGTCGGAGCCTCCCGCGGGACTCGTGCTGGGCCGCCCGCTCTGGCTGCCGCCTCGCCGCCCCCGGGTCCTGGCGGCCGCGATCGAGGATCCCGCGGGCGCGCTCGCACGGGTTCAGTCGGCGCTCGCCGTGGCGCTCGAGGAGGGTGGCTGGTACCGCCCAGAGGCGCGGCCCTTCCTCGGCCATGTGACCGTCGCGCGCGTGGCAAAGGGCTCGCGGGTGTTCGACATCGCCTCCCCGCCGCCCCTGACGCTCGCCGAGACCGCAACCGTGACGCTCTACCGATCCCATCTCTCGCCCAAGGGAGCGCGGTACGAAGCGCTGCGCAGAGTGGCCGTGACGTCCTAGCGACCGCCCCCTCTGCTTAGATTCTCGCCGAATTGGGCCGATGCTCGTGACCGCACGCCGCACGGCCGCGGCGCTTGGCGCGGCGGCCCTTCTGCTCGCCGCCACGGGTTCCGCGGCGGCTCGGGCTGCCGTCTTTCACGTCTCGGTGGGAGCGCCGCAGGGTCGTCGAATCGCGCCCGACTACCTCGGTCTCGCGCTCGAGTACCGGTCGCTTCCAGGGTTCGTCGGCAGTCGGGGAGCGGCGGTCAACCCGGTCCTCACGCAGCTCATCCACAATCTCGTTCCCCGGGGGCGGCCGGTGCTCCGCATCGGCGGCCAGAGCACCGACCGCACATGGTGGCCCGTTCGCGGCACCCGCCGGCCCCTGGGGGTGACATACAGCCTCACGCCTCGCTGGACGGCGTCGGTTCGGGCCCTGGCCCAGGCCGTGAACGCCCGGCTCATCCTCGGCGTCGGTCTCGAGGCGAACCGGCCTTCACTCGCGGCCACGGAGGCACGTCAGCTCGTGAGCCGCATCGGACCGGGCTACATCGCGGCGCTCGAGCCCGGCAACGAGCCCGAGCTCTACCCGGAGACCCCGTGGTACCGCACGCTCCACGGGGCACCGATCCCGTGGTACAGCCACGACGGTGTGCCGGTCTACGCGCGGCCACGGAAATACGGCCCGAGCGAGTTCTACGGGGAGTTCTCACGGGCGCTGGGCTTGTTGCGCGGGCTGCCGGTCGCGGGACCCTCGGTCGGCCGCGTGCCCTGGCTCGACGGCGTGAGCCGCTTCCTGGCCCCGTCCTCGCGGGTGAAGATGGTGACCTGGCACGCGTACGGCCTGAACCAGTGCGTGACCGACCGCTCATCGCCGGCGTACCCGAGCGTGCCGAACCTCCTGTCGCTGCGAGCCTCACGCAACCTGATGGACGGCATCTCCCCGGTGGTGGCGCGCTCCCACGGCGTCGGCGCGACGTTCCGCATCGACGAGATGAACTCCGTCACCTGCAACGGCAGGATAGGCGTCAGCGACACCTTCGCCTCGGCGCTGTGGGTCATGGATGCGCTGTTCGCCGTCGCCACCGACGGCGTCGACGGAGTGAACATCCACACCTTCGACGAGGCGGCCAATGGGCTCTTCGACTTCGATCGCGTCGCCGGGCAATGGCAGGCGATCGTCCATCCCCTCTACTACGGTCTGATGATGTTCGCGCAGGCGGCCCCGTCCGGATCGCGGCTGCTCCGGATCACCTCCGATGCCCAGGACCACGTCCGCGCGTGGGCGACCCGCGGGCCCGACCACCGCACCAGGGTCCTGCTCATCAACGACAGCCTGAGGGACCGGGCGACCGTGGAGGTGCGGGCCGGGGCGGCGACCGGCCGCGCGAGCCTGTCCTGGCTGCAGGCCAGAAGCGCGTACGCCAAGCAGGGCGTCACCCTCGGCGGCGCGAGCTTCGGCGCGCGGACGGCGACGGGGGTGCTGGCGCCGGCCCGGGTGGCGCCGGCCCGGGTGGCGATCGTTGCCCCGCATGCGGGTGTGTACCGCGTCACGCTTCCGGCCGCGAGCGCGGCGCTCGTGACGCTGGGGCCGGGCGCCTAACCCGCGCCGTCCGCCCTCTGCGTCAACTTGTGTCCGAGACGTTGCTGATTCGGAACGAGCGGGTCTTGTTTCGTTGCAGCGCCCCCCTCTAGCGTGCCGGTTCCGTCCGCCATGAGTCCTACCGTGGTGGGTTCAATGCGTAGACAAGGAGCCAATGGGATGAGCGACCACGACAAGGCCGGAACGAGGAACGGCGCGACGTCCGATGCCAAGGCAGATGCCAAGCGCCAAGCGGCGCTTCAGGGCGCGTTGACCCAGATCGAGCGGCAGTTCGGCAAGGGCACCGTCATGCGCATGGGAGACCCTGGCGCGCGCGTTGCGGTCGATGCGATTCCCACCGGCGCGCTCTCGCTCGACATCGCGCTCGGGATCGGAGGCGTGCCGCGGGGGCGGATCGTCGAGATCTTCGGACCGGAGTCCTCCGGGAAGACGACGCTCGTCTACCACATCATCGCCGAGGCGCAGAAGCTCGGCGGCGTGTGCGCCTTCGTCGACGCCGAGCACGCCATGGACCCGCTGTACGCCGGGAGGATCGGCGTCGATATCGACGAGCTCCTCGTCTCCCAGCCCGACTACGGCGAGCAGGCGCTCGAGGTGGTCGACATGCTGGTCCGCTCAGGCGCGGTCGACCTCGTGGCGGTCGACTCGGTCGCCGCGCTGACCCCGCGCGCCGAGCTCGAAGGCCAGATGGGCGATCAGACGGTAGGCGTCCAGGCGCGGATGATGTCCCAGGCGATGCGCAAGCTCGCCGGCGGGCTCAATCGGACCCAGACGGTGTGCGTGTTCACCAACCAGATCCGCGAGAAGATCGGCGTGATGTTCGGGCCGACCGAGACGCAGCCGGGCGGGCGGGCACTGAAGTTCTACGCCTCCCAGCGCCTCGACATCCGCCGCATCGAGACGCTCAAGGACGGCACCGAGGCGGTCGGTAACCGCGTCCGCGTCAAGGTTGTCAAGAACAAGGTCGCGGCCCCATTCAAGCAGGCAGAGTTCGACATCGAGTTCGGCAAGGGGATCTCGACCTCGGGGTGCCTGCTCGACTACGGGATCGAGAACGACATCGTCACCAAGTCCGGCT
>JAXDGF010000144.1:0-15071 GCA_034665165.1 Solirubrobacteraceae bacterium | reverse complement strand
CGTTTTCGAGCGCGCGGCCCTCGGGGTCCCACGCCTCGATGGCGGCGCCCAGCGCCCGCCCCTGAAGCTCGCCGAGGTAGACGGGCAGCGTGGGCACGCCGCCCACGAAGGCGGTGCAGACATCGGTCCCCCCCGAAGTCGAGAACAGCCACGTCTCCGCCCCGAGCTCGTCGTAGACCCAGCGGAAGCCCTCGGGGGCAAGCGGCGATCCGGTCGAGCCCACGCTGCGCAGCTCGCTCAGGTCGCGCCCGCGTGCCAGCTCGACGCCCGCCTTCATGCACGCGGCGATGAAGGCCGCGCTCGTGCCGAAGCAGGTCATCCGCGTCCGCGCCGCCAGGTCCCACAGCGTGTTCAGATCCGGGTACCCGGGGTTGCCGTCGAAGAGGACTACCGACGCTTCGGTGAGCATCACCCCCACGAGGAAGTTCCACATCATCCACCCCGTCGTCGTGAACCAGAACACGCGATCGCCGGGCTGGGCGTCGAGATGCAGCCCCATCTTCTTGAGGTGCTCGAGCAGGATCCCGCCCTGGCTGTGCACGATCGGTTTGGGCAGCCCCGTCGTGCCCGAGCTGTAGAGCACCCACAGCGGATGGTCGAAGGGAAGCGCAGCGAAGCTGAGCTCGCCGTCGCTCGGCCAGTCGGGTTCCCAGCCCGAGCCGTCCAGGTATCCGAGGGTCACCACGCGCTCGAGCGACGGGATCTCGGCCGCGATGTCGCGCACGATCTCGCGCCGGTCGAAGTCCTTGCCGCCGTAGCGGTAGCCATCGATCGCGAGCAGGACCTTGGGCTCGACCTGGGCAAAGCGGTCGATCACGCTCCGCGTCCCGAACTCAGGCGCGGCCGAGGACCAGATCGCACCAATGCTCGAGCACGCCAGGAAGGCGGCGATCGTCTCGGGGATGTTCGGCATGTAGGCGACCACGCGGTCTCCGGCGCTAACACCCTGCTCGGTGAGGCCCGCCGCGATCCGCGCCGTCGCGAGCCGGAGCTCCCCCCACGTCCACTCGCCCGGGGGGCGCACCTCCGACGCGTGCCGGATCGCCACGACGTCATCGTCCTTGCCCCGGAACACGTGCTCGGCGAAGCTCGTCTGAGCCCCTGGAAACCACTCGGCCCCCGGCATCTCGCGCGACCCCAGCACACGCTCCGCCGGCACCGAGAAGCGCACATCGAAGAACTCACAGATCGAAGACCAGAACCCCTCGAGGTCGCTCACCGACCACTGCCAGAGCTCGGCATACGAGCCAAAGCTCAGCCCCCGCGTCTCGCCCAGCCTGCGCTGGTAGCGGGTCAAAGTCGCGCGCTCGATCCGCTCGGCAGACGGGGTCCACAGGAGCTCGGGAGTCGGCATGGGGCAAGTATGGCTGGAGGGCGCCGTCGAACGTGATGCGAGTTACGCCGCATATATCGGCTCAAAACGCATCAGGTCCCCGAGGCGCCGCCGGAACATGCCCCCGCCCGCCCCGGCCCGGTACGCTCCAGCCCATCCCGCCCTACACGATTACCAACCTCAAAGAAGTCGAGGACGCCGCCGCCGACCGCGGCCCCGGCGTCGAAGCTCGCATGGGACGTAAGCATCTCGACTCAGAGCACCTGGGCGTCTCCTACTTCCGCTACGAGCCCGGGTTTCGCTCACCCTTCGGCCACCGCCACGAGGAGCAGGAGGAGGTCTACCTCATCATCGGCGGATCGGGCCAGATGAAGCTCGACGACGAGGTCATCGACCTCAGCCCCTGGGACACCGTCCGGGTGGCACCCGAGGTGGTGCGCGGCTTCGAGGCGGGTCCCGAGGGCATGGAGATCATCGCCATCGGTGCCGACCGCCCCGAGGGTGGAGACGGCGTCATGGTCAAGGATTGGTGGACCGAGTAGGACCGGGCCGGCGCGCCCGCCGTTGGCGTGGCCAGCAGTGCAACCCCGGGCCCGGCGCTCGGTACTAACCCCGGGCCCGGCGCTCGGTACTAACCCCGGGACCGGCGCTCGACTCCAGGCGGGAGTCGCTGCCCATGTCGAGGCCGATCTCCGGGGTCGCGGGGAGGGACTCTTCCCGCGCGCGGCGAGGCGCACGTTCGCCGCAGTCGAGCGCCGTCCGGGAGGTAACGGTGGACGCGTCGGGGAGCGGGGAGGCCCGCGACGCGCCGACCGTCACCTTGCGGTGTAGGACGACATCTCGACATGGGTTCGAGCCTAAGGCTCGCCGCGTCAGTTCCCCGTAAGGTCGACGCTAAGTGCTAAGGGCCCGCCCTACGTCGAGCGCAGCGCCTCGGTCGGGCTCAGGCGCGCCGCCTTGGCGGCGGGGTAGAGCCCGGCGATGGCGCCGATCGCGAGACCGGCTGCCGGCGCCGCGATGAGCGCGTACACCGGGACGACCCAGGGTTCGTTCTGACCGATCGAGTAGACCCATGTCGCGACGGCGCCGAATAGCAGCCCGCAGATCCCGCCGAGCGCGGCGAGGAGCGCCGATTCGGCCAGGAACTGAGCGCTGATGTGACGGCGGGTGGCGCCCAGCGCGCGCCGCAGGCCGATCTCGCCGCGGCGCTCGAGCACGGAGATGACCATGATGTTGGCGATCCCGATCGCCCCGACGAGGAGGGCCACCGCGCCAAGCCCGAGCAGGAGGGTGGTGAACTGTCCCTTGGCCGCGGCGCGCGCCTCGAGCACGTTCGAGGGCTGGCTCACGCTGACGCCGCTCGAGTTCTGGGGATCGGCGGTGGGGGCGAGCAGGCTGCTGACCGATTTCACGTCGTTGACGTTGGCGCGCACGTAGATCTCGGATGGGCTCGGCTGGACGCGGAAGATGTGCTCGGCCGCGGGCAGGCCGATGAACACGTTGTCGTCGAGGCTGGTGTCGAGCGTCATCGAGTTGAGGATGCCGATGACCGTGAACCACGTTCCCCCGACGAAGAGCTGGATGTGGCCGGTGGCCTTCTCGATCTGGAGGTCGGCCGCCGCCGCGGCACCGAGAACCACGGTCGGCTCGGTCTCCGAGGCGGCGTCGAAGAAGTGGCCGGAGGCGACGCTGCTGTTCATCGCCTTGACGAGCCCCGGGTCGGTCGCGTCGACGCCGATCCCTCCGGTCTGGGTCGACGGCACGAACGGTGTCCTGAACACGTTCGCGTTCGGCACCGCGTACACCGCCGAGACCTGGTTGATGCTGGCCATGTGCTTGATCATCGGGATCGCGGTGCTGGGGAGCACCTCGTTGGCGCCGAAAAAGTTGGTGCCCGGCGTCACCGTGAGCAGGTTCGTCCCCAGCCTGTCGATCGTGCTCAGCAGGTTGGCCTGGCTCGACGCGGACACGCCGACCACGGCGACCATGGCGCCGATTCCGATCGCGATCCCGAGCGCGGAGAGGGCTGCCCGCAGGCGCCGCGTCCGCAGTCCCTGGAGCGCGACCCCGAGGAGCTCGTGCGGCGCGAGCCGCGCCGTCTCGCGCCCGCCGCCCCGCTCCGGGGGCGGCAGCCCGCGGCGCCGGAGCGCGGTCGCGCTCATCGCCGCTCGTCCCCGACGATCTCGCCGTCGCGCATCTGCAGGCGGCGCGGGAACCCGGCCGCAATGCTCTCGTCGTGCGTGATCAGCGCCAGCGTCGCCCCTTCGGCCGCGAGCTCCTGCAGGAGCTCGAGCACCGATTGCCCCGACTTGGAGTCGAGGTTTCCCGTCGGTTCGTCGGCGAGGATGATCGTCGGGTTCTTCGCGATGGCGCGCGCGATGGCGACGCGCTGCTTCTCGCCGCCCGAGAGCTGCGGTGGGCGGTGGGTGACGCGATTGCCGAGGCCGACGCGTTCGAGCGCTCCCTTGGCCGCCTCCCGGCGCTCGCGCAGACGAGCGCCCGTGTAAAGCATCCCGTTGGCGACGTTGTCGAGCGCCGTCATCCCGTCCTGCAGGTGGAAGCCCTGGAACACAAACCCGATCTCGAACGCCCTCAGGCCCGCGAGGTCGCGATCTGACGCCTTGACGACGTTGCGCCCGGCGACGTGAACCTCGCCGCTCGTGGGGCGCTCGAGCGTGCCGAGGATGGTGAGCATGGTCGTCTTGCCCGAGCCCGACGGACCGACGACCGCGACTTGGTCCCCGGTCTGGATGTCCACGCTGACGTGACGCAGCGCGTGCACGCCGCCGGGGTATTCCTTTCCGACATCGCGGAGCTCGAGCGCGACGCCGTTCGCGGTGGCGGTCATCCCTGGGAGTCGGTCACCTGCATGCCGTCCTGGATGCCAGGACCGGAGATCTGCACGTAACCGGCGGCGAACAGTCCCGGGGTGACGGCGACAAGCTTGTGTGGGGGCGCGGCGAGCTGGACGGCGTAGCCACCGCCCTGGGTCGCGAGCAGCGCGGTGACCGGCACCGAGAGCACGTGGTTGGCGACCTGGGCGTCGAAGTTGACGCTCACGGCGGCCTGGTCGAGGCCACGCGTATCGGCGTGCTTGTCGAGCGAGATCGTGACCGGGATCGTCGCCGACGGCGCGCTGTTGGAAGGCGAGTTGCTATTCGAGCCGGTGTTCGTAGTGGTGGCTACGGAGCTCACGCTGGTGACCCTGCCGTTGACGGTGCTCCCATCCGGGAGCTGCACCGTGACGGGCTCGCCCAGCTTCGCCTCGCTCTGCTTGGTCGCGTCGAGCTGGACGGTGACGACGAGGTTGGTAGATGTCGTGCTCAGGATCGCGGTCGCGCTCCCGCCCCCGCCCCCGCCGCCGCCGCCGCTGCCGCTGCCGTTATTCGCGCTGCTGCTCGGGCTGTTGGCCGACGAGCTCGGCTTCGACGACCCGGTGCTGGCAGCGCTCGGGGTCTTCGCGCCCGTCGTACCCGAGGGTGACTTGTTGCCCGAGCCCTTGGCCGCCGCCTTCAGCTCCGCCTCGAGCAGCCTGTTCTGCGTTTGCAGGAGCTGGATGATGGCCTGGAGGCCGCTGCTCGAGGTGCCGGGGGTGCTCGACATCGGGGTGGTGGTCGTCGGCGTCGTGGTCGGCGTCGTGGTCGCCGGGGCGGTGGTCGCCGGGGCGGTGGTCGCCGGCGTGGTGGTCGCCGGCGTTGTGGTCGCCGGCGTGGTGGTCGTGGGCGTGGTCAGCGCGGGGGTCTTGGTCGCGGTCGAGAAATCGACGAACTGCGCATGGGGCGGCGTCGGGCTGTCGTAGCTCACCCGCTCCGGCGTCCGGGCGGGGGGCGAGTACGACGCCCCGCTCGACGGGGAGCCCGACCCCGCGGCCGCACTCCCGCCCGTCGAGCCGATGGTTGTGTCCACAGCGTTGATGAGCTGCGAGCCCGGCAGGAAGACGATCTGGCCGAGCGTGAGCTTGCCCGTCTCTGTCTGCCCGATCGATGCCTGGAAGCGGTCTACCGCGGCCGTGGTGCCGTCCTGCCACGCGTTATCCACGGTGATCGCGTCGTAGGGATCGAAGCCCATCGCCCTAAGGTCGGCGTTCAGCTCCTCGATGTCCCGGCCGTTGCTATCGCTCGAGCTCAAGTTTCGATACGCCGGGTACGAGCCGTTGAAGAGGATCACCGGATAGCCGTTGACCTGGTAGAGGGTCCCGCCCGGCGACACCACCTGTCCGACCTTGGGGAGGAACGTGACCGTTCCGCTCAGCCGGTTGAACACCGTCTGCGCGTTGGCGTACCCGAGCGTGCCCGACTCAGTATCGGTCTCGACCAGGTTGCGGCGCTGCACGGTGGTGCTGCCGCTGGACGCAGCGTTCGAGTTCTGCCCCTTGCTCGCCGCGGGGTCACCCGCGCTGACGACGATCCCGATCACGACCGCCACCACGACGATGGTGCCCGCCGCGGCCGCGGCCTGGCGGCGGCGCCCGCCGCCGGCCGCGAGCCGCTCGGTGATGGTTTGCCTGGTCACGCTCGCAGGAGTGGTACGCGATCGCCGGTCACAGCACGGTTACAGTGCTACGCGCCGGGGCCGCCGACGCTGCCGCCCGCCCCGCCCGGGCCGCCGCGACCGAACTGCCCCCGGTTGGGCAGGTTGCTCGAGCACGCCTTGAGCGCGGTCCGGAAGGCCGGGCTGTTGCGCTCACTCGACGGGATCGAACGGAAGATCCCGAAGCCCCCGGCGCCGTTGCTCGTCGGGTCGGGGATGTTCACGTTGTGCGCGCGCATGCACTGAGCGAACTTGACGGCGGCCTGCTGGAACTGCTGGCGCTGCGCCGGGGTGATGTTGGCGAACGGGTTGGCCTGCCTGAGCTCGGACTGGCACGACTTGCTGGCCGCCTTGCCGGCTGGGGTCGCGAGCAGCTGCCTGATCCCGCCGCCACCACCGCCGCCGCCGCCACCCGCGCCGCCGCCCGCGCCGCCCCCGGCGCCGCCCCCGCCGTTGGCCGAGGGGTCGGGCACGTTGAGGCCGTGGGCGCGCAGGCACTGGGCGGCCTTCAGCCGCGCCTGGTAGCGCGAGCTCGCGGACGTCGTGCTCGTTCCCGCCGCGCCTCCCGAGCTCGCCGCGGCACTGCTGCCCGACGAACCGCAGCCCGTCAAACCGAGCGCGAGCGTGCCCGCGAGCGCGCAGGCGGCGAGAGCGCGAGGACCGCGGGTGGAGATGGGCGTATGGGCGCACGGCATGGTCATGACTCCTCGGGCAAAGGGATTCCTGGGGTCGCTTGGGTTGTACTGACGGTGGCGTCAGCTGGGCGTAAGCGCCGAGGAAAGATTTCCCTTCCCCCGACTGGCGCTCACGGGCGCGGCGGGTAGCTCGACCACGACGTCGAGGCCCCCGGTCCCCGGCGCCGCCACGCTCAGGCGTCCCCCGTGGGCGGCGACGACCGAGCTCACGATCGAAAGCCCGAGCCCGAAGCCGTCGCCGCCTCGCCCCAGGCGGCGGAAGGCCTCGGTCAGCGTCGCCGCCGCCTCGGGATCGATGGGATCGCCGCTGTTACGCACGCGCACGAGCGCGCGTCCGTCCTCCGAACGCGTGGCCACCTCGAGGAAGCCGCCGGGCCGGTTGTAGCGGATCCCGTTGTCGATCAGGTTGGCGATCAGCCGCTCGAGCAAGCGGGCGTCACCGCGCGCGTCGGCCGGCTCGAGAAGCGCGCGCACCTCGACGCCGGCGTCCTCGGCCCGAGCCCGGAGGTCGGTCAGGCAGTCGCCGGCGAGGGCGGCGAGATCGGCGGGCTCGCCGCGCACGACCGAAGCCTCGCTGCGGGCCAGGGTGAGGAGGCCCTCGATCAAGCGCTCGCAGCGGTCGATCGTCTCGCGCACGGCCTCCCCCATCTCCCGGAGCTCGTCGGTTCCCGCCCCCGGGTCGGCGAGCGCCACGTCCACCTCGGTGCGGATGATCGCGAGGGGAGTCCGGAGCTCGTGCGAGGCATTGGCCACGAAGTGGCGCTGGCTGGCGAAGGACGAGTCGAGCCGGGAGAGCATGCCGTCGAAGGTGTCCGCCAGCTCCTTGAGCTCGTCGGCCGGGCCGTCGAGGTCGATGCGCTCGCCGAGGTTGTGTCCCGAAACGCGACGCGCTGTCGCGGTGATCTCGCGCAACGGCCGCAGCGCCCGTCCGGCCAGCAGCCACCCGGCGCCGACAGAGATGATCGTCATCACCCCGAGGGCGAGGATGTACTCGTAGACGAGGCGGTGGAGAGCGTTATTGACGAACTGCTGGTGGGCTGCACGGAAGAGCGAGCGCGCGGTCGAACCGGGTGGGAAGAGATTGCCGAAGGGATGCGGCGGGGGACCGGGCACCAGCTGCCGGTAGGCCTTGCCGAAATCCTCCCGCCCGCTGATGTTGTGGCGCACGAGCGCGTAGCCGATCGTCAGCAGCACCGCGCCGGTGATGAGGAACATGACGCCGTAGGTGGCGGTGAGGCGAAAGCGCACCGTCCGAGGCGGCACCGCGACCCCAAGCCGCCGCACCGCGACCCCGAGCCGCCGCACCGCGGCGGAAAAGCGGGCCATCGCTCTCCCTGCGCGCGCGCCCATCACGCCATCCGGTAGCCGACCCCGATCACCGTCTCGAGCACGGCGGGCTCGCCGAGCTTGCGCCGAAGGGTCATGATCGTCATGCGCACGACGTTGGTGAACGGGTCGATGTGCTCGTCCCACACGCGCTCGAGCAGCTCCTCGGCCGAGACGGTGGCGCCGTCGGCCGCCATCAGCGCTTCGAGCACGGCGAACTCTTTGCGCGCCAGCTCGACCGAGCGGCCCTGCCGGGTCACGGCGCGGCGGGCGGGATCGAGCTCGATGTCCGCGTGATGGAGGACTGGCGGGCGACTCGGGCCGGCGCGCCGAGCGAGCGCGTGGATGCGCGCCACAAGCTCGGCGAAGCGGAAGGGCTTGGGCAGGTAGTCGTCGGCACCCAGCGACAGGCCCTCGACGAGATCGCCGAGCCCACCGGCGGCCGTGAGCATAAGGATGCCGGTCTCCGGGCGCTCGCCCCGGACGGCCTTGCACACCGCGTCGCCGTGGATCCCGGGCAGGTCGCGGTCGAGGACGAGCACGTCATAGCGAACGATACGGGCCTTGGTCAGGGCCTCGGTTCCGTCGGGAGCGACATCCACCGCCATCCCCTCGCGGCGCAGCCCACGCGCGATCGCATCGGCCAAGCGCCGTTCATCCTCCGCGATCAATACGCGCATGGCAGCAGCATGACGCCGCGCTTATAAGGACTTCGTAAGAGCCGACACAACACCACCCGGGAGTTCGGCGCCGATGTCGCCACCCCCGCCCGACCCCTCGACCGAACTCCCAATGGAGTCGGCACGGATGCCGACTTCACCGGTTCCGTGCAAGAATACGCCGCCGCCAGCATTACATCAAACGACGTCACAACATCTAACGACATTTAGAGGCACGATTGCCCCGCCAGCAGCAGAACCTCACCGAGCGCAGCATGGCCATCGGACTCAAGGCCCTGAACCGCTTCGCGGCCTCCCCCGTCGTCGACCGGCTCGGCCTGCGCGACCCCGCCGAGCGCTTTCTCTACGGCGCGTCGAAGACCACGGTGCGCACCGCCGCGAGCGCAGGACGGACCTTCGCGGCCGCCCAGAAGCTCGCGACCCCGGCGCGCCAGCCGACGACCAAGCCAAGCGGCCTCTTTGACCTGACGCCCACCGACGAGCAGCAGATGCTGCGCGAAGCCGTGCGCGACTTCGCCCTACACAGGCTCCGCCCCGCGGCGCTCGAGGCCGATGCCGCTTGTCTCGCCCCGCCCGAGCTCCTGAGCCAGAGCGACGAGCTCGGTCTGACCATGATCGGCGTCCCCGAGGAGCTCGGGGGTGCGGTGGCCGAGCGTTCGGCCGTCACCGCCGTCCTGATGAGCGAGGCGCTCGCGCAGGGTGACATGGGCCTCGCCGTGGCCTGCCTCGCACCCGCGGCCGTGAGCACCGCCCTCAGCCTGTGGGGCGATGAGGAGCAGCAGGCGACCTACCTGCACGAGTTCGTGGGCGAGCGGATCCCGGCGGCGTCGCTCGCCGTGATCGAGCCCCGCGCGCTGTTCGATCCCTTCAAGCTCCAGACGCGGGCGCGGCCCGCGAACGGCGGCTACGTCCTCAGCGGCGTCAAGTCGCTCGTGCCCCGCGCCGTCGCCGGCGAGCTCTTCGTCGTCGCCGCCGAGCTCGAAGGACGCGGCCCGGCGCTCTTCATCGTCGAGGCCACGGCCGAAGGCATCTCCGTCGAGCCCGAGCCCGCCATGGGCATCCGCGCCGCCGCCACGGGCAGGCTCACCTTCGAGGACACCTCAATCCCCGCGAGCGCGCTGCTCGCCGGCGCACGCCCCGAGGTATACGCGCAGTGCATCCAACTCGGGCGGATCGCCTGGAGCGCGCTCGCGGTCGGGACAGGCCAAGCCGTCCTCGACTACGTCATCCCCTACGTCAAGGACCGTAAGGCCTTCGGCGAGCCGATCGCGAACCGCCAGGCGATCGCCTTCGCCGTCTCCAACATCGCCATCGAGCTCGACGGGCTGCGCCTGGCGACCTACCGCGCCGCCAGCCGGGCCGATCAGGGCAAGAGCTTCGCCCGCGAGGCGGCGCTCGCCCGCCGGCTCGCGAGCGAGCGCGCGATGGCGATCGGCTCGGACGGCGTCCAGCTTCTCGGGGGCCACGGCTACGTCACCGAGCACCCGGTCGAGCGCTGGTACCGCGACCTGCGGGCGGCGGGCCTGATGGAGGGAGTGCTACTCGTATGATCAACCTCGAGGTCCCGAAGAAGTTCGCCACCCTCGTCGGCCAGGCCCATCAGATGGCGGCCGAGGTCATGCGCCCCAATTCGCGCAAGTACGACCGCGCCGAGCACGCCCGCCCCAAGGAGCTCGACATGCTCGCGGCCGTCATCAAGGGCATGAACGAGGGGGGCGCCCTCTCCGGCGCCGGGGCGGCGGGCGCGAGCCGCTCGCAGAACGGCGATTCCGCCGACCACGCGGGCACCCGCAACGGCTCGAACCTCGCCACCGTCCTGAGCGTGGCCGAGGTGTGCTGGGGCGACGTCGGCCTGCTCCTGAGCATGCCCGGCCAGGGCCTCGGCAACTCCGCCATCGCGGCCGTCGCCGACGAGGAGCAGCTCCAGCGCTTCGGCGGGAAGTGGGCGGCGATGGCGATCACCGAGCCCGAGGCGGGCTCGGACTCGGCCGCGATCCGCACCACGGCGCGGCTCGAGGGCGACGAGTACGTCCTCAACGGCGAGAAGATCTTCGTCACCGCCGGTGACCGCGCCGAGCTCATCGTCGTCTGGGCCTCGCTCGATCGCGACCAGGGCCGCGCCGCCATCAAGTCGTTCGTCGTCGAGCGCGACAACCCGGGCCTGAAGCTCGACCGCCTCGAGCACAAGCTCGGCATCCGCGCCTCGGACACCGCCAACTTCGTCCTCTCCGATTGCCGCGTGCCCAAGGGCAACCTCCTCGGCAGCCCCGAGATCAAGGCCAAGGGTGGCTTCTCGGGCGTGATGCAGACGTTCGACAACACGCGCCCCCTCGTTGCCGCCATGGCCCTCGGCGTCGCCCGCGCCTGCCTCGAGGAGACCCGCGACCGGCTCACCGAGGCGGGCATCGAGATCGACTACGACGCTCCTCCCATCGCCCAGAGCGCCGCCGCCGCCGAGTTCATCGCCATGGAGGCCGACTACGAGGCCGCGCGCCTGCTCACCCTCCAGGCCGCGTGGATGGCCGACAACGGCAAGCCCAACTCGCTACAGGCGTCGATGGCCAAGGCCAAGGCCGGCCGCGTGGGAACCGAAATCGCGCTCCGGTGCGTCGCCCTGTGCGGCACCGTCGGCTACGGCGAGGGCGAGCTGCTCGAGAAGTGGGCCCGCGACGCCAAGATCCTCGACATCTTCGAGGGGACCCAGCAGATCCAGCTCCTCGTCATCGCCCGCCTACTCCTCGGGAAGAGCTCGAGCGAGTTGAAGTAGCGGGCGCGGGGGCGGTTTCGCGGGCGGGGGCGGGGGCGGGGGCGGGGGCGGGGGCAGTTTCGCGTGCGGTTTCGTGCCCGAGGGCTCGCCAGACCCGAGTCATCGTCTGCGCCTCGCTCCTTGGCGTGAGGTCGTCCTCGCCGAGCCGGATCACGCGGTGGCCGGCCGCTTCGACCAGCGACTGCTTATGCGCGTCGAGTTCGCGTCTGAACGGCGTCGAGTGCCACGCCCCGCCGTCGACCTCGATCACGACCTTCTGTGCGGCGAAGAGGACGTCGACCTCGACCCAGGCTGGCGTGCCGGGGACGTGAACGTTGGTCTCGAAGCTCGGAAGGTCGTGGCGGCGCAGCATCTCGACCGCGGCGTCTTCGAGCCCTGACCGGGTCGGCTTCGCGCCGTCGGCGATCTCGGCCCGAAGTCGTCTGATCCCGCGGCACCTGGCAGGTGCGCGGTCGATCTCGGCCTGGAGGGTGGAGAGGTGGACGATTTTTCGGGCGAGCGCCTCGTGCACTACCCGCCTGAACGCGCGCTCGGAGTACATCGTGCCGGCAAGATCGCGGATCGTGCGCGTCGGGGTGGTGACCGGTATCCCGCGATGGATCTTCCAGGCGCTCGCGGGAAGCTCGTCGACGGTGTGAGGTCGGATCCCCGGACGCGGCCGAAGCCTCCGCGGGACGGTGACGTCGATCGGGATCGTCGGTCCGTTCCAGCACTCCCACAGCGCGGCCGCCGCGAAATGACTGAGCACCGCGTCAGCGCCAACCGCGAGCACAGCGGCGAGGAACACGCCCTCACGCGAGAGCTCGCGCCGCCCGACGACGTAAACGCCAAAATGAACGCGGTGAAGTCGACCCAGCGCGAGGCGCCGGGCGATCGCGGCGTTCGACAGGCCGATCGCGCGGAGTTGTTCGCAGGTCACGAGCCCGCGCTGGCGGTCAGCCGAGCGTTGAATGCACGATTCTGTCCGCATAGCGGACGAGATGGTGCGTTCAATGCTCACCCACCGATCGTCGCGCCCGCGACCGCAACGAATCAAGACATGAACGTCACGGCTTTGCGCCGGCGGCGATACATCTG
This sequence comes from Solirubrobacteraceae bacterium, assembly GCA_034665165.1. Classification (GTDB taxonomy): domain Bacteria; phylum Actinomycetota; class Thermoleophilia; order Solirubrobacterales; family Solirubrobacteraceae; genus Palsa-465. Next base: position 2,663 of record JAXDGF010000144.1, on the reverse strand, counting down.
TGCAAAACGCTACGCCACCGACGCCACCGACGCCGCCGCGTCGCGCAGCACCTCCCACGCGAGCTCGACGCTGGCGTCGGTCGTGGTCGCCTGGCCGACCGCGAGCCTCAGCGCGTAGCGCCCGCGAAGGACGGCGTGCGAGATGAACATCTCGCCGCTCGCGTTGACGCGTTCGAGGATCGCGCGGTTGATCTCGTCACTGCCGTCGCGGCGGAAGCAGACGACCGAGAACAACCTCGGCGCGCACACCTCCCAGTCGGGCTCGGCCTCGACCCAGCCCGCGAAGAGCTCCGCCAGGCGCACGCCAGAGCGGACGTGGGCCTGGAGCCCGGCGCGGCCGTAGCAGCGCAGCACCGCCCACAGCTTGAGCGCGCGAAAGCGCCGGCCGAGCGCGGGCCCGTACTCGCTCAGGCTGAGCGCGTCCTCGGCATCCGGCGTGCGCAAGTACTCGGGCACGAGGCTGAAGGCGGCGCGGAAATCCGTCGGCCTGCTCGTCCACAGAAGGGAGCAGTCCATGGGGGTCAGCATCCATTTGTGGGCGTTAACGATGACCGAGTCGGCGCGCTCGACCCCATCGAACGCCCAGCGGTGCTCGGGACACACCATCGCCGTGCCTGCGTAGGCCGCGTCGACGTGGAGCCAGGCGCCGGCGGCCGCGGACGCGTCGGCGACGGCGCTCACCGGGTCGACCGACGTCGTCGCGGTGGTGCCGACGGTTGCGACCACGGCCGCCGCCCGGCTGAGATCGCCGAGCCGGTCCGGCCGCATCCGGAACTCGTCGTCGACCGGGACCTTGCGCAGCTCCATGCCGAGCATCCGCGCCGCCTTCTCGACCGAAGAGTGGGCCTGCTCGGAGCACACGACGAGATCCCGCCCGGTCGCGACCCGGGCCGCAATGATGGCCGCCAGGGTCGAGGTCGAGGCGCTGTCCTCGATGTGACCGTGCCAGCCCGCCGGCAGCCCGAGCAGCTGCGCTGTCCAGTCGAGCACGACCCCCTCGAGCTCGGTGGCGGCCGGTGCCGTCCGCCACAGGATCGCCACCGAGTTGAGCGTGGCCGCGAGGAGCTCGGCGAGGATCGCGGGCCCCGACGAGGTGGTGGCGAAGTAGCCGAAGAAGCGCGGGTGCTGCCAGTGGGTGACGCCGGGGAGGAGGATCTCCTCGAGATCGCGGAGCACGGCCTCGAAGGGCTCGGCGTCCTCGGGCGGGGCCGGCGGCAGCGCGGCGCGGATCGCGCCGGGCTCGACCTGCGCCAGCACGGGCAGATCGCCCACGCGCTCGAGGTAGCTCGCCGCCCACTCGAGCGCGGCCGGCCCCTCGTCCCGCAGGAAGCTCATGGTAGGGCGAGGTTACTTGGCGCACGGGCCGCGGCGCTCTCGATGACGGCCCCGCGGGCGGCGTTCACCGCCACGCGCGCGCAGCCTTCACCGCCACGCGCGCGCAGCCTTCACCGCCACGCCCCCTCGGGTCAGTGGCGGGCAAGCGACGCGCGGCGCGCGACCGAGGCCGAGTACGCGTGCTCGCGGAAGCGGAGGATCGGATCGTCGGAGAGCTCGATCCCGTCCGTCACCCGCACGGGATCGAACACGAGTACGTCGGTCCCCTTCTCGCGCTCCGTGTCGAGGCCGGTGAGCTCGAGCGTCCCGGCGCTGTGCCGCGCGCGCTGCTTGGGCCAGACCGACGTGGGGTCGTCGACGTCGTCGCCGTGGGTCGGCTCGGCGACCTGGATAACAAGCTTGAAGCGCACGGGCCCGCGCGCGAGACGCTCGCGGATCTCGTGCTGGAGGTAGTCGCGACCCCGGCGGCGGGCCTGCCACGGAGCCGGCGCCCGCTCGCTCGCCTCAGGGACGAAGGTGTAGCGCACGTAGTGCGCGCTGCCGTCGTCGTCGAGCCAGCGGTAGGCGTGGATCGCGTAGTAGCGGATCGTCGCGTAGCTCGCGGGCGGGAGCAGCGCTTTGGCGTTGGTGGGGAGCCCGGGCGCGGCTCCCGGGTTTCGTGCCAGGAAGCGCGCGAATTTCAGGGGCAGGGCCGGGCTCGGCTTGCTCGCGCGCATGAGCTCGACGAACGCCTCGGGTGTGCGGACGGGGAAGCGCGGAGCCGACTGGGCGACGATGTCGGTGCGCGACCCGTCGGGAAGGTAGAACTTGACCGCCAGCCCGCGCACGTCGGGCAGGTAGTCGGGGGTGTCGGGATCGCCGCTGGCGTTGGAGACGCGGGCGGTGACCTTGACCGGCTCGCCCTGCATGTGGGCGGCGCGCGTGAGGCGCTTCCCGGCGGGGGTCGCGGTGAAGGTTCCGGCTAATAAGGTCCCCTTGGCGTGCAGCGCGCGGTGGCCCGGGTGGCGCCCGAAGACATCATTGGCGGCGTCGACGGCCTGGTCGGGGGTGACGGTCATGTCTTGGTGGCGAAGGTGATGCCTGCGTTTTTAAGCCGGTCGAGCAGCGGTTGCCCCATCGCGACGGCAGTCGTGAGCTGGCCGCTCAGTTGCGGTAGTTCGTCGTGGATGAGGCACAGCGCCGACTCGCCGAGCATCTTCGACGTCTCGCCGTAGCCGGGGTCCCCGCCGCTGACCTCGGTGACCACCCGCTTCCCGCCTCCCTCGCCGACGAAGCGGACCCGGAACCACGACTTCTCGCGCTGCTCGGGCGTCGGCCCCTCGCCCGCG
>JAXDGF010000143.1:0-3536 GCA_034665165.1 Solirubrobacteraceae bacterium | reverse complement strand
CTACGTCGATGAAGAGGCGCAGGCGGCGGTCGCGAGTAAGGCCCGTCGCGAGCATCCCGGCGACGATATCGCCGCCCACGTAGGCTCCCAGGGAGGGAAACACGAAGGCCGTGGCTCGCGGATGAACCTCGACCCCGAAGTCGGCGGCGCGGACAAAGGGGAACACGTGGGTGGCGACGACGAAGGGCGCCATCGATAGCGGCTCGGGATCGATCCCGAGCGCGAGCTGCATCATCGTCACGTTCCCGCATACGGTTATCTCGTAGACCTCGAGCGGATCGACCTCGGCCTCGGCTAACACCTCGCCTAACAGCTCGGCGACCGTCTCGTGAGCGCGCTCACGCAGCGCCGCGAGGGCGTGGTCGTCCATCATCGTGGCCGAGATCCGCGTGATCACGTCGGCGCCGTAGGGTTGCTGGCGGTTGAGCATCGAGCGCACGGCCAGGGGCTGGCCGCTGTCGAGGTCGAGGAGGGTGGCGACGACCGTGGTCGTGCCGAGATCGAAGGCGATGGCGAAGCGTCGCGCCGTCGTGTCACCGGGCTCGACGTCGATGAGCTCCTCGTCGCACACGACAGCGGTGACGTCGAAGCCGGCGGCGCGCAGGACCCCGCCGAGGGAGCGCAGGACCTCGAGCGACGCGTGGGGCTCGAGATCGTCGAGCCCGTCGAGGACGCGCTGGAGGTCAGAGCGCTGGTCCTCTAGGCTGGGCTCGGCGAGCACGAGATGGCGCTTCTGCACGGCGGGTCGCAGGATCACGTGGCGCCCAACGCCGACGAGCGCTGCCTTCGGCCGCGTCTGGAGCGGTGGCACTTCGACGACAAGGTCGGTGCGCGCATTGGCCCGGCACGCAAGCCGCCACCCGTCCCGCAGCTCATCCACGGTGAACGCCCGCGGGTCGATCGGACCGACGGGCACCTCGCCGGAGATGACGCGCACCTTGCACTTCTTGCACGTCCCGTGACCGCCGCAGGTCGAGTCGATGGCGATCCCGTTCCAGCTCGCGGCGTCGAACACCGGCGTCCCGCTGGGGACGCGCACCTCGCCGCCGTCGGGCAGGAAGCGCAGCCGCACGCGGCGGGCGCCGTCCTCGGGCGCGGGCACGTCGTCGCGCTCGGCGCTCCGGTGCTTGCGCTCGGACGACGGAACGCTCACGCGGCCGCCGTTCTCATCCGGCCGCCGCTTGCTCGAGCGCCGCTGCCTCGAGCGCCGCCTTGCGTGCGCGGTGGGCGGCGATCCAGCTCCCGCCCCAAGGATCGTGGCCGAGGAGGAGGTCCGCCCCGCGTACGGCCTGAACGCAGACCTCGGCCGTCGACATGATCGCGCTCGTCAGCCCCGCGGCCATGGCCATGGGAAGGAAGGATGCGCCCAGCACAAGCCGCTCCGGAAGGCCGAACGACACGTTCGAGGCGCCCAGGCACATGTTGACGCCGAGCTCGTCGCGGATCAGGGTGATCGTGGCCAGCGTCGTGGTCACGGCCTCGGTGTCGGCGCCGACCGTCATGGCCAGGGGATCGATGATGACATCCGAGGGGGCGATGCCGTGGTCGCCGGCGGCGCTGACGATCTTCCGCGCGCACTCGAGCCGCTTCTCGGGCGTCTCGGGGATCCCGGTCTCGTCGTTGGCGAGGCCGATCACGGCGGCGCCGTGGCGCGCGACGAGGGGGAGGATCTCGTCGAGCCGCTCGTCCTCGGCCGTGACCGAGTTCACGAGCGCCCGACCCTCGTAGACCGAGAGCCCGGCCTCCAGCGCCTCGATGACCGAGGAGTCGATGCAGATCGGTACGTCAACGGCATCCTGCGCCGTGCGCAGCATGCTCGCCAGCAGCTCGGGCTCGTCGACAAGGGGAATGCCCGCGTTGATGTCGAGGACATCGGCCCCGGCGTGGACCTGGGCCAGCGCGTCCGCGGTCACCGTCGACAGGTCCCCGGCCCGCAGCTGCTCGGCGAAGATCTTTCGCCCCGTCGGGTTGATGCGCTCGCCGATGATGCAGAACGGTTGTCCCGCGCCTATCGTGACGCTCTTAGACCGCGACCTGAGCACTGTATCCATGCGTTTCCCTTTCGACTCGGGGCGGAATGCCCAGACGTGTGCAGAGCTTGGCGATGCCGGCGTCTCTGCGGAACGAGATGAAGTGAAGGCCGGCGACACCCGGCTGAGCGAGGGCATGGCACGCAAGCTCATACGCGATCTCAAAGCACTCGGCCTCCTCGTCGGCGGCGTTCTCGACGCGGGCCACGACCTCGGGGGGCACATCGATCCCGGGCACGCGGGTGGCGACGAAGCGCATGCCGCCCACCGAGCGCAGGATGCAGATCGAGGGGATGAGCGCGAGGCGCTGGCTCAGGCCGGTGTCCCATGCCGCGCGCATGAAGCGGGCGAGGAGCTCGGGGCGGTAACAGATCTGGAGCTGGAGGAAGCGCGCGCCCGCGAGCGCCTTGATCGCCGCTCGGCGCACGCGGTACTCATACGGGGGGGCGCCGGGATTCTCGACGGCGCCGATCAAGTAGTGGGGGGCGGGCGCGATCGGCCTTCCCGACAGGTACGTGCCGGCTTGCAGCGTCCGTGCGAGGGCGATGAGCTGGGGACCGTCGAGATCGAACACGCGCCGGGCCTCGGGCTCGTCGCCGGCGGTGACATCGTCGCCGGTCAGGCAGCACAGGTTCTCGATGCCGTGCATGGCCGCGCCCGCGAGATCGGCCTCGAGGGCGAGGCGGTTGCGGTCGCGGCAGGCAAGCTGGAGGACCGGCTCGACCCCGGCCTGGATCAGGCCGATGGCAACGGCCAGGGGGGAGCAGTGGGCGTGGGCGGAGGGATTGTCGGTGGCGTTGAAGGCGTCCACGAAGGGCCGCATCGGCGCCAGCTGGCGCAGGATCTCCGGCTGACCGCCGCCGTCGATCACGGGGAGCTCGGCGGTGACCACGAACTCGCCGGCCGCGACCTTGCGTTCAAGAATCGACATCGCGGTCCGGGCTCCAGCCGGCCGGCGGCCGGCGGTCGCGACCGGTGATGAGGTTGATCCACGCCGAGGTGCCCTTCAGCCCATTGTCGACGGGGGGGCGCAGGTCGTCGATGTGGCCGCGCCACAGGGGCAGGCGCTCCGAGCGCTCGACGGCCTTGAGCCACACGCAGCGCATTTCCGGCTTTACCTCGCAGTGTCCATCCGGGCGCACCCCTCCGCAGGGGCCGTTGCGCAGCGTCTTCGGACAGTTCATCGGGCACGTGAGACCGGTTGCATGGAGGACGCACTGCCCGCACATCTGACAGCCCCACACCGGGCCCTTGACCGCGTGCTCGGCGCGGGCGACTAAGGCCGCCGCGTTCATTCGTCAACGCCCCCGAGTTCGCCGCCAGGCGAACTCGCAAGGAAGGACATGGATGTCCTTCCCGGCACCCTTTCCCGCTTCAGCTCGATCAGCTCCTTGGCCTTCTTCACCGCCGAGGAGGCGTCGGCCGAGTAGCCGTCGGCGCCGACGGCGTCGGCGTACTCCTGAGTTACCGGCGCGCCGCCGACCATGACGATGACTTTGTCGCGCA
>JAXDGF010000142.1:0-3045 GCA_034665165.1 Solirubrobacteraceae bacterium | reverse complement strand
TGACTGAGCATGGCCCGCATCCCCTGGCCCGCGCTGCTCTGGCGCACGAGCGGCGCGCTCAGCGCGGCGGCGGCGCGCGGATCGGTGCTCGCCATTCCCGTGTCCTCGTTGGCGAGGAGCTCGGACTGGATGGCGATGCGCGCGGCGCGCTCGACCTCGACCTCGTAGTGGATAGCGGCGACGGCGCGATGCGTGAACGAGACGAGACGGGTGGAGGAGACCTTTGCGCGCGTGCCCGCGGGCGACTCCCATTCCAGCCGGCGCTCGAGGACGCCGCGGCGCAGGTCCAACGTGCGCTCGTGCGAATGGAGCCGGCCGTACTCCATGTCGAGGAGCTCGTCGTTGACGAGGAGGCGCAGGAGCTTGCCGTTGGTGACGTTGATCACCGTCTGACCCGCCTCGGGATATCCGTAGCCGGCCTCGCCGTGGGAGAGGGGCCGGGTCTCGTAGAAGCCCGCGAGGTAGGTGCCGGGAAGCCCGGCGGGCTCGCCCTCGTCGAGGTTCCCCCGCAGCCCGAGATGGCCGTTGGAGAGCGCGAACACCGACTCGGACTGAGCGAGCAGGTCCAGGCGCAGCGCCATCTCCCGCAGCGCCCAGGGCTCGGCCTGGTAGGCGTCCTGCTTGATCACAGGAGCTCGGCGAGGTCGTTGACGACGATGTCCGCCCCGTGGGCGATGAGCGCCTCGCGCTGCCCGACGCGGTCGACGCCGACGACGAAGCCGAAGCCGCCCGCCCGGCCCGCCTCGACGCCCGCGAGCGCGTCCTCGAAGACGGCGCCGTTTTTGGGGTCTACCTTCAGCGCTCGCGCGCCGGCCAGGAAGGTGTCGGGGGCGGGCTTTCCTTTGAGGCCCTCGCGCTCGGCCACCATGCCGTCGATGATGGCGTCGAAGAGGTCCTCGATCCCGGCCGCGCGCAACACGTCGCGAGCGTTGGCGCTCGAGGACACGACCGCGCGGGGGAGGCCGGCGTCGCGGGCCGCGCGCACGTAGCGAACAGAGCCCGCGTAGGCCTGGACGCCCTGGTTGTGGATGAGCGCGAGCACGAGCTCGTTCTTGCGGTTCCCGAGACCATCGACGGTCTCGGAGCCCGGCGGATCGTCGGGCGTGCCCTGGGGCAGCTCGATGCCCCGGGACTCGAGGAACGAGCGCACGCCGTCGTAGCGCGGCTTGCCGTCGACGTAGGCGTCGTAGTCGCCAACGGCGTCGAAGGCGCGGAAGGGTTCCCCGGTGCGCCCGGCGCGCTCGTGCAGATACTCGTCGAACATCTGCTTCCAGGCGGCGGCGTGAACCTTGGCGGTCTGGGTGAGCACGCCGTCGAGATCGAACAGGCACGCCGTGATCGTGTCGGGAAGGCCGAGATTGGTCATGGCTTTGGTGGCTCGGGCTCGGGCTCGGGTTCGGGTTCTCGCGCGCCCGCCGCGCGTATGGCGTCGCGGACGGTGGGATCGAGTGTTCCCCGCGCGGCGGCCGCACCGCCGGCGTCCGGCGGCCCACGCAGGAGCCACGCGAACGCAACGGCGATCATCGCGCCCGCGAGCGGCCCGACGACATAGACCCAGAAGTGTGCGAAGTCGCCGAGCGCGAGGTCCGGGCCAAACGACCGCGCTGGGTTCATCGACGCGCCGCTCACGGGGCTCGACCACAGCCCCGCGAGGACGATGTAGCCGCCCACGCCAAGGGCGGAGAGGGGGCCGACGTTCTGTGCCCGCGAGGCGGTGCCGAGGATGGTGCTGACGAGACCGGCGGTCAGGACGAGCTCGATGAGCAGCGCCTGCCAGTCGTGGATGTGCAGCCCCGGCTCGGTGGCGCCCAGCATGCCGGCCTTGCCGAACACGCCCCGGAGAAACAGGCACGCCAGCGTGGCGCCGGCGAGCTGCACCACGATATAGCCGGGCGCGCGGCGCCACGGGAAGTTCCCCCGCAGGGTGAAGGCGATCGTCACAGCCGGGTTCAGGTGGGCGCCCGAGACCGCGCCCATAAAGAGGATGATCGCCATCACCATCAGGCCCGGGGCAGTTACCGCCGCCGCGCGGCTGACCATCCCGTGGCTGACCGCCGCCACCACGCCGCCGCCCGCTCCGGCCAGGAGGAGCATGAAGGTCCCCAGGAACTCCGAGAACAGGCGTCGCCATTCGAGCGCGGGATCGTCGAACGCGAGCAGGACAGGGAACTCGAGCGTCAGCCACGACCGGCGCCGATCGGTGGCGTGCGCGACCGCCGCTAGTGTTTTCTCGTCGGGACGCTGCACCATGGGTCGCGGCGAATCTATCGGAGCGGGGGCGGTGGCGTCCCGGGTCCGGCCGGCCTAACGATCGGGCCGGCGTCACCACCGGCCGCGGTGGACGACCTCGTCGAAGGGCCTGCGGTTGAGCTTGGTCAGCGGCTTGAGCGGGCGGTCGCCGGGGTAGCCGAGCGCGAGCATGTAGGCGCCGCGCCGGTCCTCCGGCTGACCGATGAGCGCCCTGAGGCGGTCCTGGTCCCCGATCGCGGCGTGACCCGAGCCGATGCCGAGATCCGCCGCGCACACCGCCATCTGGATCGTGGCCTGACCGAGGTCGTACTCGATCAATCCCGCACGGCGAGCGTCGTCGGTGATAGGGGCGAAGATGACGATGGTGGCGGCGGACTGGGCGACGTGGCGCGCCCCCTGCCACACCTGCGAGAGCTCCACGAGGTCATCCCGATCGGTTAGGACCACGAAGTCCCAGGGCTGGGAGTTCGACGCCGACGGCGCCCGCCGGCCCGCTTCGAGAATCCGGTCGAGGTCGTCGTCGGGGATCGACCGGTCCTCGTAGGCGCGGACGTTGCGTCGGGCGCGGATGGCGTCCCAAGTCTCCATGTCAGCTTCCTTTCGTCGTAATTCGCTGGTTGGCGGCGAGCGTCTAGATCAATAGGCCGTGGGCGTGGGTCGCGCCGGGGTGGCCGCCCGCGCGCGGCCGCGCGTGCTCCGATCGACCGATTATGCGGGGTGCCGGTCTTGGCCGGGCGGCCGGGCCCGGCGGGGCGCGCGGGGCGCGCGGGGCGCGCGGGGAGCGCGGGGCGCGCG
>JAXDGF010000141.1:0-11749 GCA_034665165.1 Solirubrobacteraceae bacterium | reverse complement strand
AGCCTACTTTCTGATCCCGGCGATCCCCACCGCAGGCAAGCGGGGGCCGAGAGCTTCCCGGGCTAGGCCTTAGGCCATAGCGGGGAGGGCGTACTCATGTACGTCCGCACTTATTTTTTTCCCGGGTGATTTACGAGGCCGCCCGGGAACCTCGACTCGCAACCACCCCCACGATCCGACCACGTCGAAGCCTGTCGTCCCCTGGGGGTAACTATTTCTGGCTCCATTGTAGGAGATCGCGAAGAACCGGGCGGGAGGCGGCAGGCGCCCTGCCACAATGATGTACATGGAACCGCCTTCGCAGTGGCTGCCCACGGCGCCCGCTGGGGTCGTTCGTTCGGCGACGGAGCCGTCGCCGCCGGTGGCCGTGCTCGGCCTGGACAACGAGATCGACCCGGGCGCTCCGTTCGAGCCGCCCAAGCGATCGTGGCGATCGCGGCTGGCCGCGCCCGTCGCCGCCCTGATTGCGGCGCTGGCGAAGCTGAAGGCGCTCCTGCTCGTGCTCGGGAACATCAAGCTCCTGACGACGGCGGGAACGATGGCGGTCTCGGTTGCCGCCTACAGCGTCCTGTGGGGCTGGACGTTCGCGCTCGGCTTCGTCGTCCTGCTCCTCGTGCACGAGATGGGTCACGTGATCCAGCTTCGGCGCGAAGGCATCAAGGCCAGCACCCCGATGTTCATCCCCTTCCTGGGCGCCGTCATCACCTCCAGGTCGCTCGGCGACAATGCCGCGGCCGAGGCCCGCGTCGGCCTGGCCGGACCGATCCTGGGCGGAATCGGCTCGGCGCTGTGCGTCGTCATCTGGCAGCTCACAGGCAACACCTACTGGGAGGCGCTCGCCTTCGTCGGCTTCCTGCTGAACCTGTTCAACCTGCTGCCCGTCTCCCCGCTCGACGGCGGGCGAGCGATGGCTGCCATGGCGCCGGCCATGTGGTTCGTCGGGCTGGCGATGATGGTCGCCTACCTCTTCCTCACCGGCTTCCACAACCCGATCCTCCTGCTCTTCATCTTCATCGGGGGCATGGATTCGTGGCGGCGCTGGAAGGCACGGCGGGACGGCGGCGAAGAGCAGCAGGCCTACTACCGCGTGAGCCCGCGAACCCGACTCATGGTCGCCGTCGTCTACCTCGGCCTCATCGGCCTGTTCGCCGTGGGCATGACGTCGACGAACCTGCACGCGACGCTGTAGCGCGACCGCAGCAGGCGTCGGGCGCTCCACCGCTACCGCGACACCTCGCGCGCCGGCGCTACCGCGACACCTCGCGCAGCTCGCGCGCCACATCCCTAGCCATGTCACGGTCGCGGATCGCGTCCCGCTTGTCGTGCGTGTCCTTGCCGCGCGCGAGGGCGATCTCGACCTTGGCGCGGCCGTCTCGGAAGTACATCCGCGTGGGCACGATCGTCCAGCCGCGTTCGGCCGTCCGCGATATCAGCCGCTCGATCTCGCGCCCGTGGAGGAGAAGCTTGCGCTCGCGCTCGGGCTCGTGGTTGTCGCGGCTGGCCGGACCGTAGGGGGGGATGTAGACGCCGATGAGCCAGACTTCGCCGTCGCGGATGGTCGCGTAGGAGTCCTTGAGCTGCGCCTTGCCCTCGCGCAGGGCCTTGACCTCGGTGCCCGTTAATACGAGCCCGGCCTCGAAACGCTCCAGGAGCACGAACCGATGCGCCGCCGAACGGTTGGTGGCCACGTCGCCGGGCGCTGCCTTGCGTTTACCTTGACCCTTTGCCATCGCTCCTCACACCTCGACCGGCAACAGGTCCACCCTACCTCGCGGCGCGTCGATTGATCCGACCTGGACCCGTACGGCGTCGCCAAGGCGGATCGCGCGGCCGCTGCGGGTGCCGACGAGAACGGTCTGGAGCTCGTTGAGCTCCCACCATTCACCGCGGAGCTGGCGCACGGGCAGCATCCCCTCGAACATCGGCGCTCCGCCCTCGGGCCCGAACCGGATGAACGCCCCGGCCCCCACGAGTCCGACCACCTCGCCCTCGAACACCGTGTCGCGCCCCGCCGCAGCGATCGAGCGCTCGAGCAGGAAGCAGCCGGCGACGTCGTCGGCGTCGCGCTCGATGATCATCGCGTGGCGCTCGCGCTCGGACGTCCACGCGCCCGTCGCGGCGAGTCCACCCCGCTCGGGCGGGATCTCGCCCTCCCCCACCAGCGCGAGTAGGGAGCGGTGGCAGATCAGGTCCGGGTAGCGGCGGATGGGCGAAGTGAAGTGGCAATAGCGAGGCGACTGCAGGCCCGCGTGCCCGAGGTTACGGGGGTCGTAGTAGGCCTGCTTCAGGGCCCGGAGGACGAGCCGGGTCAGCGCCCGGCGCCCGCGCCCGCCGCGGGCGGCGACGTAGCGCTCCACGAGCTGGGAGGCCTCGCCCACCAGGTCGGCCGCCTGCTGTGGCGTGATCCCGCCGCGCGGTATCGCGGGCGTCGGCACCTCGAGCGAGGCGAGCTGTTCGATGAGCCGCTCGACCGCGGGCGCGCCGGGCCGCTCGTGGACACGGAACAGGGCGGGCGCGCCGCGCTCGTCGAGCAAGCGGGCGACCTGCTCGTTGGCCGCGATCATCAGGTGCTCGATCACGCGGTGGGACTCGGTCTGCGCGACCGAGTGCAACGCCACCACGTTCCCCGCCTTGTCGAACTCGAACTCGGGCTCGGCGCTCCCGACCAGGAGCGCACCTCGCGAAGCGCGGCGCGCGGCGAGCGCCGCCGCCGCCTCGCGCGCGTAGGTGAGCGGCTTCGCCCACGGCGCGCGCGCGCGCTCGCGACCGGAGAAGACGAGGTCGACGAAGTCGTAGTCGAGCCGCTCGTCGGAGCGGATCACCGAGCGGTAGAAGGATGCGCCCGACACGCTGTCCCCTCGCACCATCATCTCGACCGTGACCGCGAGCCGATCCTGGCCGGGGACGAGCGAGCACGCCTGGTTTGACAGCGGCTCGGGGAGCATGGGCTCGACCGCGCTCGGCACGTAGACGCTTGTGGCTCGGCGGTAGGCCTCCTTGTCGACGAGCGAGCCGGGTCGCACGTAGGCCGACACGTCGGCGATGTGAACCCAGATCCGGAGAGCGTCCTCGCCCACCGGCTCGGCCGAGAGGGCATCGTCGAAATCGCGCGCGCCTGGCGGGTCGATGGTGAAGGTCGCCAGCGAGCGCAAGTCGCGCCGCTCGCCGATCGCCGCAGCGTCGATGGGCGCGGCGGCGGCATCACGCGCCTCCCGCTCCACGGCGGGATCGAACGCGCGCCGCAGGCCGCGGTCGAGCATCAGAGCCTCGATCACGTCGCGAGCGACGTCGGGGCGGCCGATGCGCCGGGCGACCTGGGCGCGACCGCCGCCGCGGCCGTCCCGCGGATTCCGGCCCCCGCCCACCCGAACGAGCACGAGGTCCCCGACGTCGGCGCGGCGGTCGCGCGAGAGCGTAAACCGCTGGCCGCGCTCGAAGAAGGGCTCGGCGACGAGGAACTTCCCGCGCCGCTCCAACACCGCGACTGTGGCGGCGTTCGAGGCTGGAGCCCGGGCGCTCACCCGACCTCGCGGGCGAGCGTCTTCAGCGCGATCTGGAGCTGTTGATCCGCCGAGCTGTGGGGCTTCTCGGCGGCGTAGATGTCGGGCTTGACGCCGGCGCCCTGCTTGACGCCGCCGCCGCCGAGATTGCGCCCGCTCGGGGTGTAGTAGTAGCCGGCGACGATTTCGAGGACGCCGCCGCCCGGGAGCCCGAAGCTGTCCTGGAACACGCCCTTGCCGAACGTGTGGGTACCGACGATCTTGGCGCGGTGGTCGTCCTGGAGCGCCGCCGCGACGATCTCCGAGGCCGACGCCGTCTGGCCGTCAACGAGCACGACGACAGGGATCTTGGTCGAGATGGCGTGGCCCGTGGCGGTGAAGACCTGCCGCGCAGTATTGCGGCCCGCGATGGTGGTGATCGTCCCCGAGGGGATGAAGATGCTCGCCGTCTTGATCGCCTCGTTGATGAGCCCGCCGCCGTTCTCGCGCAGGTCGAGGATGATCCCGCGCGCGCCCTGCCCCAGCAGCTGGTGGACGTCGGTGCGGACCTGATTGCCGGCGCTCTGCTGATCGAAGGTGGTGAGCTGGACGTAGCCGAGCTTGACGCCGTGGTAATTGACGATGTGGTCCGCGGCGACGGGGACGATGATGTGCTCGCGGGTGATGTTCACCACGCGCCGATGCTTGCCGATCAGGACGGTGAGGACGACGCGGGTGCCCGCGGGGCCGCGGATCAGCTTCTGGGCGAAGCCGGCTGAGTGGCCCGCGAGATCCTGTGATCCGACCGCGACGATCAGGTCGCCGGGCGTCAGGCCGGCCTTCGCGGCCGGGTAGCCGTTGAACACGTCGACGACGCGCAGGCCCTGCTTGGCCTTCACGACATCGATCCCGATCCCGTTCAGGTGGGGAGCGCCGAACAGGCTCTTGTACTCGGCGGGACTGAAATAGTGCGAGAACGGGTCATGCAGAGAGCCGATCATGGCCGCGAGCCCGCTGTTGGCGATGTCGCTGCGATTCACCTTGCGGTAGTACGCGGCATGGATGTCGTCGAGTACCTGGTGGACCAGGCGCGCCTGACGATCGCCCACGACGCTGTTCCCGAGCGGCGAGGGGAGCCAGGTCGCGTGGGCGCCAACCCAGAGTCCGACGACGAGCAGGACGAGACCGGTCGCGATCAGGGCAGCGACTCGGCGCGGACGTGAGGACGGTTGCGACATCCCGGGAGAGGGTAGCCGGGCGGCCCCGCCGGCCGGCTATTCGGCCGGGGTCACAACCGCGCCCCGCCGCAAACGACCCTCAGACCCGCAGGAACCGCCGCAACGACACACCCGACCCGAGGGCCGAGATCGCCACCCCCGCCGCCAGCAGGACCACGATCAGCCACGTGAAGGCGATCGTCCGCGGGGCGGCGATGAGCGACCAGTTGCCGGCCAGGGGGTCGAGGAGCGCGATCTTGGTGATCGCGAGCAGGATGATCGCGAGCATGGTGCCGATGGCACCGACGATGACGCCCTCGATCACGAAGGGCCAGCGGATGAACCAGTCGGTGGCGCCCACGAGCTTCATCACCTCGACCTCACGGCGCCGGGAGTAGAGCGAGAGCCGGATCGTGTTGGCGATCAGCAGCGTCGACGCGGCCACGAGGAGCACGCTCAGCGCCAGCAGGATCCACTTCACGTCGCTGGTGATGGTGAGGATCTTCTGCGTGTCCTGGGTGTGGTTGGAGACGTTCTGAATCGACGGATCGATCGGCGCCGTACCTCCCCCGGAGCCCTTGCGCGACAGCTCGCCGCGAACCGAGAGCACGTTGCCCGGGCTGTCGGGGGTCACGTGGAAGGTGTCGGGCAGCGGATTGGAGCCCAGCAGCGCGTAGGCGGCGGGGTTCTGCTTGGACTGCTGGGCGAGCGCCTGCGCCTTGGACTCGAACCCGACGGCACGGACATGTGGGAGCGCGAGGATCTCCTTGTGCACGCGGGCGACGTCGGCGGCGCTCGCGCCCGTCTTCATGTAGACGTCGACGAGGACGCGGCTGCGGACGCTGTCGGCCGCCCCGGTCGCCGCCTGGAAGACGGGGATGAACACTCCCAACACAAGCATCGTCACCAGCACGGTCGCCAGCGCGGCGAAGCTCGGAGCCGCGTTGCGGCGCATCGAGCGCAGCGACTCGCGCAGGAAGAAGCCCAGGCGCATCCGGGGCTAGAGCTCCGGGGACGAGAAGCCCGCGCCGCGCAGGCGCGCGGCGAACTCACGCGTCGTCTCGTCGCGCGCGTAGAGGCCGGTGGCCTCGTCGCGGATGACGCGCCCGCGCGAGAGCTCGAGCACGCGCCGGCGCATCTTGTCGACCATGGCCTGGTCGTGGGTGGCGACGAGCACAGTCGTGCCGGTGCGGTTGATCCGGTACAGGAGCTGCATGATCCCGATGCTCGTCTCCGGATCGAGGTTGCCGGTCGGCTCGTCCGCGAGCAGGAGGGGCGGATGGTTGACGAACGCGCGCGCGATCGAGACGCGCTGCTGCTCGCCGCCCGAGAGCTGCGCGGGGTAGTGATGAAGCTTGGTCGAGAGGCCGGTGAGACGGAGGATGTCGGGGACCTTGTCCCGGATCTCGCGCCGGGTGGCGCCCGTGACCTGGAGGGCGTAGGCGACGTTCTCGTACACCGTCCGGTCGGGCAGGAGCTTGAAGTCCTGGAAGACGACGCCGAGGTTGCGTCGGTAGAGGGCGACGCCGCGTCGGGCGATCCCCTCGAGGTCGCGCCCGGCCACGCGGATCGTCCCGTCGCTGCACTCGATCTCCTTGAGGAGGAGGCGCATGACCGTCGACTTGCCCGAGCCCGTGCTACCGACGAGAAAGACGAATTCCCCCCGGTCGACCGAGAAGGTGGCCTGGTCGAGGCCGATGTCGCCGCCCGAGTAGAGCTTGGACACGGATCGGAACTCGATCACGGGTGCGCCCGGGCCGCGGGACGGCGGGCGGGAGATGTTTTTCGTCCGCGTCGTCGGCGCGATGGGCCGGCGGCGGCTGCGGTTGTGCGGCTCGGAGATCGCCATCTGGACTTGCGGGAGCGTAGCGTGGGCTGCCGTTGCGTGACGCCGTGATGGCGATCCTGCAACGGGATTTGCAGGCCGTGTGGACAAGCCGGTCCGGCACAGAACGCCGGCCCGCTAACGTTGCAGTGTGCCCGAAATCACTTCCTCGAAACTTCCCAACGGACTCCCGCTGCACCGGATCGCCATCCCCGGCACGCGCGCAGTCACAATCCTCGTCGCCTTCGACGCCGGCGCTCGCACCGAGCGTCCGGAAGAGAACGGCATGGCCCACTTCCTCGAGCATCTCGTCTTCAAGGGCGGCGAGAAGTATCCGCATTATCGCGACGTCAACGAGGCGGCCGAGGGGATCGGCGCTCAGCTCAACGCCTACACGAGCCACGATCTCGTCGCCTTCCACATCACCGCCCGCGCTGAGCGCGCGCTCGAGGCGATCGACCTCCTGACCGACTTCGTCGGGCGGCCGCGAATCGACTCCGACGAGCTCGACCGCGAGCGCGGTGTCGTCGTGCAGGAGATCGCGCGCGCGAACGACCAGCCCTCGACGGTGGCCGAGCACCTGATCGATCAGGCCGCCTTCGGCACCCACCCCCTCGGCCGGCCCGTGCTCGGGCCCGAGGAGCACATCCGGGACACCTTCACCCGGGACGCCATTGTCGCCTTCCGCGAGCGGCGCTGGTCGGGAGAGCGCGGCGGCGCCTTCGTCGTCGGCAACCTCGGCTCCCTGCCCCAGAACGGCGCCGTCGACGAGCTCTTCACCCGCTTCCCGACGCTCCCGGCGCCCGAGCCCTACGAGGCGGCGCCCGCCTTCGAGCCGCGCACGCTGGTGCAGGAGCGCGATTCGAACCAGTCGCACCTGCGGATGTCCTACCGGCCCTCGGTCGACATCACCGACCCGAAGTGGCGCGCCGCCCTCGCGATCTACTCGACCCTGCTCGGCGGGACGATGGGCTCGCGCCTGTTCGACGAGATCCGCGAGCAGCGCGGCCTCGCCTACTCGGTCCACGCCGCCGGCCACGCCTACTCCGACGTCCCCCTCCTCCAGCTCTCGGCGGGCCTCGACTCAACCAAGACCGTCGAGGCCTACGAGCGCATGCGCGAGATCGTCTCCGAGCTCCGCACCGAGGGCCCGACCAGAGACGAGGTCGAGCGCGCCCGCGCCTACGCCGCCGGCGCGCGCGCCATCGCCTTCGAGAACACCGGCGCCGTGGCGCGTCAGGCGGCCCAGCAGGCCATCGTCTACCGAGGCGACATCGATCCCGACAACGCGATCGCGCTCCTCGACGAGGTCACCTACGACGAGGTGGCCGAGGTCGCTCACGGAGTCGCCGACGAGCTCTCGCTCGCCGTCGTCGGCCCGCACACGGCCGATGACTTCAGCTGATACATAGTTGCCCCCGGGCGCTCCGCAGGCGAGAATCATTGGTGTGGAGACTGAAGGCGGCCTCAACCTCCGCGAGTTGAGGCGCTACATAGATCGGATCGGGGATCGCTGGCCTGTCGAGGAAGCGCTGCTCGGGGGCGCGCGCGTGGCCGATGAGCGGGGCGCCCGGCCTCAGCGCGAGCGCGGGCCCGAGTACATCGTCATCTTCGTCTCTGAGGCCTTCGACGGCGTGCCCTGGCTCGAGCGCGTCTACCAGGCGGGCTCGCTGTGGGATGCCCTCGAGATGGGCGCCCGGGCCGACGTCCACTGCTACACGCCGGATGAGTTCGAACGCAAGCGCACGACCATGCGCTCGGTGCGCGAGACGGTCGAGGGCGGCCTCGACCTCGTCGCCGTCACCCGATAGCGACCATCCGCTCGATCGGCACCCGTGCCGCCGCCGCGACGTCCGCGGGGACCTTGACCTCGTGGACGCCGTCGCGAAGCGCGTCGCGGACCTTGGGCAGGGTGATCATCTTCATGTACATGCAGTGGGCGGCTTCGTTGGCGGCGATGAAGTCGACGTCGGGGGCGGCGCGGCGGAGCGGATGCAGCATCCCCGTCTCGGTAGCGACGATGGCGGTGCCACCCCCGTGCCCGTTCGCCCGCTCGCCGGCGTAGCGGAGCATCCCGCCCGTCGAGAGCATGTGCACGCCCTCGGCATCGACGTCGCCCGCGGCGACGTACTCCATCACGCTCGTCGAGCACCCGCACTCCGGATGGATGAGGAAGTCGGCGCCGGGATGGGCGGCCCGGACGGCGGTGATGTCCGAGGGCCGGATCCCCGCGTGCACGTGGCACTCGCCGTCCCACACGTGCATGGGCTTGCCGAGCGTCTTCTCGACGTAGGCGCCGAGGAACATGTCCGGTCCGAACAACACGGTCGTGTCCTCGCCGTGCTCGCGGTAGATGTGCTCGACGACCGCGACGGCGTTGGCCGAGGTGCAGCAGTAGTCGGTCAGGGCCTTGACCTCCGCTGTCGTGTTCACGTACATGACGACGACGGCGTCCGGGTGTCCCGACTTCCATTCGCGGAGCTGGTCGGCGGTGATCGAATCCGCGAGCGAGCAGCCCGCGTCGGGGTCGGGGATGAGGACGCGCTTGTCGGGACACAGGACCGAGGCGGTCTCGGCCATGAAGTGCACGCCGCAGAAGACGATCGTTTCGGCGTCGGCGCTCGCGGCCTGCTGGGAGAGCCCGAGCGAGTCGCCCACGTAGTCGGCGACGTCCTGGATCTCAGGGAGCTGATAGTTGTGGGCGAGGATGACGGCGCCCCGCTCGCGCGCGAGCGCACGCACCTCTTCCTGCAGCGCGGGGATGTTCTCGAGCATCAGCGGCGCCGACGTCGGGGAGCCCAAGACGGGTAGGTTCATGGCAGCGGTTCCAGGATCAGGGAGAAGTCGAGCGCCGGAGCGCTGTGGGTCAGAGCACCCACTGAAATGAAGTCTACGCCGGTGGCTGCGGCGTCCCTGAGGGTCTCGAGGGTGATGCCGCCGCTCGCCTCGAGCTCGGCGCGACCCGCGACGTGGACCACGGCGGCGCGCAGCTCGGCGGCGCTCATGTTGTCGAGCAGGATGCGCGTCGCGCCCGCCGCGAGCGCCTCGTCCACCTCGGCCAGGTTGCGCGCCTCGACCTCGAGCGGGAGGTCGGGCGCCGCCGCTCGCGCCCGGCGCACCGCCTCGCCCACGCCCCCGGCGGCCGCCGCGTGGTTCTCCTTGATGAGGATGGCGTCGTACAGGCCGGCGCGGTGGTTGGTGGCGCCGCCGGCCGCGACCGC
Source organism: Solirubrobacteraceae bacterium (assembly GCA_034665165.1). Classification (GTDB taxonomy): domain Bacteria; phylum Actinomycetota; class Thermoleophilia; order Solirubrobacterales; family Solirubrobacteraceae; genus Palsa-465. The sequence goes on along the minus strand of JAXDGF010000141.1, from coordinate 2,007 downwards.
CGCCTTCTCGAGCGCTCGCAGCCCCGGCGTCGTCTTGCGCGTGTCGAGGATCCGGGGCCCGATGCCCTCGACGGCGCGCACATACTCGGCGGTCAGCGTGGCCACGCCCGACAGGCGCTGGAGGAAATTCAAGGCGGTGCGCTCGGCGCTCAACAGCGCGCGCGCGCTGCCCTCGACGCGCAGGACCGGCCCGCCCTCACGCCACTCGCCTTCGGGCGCGAGGCGCTCGGCGCGGACGTCGGGATCGAGGGCCATGAACGTCGCCTCGGTGGCGTCGAGGCCAAACACGACCCCGGGCGCTTTCTGAATGATCAGCGCGCGCGCGCGGGCGTGCTCATCGACGGTGGCGGCCGTGGTGACGTCCCCGGCGCCGACGTCCTCGGCCAGGGCGCGGGCCACGGCAGCGCGGATGAGCTCGTCGGTCACGGCGACGCTCGCGGGATTCATCGAACGCACGATTCTTTCCGGTATGCGGAAAGAATCGTGCACTCGACTCGCAGAGCCGGGCTCACGCGACCAGCACCCTGATGCGGGCGAAGCTCGGATCGGCCGCCCCATGCAACCGAGCGCCCGCCGCCGTGAGCTCGCGCAGGTAGGCGATGACCTCGGCGGTGACGCGCTCGCCCGGGAGGAGCGAGGGCACGCCGGGCGGGTAGCCGGCGATCGCCTCGCACGAGATCCGCCCGATGGCCTCCTCGACGGGAACCATCTCGCCCGGGCCGAGGAAGGCGTCGCGCGGCGGCACGGCGGTGCCGCCCTCGAGCGCGGCCGGGGGCTGGAGCACGGGCCGGGCCGCGCCGGAGCGCCGGATGCGCGGCACCGTCTCGGCGAAGTCGTGGGCGAAGCGCTCGAGGGTCTCGGGATCGGAGCCGAGCCCGAGCACGAGCACGATGGTGGCGTGCGTCGCGAGCTCGACGTGGACGTCGTAGCGCGCCCGGAGCGCGGCCGCGACCTCATAGCCGGTGCAGCCGGTCCCGCGGACGTCGATGACGATGCGGAGGGGATCCCATCCCGCGACGCCGGGCCGGCCCACAAGCTCAGCGCCCACCACCGCGCATCCCTCCACCGCGTCGATCGCGGCCCGGGCCTGGTCCGAGGCGGCGATGCTGCGATCGAGGAGGGCCTCACCGTGGACCGCGAGCTGGCGCCGCGCGGCGTCGAGCGAGATCATGAGGAGCGAGCTCTGGCTCGTCGAGCGGACGAGCCTGACCGTGCGCGCCACCGCGTCGGCATCGACGAGGCCCTCGCGGGCCACGTGGAGCATGGCGGACTGGGTGAGGCTGCCGACGATCTTGTGGGTCGAAGCGAGAACGGCGTCGGCGCCGAGGCGCAGCGGCGACTCGGGCAGCGCGGGGTGAAAGCCGAAGTGCGCGCCCCAGGCCCCGTCGACCACGAGCGCCGCCCCGGCGGCATGGGCGACGCGGGCGCAGCCCTCGATGTCCGCCACCATCCCGTAGTAGGTGGGCGAGACGACGAAGGCGGCGCGGGCGCCGGGGGTCTGCGCGAGCGCCCGCGCGAGCGCCTCCGGGGTGACGCCGTGCGCCATTCCGAGCTCGGCGTCGTACTCGGGGCCCACAAAGCCGACGTCCCCGCCGCTGAGGACGAGACCGTCGATCAGGCTCGCGTGGCTGTTGCGCTGGAGCACGACGGTCGTGCCGGGCGGCGCGAGCGCGAGGCACAGCGCATGGTTGCCCTGCGTCGCTCCGTTGGTGAGGAACCAGGTGCGACCGGCGCCGTAGGCCTCTGCGGCGAGCCGCTCGGCCCGCTCGTACGGCGTCGGCGAGGGACCGACGTCGATTCCGTAGATGTCCTGCGGCACGTCGAGCAGCAGGGCGCGGGCGCCGAGTGCGGACCGGAGCCCGGGGTCGGCTCCGACCCCCCCCTTGTGGCCCGGGATGTGGAAGCGCGTCGAGCCGCGGAAGCCGTACGCCGTTACGGCGTCGAGGTAGGGCGCGACAGGCTGCTCGGGCTCCGCCTCCTCCTCGGGCGGCGAGCAGGGCGGATTCG
>JAXDGF010000140.1:0-2815 GCA_034665165.1 Solirubrobacteraceae bacterium | reverse complement strand
CTCACGGAGAACTCGGGCGGGTCCGGGACCTCGATCACGGGCACGATCGTGCGCGTGAGCTCCCGGCGGCTCCGGTCCCGGTCTCTTGTGTCGGGTGAGCGCAGCGGCCGCGGATGGGCCCGCAGGTCCAGGTCCGGCGCGCCGAGCTGCTCGGGCGCCAGGGTTGGGCGGGCCGCGGTGATCTTCGCCGGATTGGTGGTGGCCCGCGCCGCGGTGATCTTCGCCGGGTCGGTGATTACGTCGCGCTCGCGGATCGGGGCACGCCCGCGCTTGATGCCGTGCTCGCGCTTGGGCTCGGCGCCGTTGCGCCCGCCCCCGGCATCGTTCGCCCCGGCCTCCGACCGCTGCTCAAACCAGAAGGCGTCGTTGTTCACGACGTCGGTCATGCCCGCGTCCGACCCTCCGCTCGTCGCGGGATCCCCCGGAGCGATCGAGGACGCAGACATCGCCGCCGCCATATTCGCTCCATCGTTCCCGATTCCTGTGTTGAAGTAACGAGCCACATGGCCAGGTCCTGAGTCCCCTGAGCACGACCACACGGTTTTTGCCGACGACCTATCGGCGCACCTTACGGAGCGCGTCAAAGCACCAGGAGCCTACACCGTGTGATGGACAGATCCGACCGTACGTCCGACGGGAAAATCGGTCGGCTCGATGCCCTCATCCGGCGGCCGCGGCCGCCACGGCCTACAGGTTGACCGCAACGTATTTGATTTCCAGGTACTCCTGGATTCCCTCGGGGCCGCCCTCGCGTCCGAAGCCCGACTGCTTGATCCCCCCGAACGGCGCTGCGGGGTTGGAGACGAGGCCCTGGTTGAGGCCGATCATCCCGGTCTCGAGCGCCTCGCAGACGCGCAGGGCGCGCTTCAGGTCGCGCGTGTACACGTAGGCGACGAGCCCGAATTCGGTGTCGTTGGCCGCCGCGATCCCCTCTTCCTCGGAGTCGAACGCCCGGATCGGCGCGACCGGGCCGAAGATCTCCTCCTTCAGCAGCCGGGCGTCCGCGGGGATGTCCGCAAGCACCGTCGGCTCATAGAAGTAGCCGCGGCCATCGACCGGGCTGCCACCGGTGAGTACGCGTGCGCCGCGTGTGACGGCGTCCTCGACCAGCTCGGCAACCTTGTCGCGCTGGTCGGCATCGATCAGCGGGCCGACCTCGACGCCGTCGTCGGTGCCGCGGCCGACTTTCATCGAGCCCATCTTCTCGGCCAGCCTCTCCGCAAACTCCTGCGCGATCGGCGCGGCGACGTGGAAGCGGTTGGCGGCGGTGCACGCCTCGCCGATGTTGCGCATCTTCGCGATCATCGCGCCCTGCACGGCCTCGTCGAGGTCGGCGTCCTCGAACACGATGAACGGCGCATTGCCGCCCAGCTCCATCGACAGCCGGAGCACGTTCTGCGACGCCTGCTCCATCAGGCTCCGGCCGACCTCCGTCGAACCCGTGAACGAGAGCTTACGAAGACGATCGTCCTGGATCAGTGGGCCCATCGTCGACCCCGACGAGCTGGTGGTGACGAGGTTGAGGACGCCGCCGGGCAGACCCGCCTCCTCCAGGATCTTCGCCAGCATCAGCATCGACAGCGGCGTCGCCTTGGCCGGCTTGACCACCATCGTGCACCCCGCCGCGATCGCCGGGCCGACCTTGCGGGTGCCCATCGCGAGCGGGAAGTTCCACGGCGTGATCAGCAGGCAGGGGCCGACCGGCTGCCGCATCGTCAGCAGACGCCCGCTGCCGTTGGGGGCGACCGCATAGCGCCCGTCGATCCGCACGGCCTGCTCGGCGAACCACCGCAGGAACTCGGCCCCATAGGTGATCTCCGCCTTCGACTCCGACACCGGCTTGCCCATCTCGAGCGTCATCAGCAGCGCGAGATCGTCGGCACGCGCGACGATCATCTCGAATGCCCGGCGCAGGATCTCCCCGCGGTCGCGCGGCGGGTGCTGCGCCCACGCCGCCTGTGCGGCGACGGCCGCGTCGAGGGCGGCCTTGGCGTCCTCTGGTGAAGCGTCCGCGACCTCGCACAGGGTCTCGCCGGTGGCCGGGTCTTCGACGGCAAACGCGCCGTTGGCGCCATCGCGCCATTCGCCACCGATGTACAGCTGCTTGGGGGTCGAGTCGAGAACCTGCTTCTCTGGGGAGGACGTGATCGTGGTCATGGGGGGGACGCTACTCCACCGCGATCGTCGGCTCGCATGAGGAGTTTTCTGATCCTCGGATAGGCTGCCGCCGTGATCCGAGGAGCGCTTCTGCTCGTGATGGCAGCCGCCCTCGTGGCAGGATGCGGGTCGTCGAAGACGATCGTCACGGTGACCCGCTCGCTGTCAACGACCACGGGGACACCGCCGGCGAGGGCGACGACCCCGACCTCCTCGACCACAGGGACGAGCACAACCGGGTCGACCACCAGCACGACCGGCTCGTCGACGACGCAGACGTCGCCGGCACCAGCCCACAACACTCCCTCCCGTCCGACCGTGCACCTGGCGCGGTTCAGGTCGCCATCGGGCAACATCGGCTGCGACATCGTCGGCGGTGAGGCGCGATGCGACATCAGGCAGCGAAGGTGGAGCCCGCCGCCGCGCCCGCCCGGCTGTCAGAACGTGGTCGGCTTCGGCCAGGGGCTGCTCGTCGACAACGCCGGTGTCGGGCATTTCGTCTGCGCGGGGGATACGACACTCGACCCCTCAGCCCAGCCTCTCCACTACGGGACGAACACGCTCGTCGATAGATTCCAGTGCGCCAGCCGGACGAACGGAATGACGTGCACCGATCAACGCACCGGGCACGGCTTCTTCATCGCGATCCAGGGCTGGC
>JAXDGF010000139.1:0-20075 GCA_034665165.1 Solirubrobacteraceae bacterium | reverse complement strand
CGAAGGTGCCGGTTCCGCCCGCGGCGCCAGCCGCCGTATCGGGCCGCTGCACGAGGACGGACTCGGGCTCAAGGCCGAGCGCCGCGCCCGCGAGCTGCGCGAACGTCGTCGCCAGCCCCTGCCCCATCGTCGGCAGGGTCGTGTTGACGGTGGCCCGGCCATCCTCGCCGAGCGCGATCCAGGCCCGGTCATAGCCGGGAATCCCGACCATGCCGCGAGCGTTGAAGACGGCGGACCCGAGGCCGCTGTACTCGACGTAGGAGGCGATTCCCAACCCGAGGAGGCGGCCCTCGCGGCGTGCGCGCCGCTGCGCGCGGGTGAAGCCGGCGAAGCCGATCGCCTCGAGCGCGCGCGCGAGGGCGAGGGCATAGTCGCCACTGTCATAGCGCTGGTGGGTGACGGTCGTGTAGGGCAGCTCGTCGGTTCCGATCAGGTTGCGGCGCCTGATCTCGGCCCGGTCGACGCCGACGACGCTGGCGAGCACGTCCATGACGCGCTCGTGCACGAAGGTGGACACCGGGAGCCCGACCCCGCGGTAGGCGCCTTCGGGGCACTTGTTGGTGGCGACCGAGCGGCTGCGGGCGCGATAGTGAGCGAGCCGGTAGGGGCCCGGGATCATGGCGGCCGTGCCGAGGGCCTCGAGGATGTGACCGTGGGGGAAGACGCCATAGGCGCCCGTGTCGCAGGTGACTTCGGCGTCGATGGCGACGAGGCGTCCTGCCGTATCGGCCGCGACCCGCACGTGCACGCGCTGGTCGCGGGCGTGGCTCGAGGCCATGAGGTTCTCGCTGCGGTCCTCGATCCATTTGATCGGCCGGCCGAGCCGCACCGCGAGGGCGGCGACGATGATCTCCTCGGGGTAAGCGTGTGCTTTCTGGCCGAAGCCGCCGCCGATGTCGGGTACTTCGACGCGCACCCGCTCGCGCGCGAGTCCGAGGAGCTGCGCGATGACGTCGGCGAGGATGTGCGGGACCTGGCTCGAGGACCACACGCGCACCCCGTCGCCATCGGGGGCCGCGATCGCGCCGCGGGGTTCGATCGGCATTGCGCTGTAACGCGGGTTACGGAATTCGCGCTCGAACACGATCTCGGCGGAAGCGAAGGCGGCGTCGACCTCGCCGGTGTCGATGGTGCTGTCGAGCAGGACGTTGGAGGATCCGGCGTGGAGGGGCACGGCGGCGTCGGCCTCGGGCGTGCCGGCGACGACGTCGAGGGGAGCGAGCTCGAGGCGTACGAGGTTGGCGGCGTCTTCGGCCGCGTAGGGCGAGCGCGCGACGATCGCGGCCACCGGCTCCCCCACGAAGCGGACGACGTCCTGCGCCAGAAGCGGCCGGGGCGGTGAGGTCGCAAGCGGGTTCTCGATCGGCGGGTGCAGCGGCGGCAGGCCGAGGTCGGCGGCCGCATAGGCGCCGGTGACGCCCAGCGCGGCCCGCGCCGCGTCCAGGTGCACGGCGCGGATCTCGGCGTGGGCCGCGGGGCTGCGCACGAAGCGGAGATGGAGCGCGCCGGGCAGGGCGATGTCGTCGATGAACTGCCCAAAACCGGTGAGCAGCGGACGGTCCTCGAGGCGCAGCAGGGGGCGGCCGATAGGACTCGACATTGGCTAAACGTATAATGTAGGACGTGGAAAGGGTGGGCCCGAGATGAAGCTCAGCAACGAGTTCACGGTCGCGGTGCCACTGGAGCGAGCCTGGGAGACGCTGCTCGACATCGAGCGCGTGGCCAGCTTCCTACCCGGCGCGAGGATCGAGCCTGGGGGTGACGACGGGGTGTACCACGGCTCGATGCGCGTCAAGGTAGGACCGATCGTGACCAACTACCGGGGCACGGCGCGCCTCGTGCTCGCCGACGAGCACGAGCGCGTCGCCGACATCGCGGTCGAGGCCAGGGAGGCGAAGGGACAGGGCACCGCGGCGGCGGTCATCCACAACCGTCTCGTCGAGGCCGAGGGCGGCACGCGCGTGATCGCCGAGACGGATCTACAGGTCACGGGCCGCCAGGCCCAGTTCGGTCGGGGGATCATGCAGGACGTGGCGGGTCGGATGCTTGACGATTTCGCGGGACGGTTCGAGAGCTACCTGCTTGCGCAGGAGGCTACGCCCGCGGCGGCGGCAGCGCCGCCGCCGACACCGTCCGAGCTCGACCTCGGCTCGGTTCTCTCCCGAACCCCTGCCGTGCGCTACGGGGCCGGCGCGGTGCTTGCCCTCCTGATCCTCGTAGCGCTCAGGCTGAGCAGGCGACGGGCAGACGCCTGAGGGCGCCGCCACGCGTGCGGGAATCCCCGCGACCTGGGGGCGGGGTTTCCCCGATGCTCGGCCGGTGGCGCTCGCGGATACTGCCCATGCGTAAGGCTGCGCGCGTAGCGGAGCCCACGCCGAGGAGGAAGACGCCGATTCGCGCTCGCGCCCGCATCATCGCCGCTGCCGCGGTGGCCGTACTCGTTCTCGCCGCCTGCGGTGGCAGCGGGACGTCGTCGCCGGGCGGGCCGTTGACGATCGCGACCTTCAACCCCTTCTCGGGTCCGGACTCGTTCTTCGGACCCAACGAGATCGCGGGCTGCTTCGCCGCGGCCCGGCTCATCGACTCGGCCGGCGGCATCCTCGGACACAAGCAGCTCCAGTGCAAGGCGATCGACAGTCGCGGCGATCCGGCCGACGCCGTGCCCGCGGCCACGCAGCTGGTGGCGACGCAGTCGGGGCTCGTCGGCCTCCTCGGCCCGAGCTCGGACGAAGCCACCGCGACGGTCCCCCTCTTCAACCGCGCCAAGCTGACGATGTTCGGTAACTCGGGCGAGAGCGCCTTCGATCACTCGACCTTCAAGTACTTCTGGCGCAACACGCCCCCCGACGACGCCGACGGATACGCGCTCGCGCTCTATGCCCACGGGCATGGCTACGCCCGCGGGGCCGCCATCTTCGGCAACGACATCGGCTCGCAGAGCATCGTTCCCACCCTGACCAAGGGCTTCACCGCCCTCGGGGGCCACATCGTCTTCAACTCGAAGATCTCGCTCGGCCAGGCCTCGTACCGGAGCGAGATCGAGCAGATGCTGGCCACCAAGCCCGACGTCATCTTCATGGAGCTCGACCCGCCCTCGGCGTCGACCTTCCTGGCCGAGCTCCAGCAGTTGCGCGGGCTCCTGCCCATCATCGGGACCCAGGCCACGGCCCAGCCGGCGTGGGTCAAGGCGGTGGCCGGGGCGATCGGCAAGCGCAACGTCGAGCGCTACTTCGTCGGCACCACCGGCCCCTACTCGCCCGCGACCGGGCCGGCGTGGCAGCTCTACAACACGAGTTTGCTTGCGTCGGGGGCACAGGTGCCCGACGCCAAGCAGTGGAGCGCCGATCCCTACAGCATGGCCGTCTACGACGCGACGAACATCATGGCGTTGGCGATGACGGCCGCCCACACCACGACCCCGTCCGGCTACAACCAGTCGATCATGGCCGTCACCGCGCCCGGGCCCGGCAAGACCGTCGTCGACTCGTTCGCCTCGGGGAAGCAGGCGCTGGCGGCCGGCAAGTCGATCGAATACGTCGGGCCGACAGGCGAGAGCGTGTTCGATCGCTGGCACAACTCTCCCGGTGGCTTCGAGGCGCTCCGGTATCCGGCGAGTGGCCCGGCGCAGACGCTCGGAGTAGTCAAGGGGCCGGCCATCGAGGCGCTCGCCGCGCATCCCTAACGGGGCCGTAATAGGCCGCCGAAGATGAACGCGGGGATTCCCTCCAAAGATCGGGGCTTTCCCACTGGCGAGGGTGAACGGGCGCGGGTACGCTTGGCCGTCCGAAGGCCGAGCGTTACCGTGCGGAACTACACGAACAAGCGAGCCGGAACGGTGATCACCGCCCTGGCGTCGGCGGCTGTGATCGCTCTCGCTGGGTGCGGCTCGAGCTCGAAGACGGCCGCGACCGGCCCCGATACCGGCACCGGGCCGCTCACCTTCGCCGTCTTCAATCCCTTCAGCGGCCCCGACGCCTCCTTCGGCCCCGAACAGGTCGCCGGCTGCCTCCCCGCCGCCGCCGCCATCCAGGCCGCCGGGGGGATCCTCGACCACAAGCAGGTGTCGTGCAAGTCCGCCGATACCCGCGGCGACCCGGCCGACGCCGTCCCCGCGGCCGAGCAGCTCATCGCCAGCACCTCCGGGTTCATGGGCGTCCTCGGCCCCGGCTCAGACGAGGCGAGCGCGACCGTCCCCCTCTTCGACCGCGCCCACATCCCGATGTTCGGCGACACCGGTCAGAAGGTGTTCGACAAGAGCAGCTTCAACTACTTCTACCGGATCACCGCCCCCGACGACGCCGTCGGCTACGCCATGGCGCTGTACGCGCATCAGAAGGGCTACAGCCACGTCGCCGGGGTGTTCGGGAACGACATCAGCTCGCAGGGAACGGCGCCCACGGCGGCGGCCGGGTTCCGCCACCTCGGCGGCACGATCGTGACGCAGTCGATCCCTCTCGACCAGAGCTCCTACCGCACGGAGATCGAGCAGGTCATCGGCTCGCACCCGCAGGCGATCATGACCGAGGCCGACCCGCAGACGAGCGGGACGTACATGGCCGAGCTGCGCCAGCTCTACAAGGTGATCCCGATCATCGGCACCAACGGCACCAACCAGCCCCCGTGGTTCAAGGCCGTCGGTGGCGCCATCGGGCAGGCCAACCTCGCGACCTACTACGCCGGCGCCCAGCCCTATGCGCCCGTGACGGGAGCCCCGTACCAGGAGTGGCGCAAGGAGCTCGCGGTTGTCGCTGGCAAAGTGAGCCAGCCGGTGACACAGTGGGAGCAGGACTCGTATGCGATGGCGGCCTGGGACAGCATCAACTTGATCGCGCTCGCCGCCCAGGAGGCGAAGAGCACGAACCCCGCCGTCTTCAACCCCGACATCGTCCGCATCGCCGGCCCCACTCCCGGCGCCACCGTCGTCCACTCGTTCGCGGAGGGAAAGCAGGCGCTGGCGGCGGGCAAGAAGATCCAGTACGTCGGCGCCGTCGGCGCGATCACCTTCGACCAATACCGCAACTCGCCGGGGCAGTTCGAGATCGTCAAGTCGGATGGCCACACCCCGATCGTGACCTACACGGCGAACCAGGTCGCGGCCGCGAGGTGATGCGAGCGCTGGGATCACATCGCCGCAACACGCGCGCGTTGTGACGGCCTCCATCTTCATTCCCTCGGTCGGCTTCGGCCTCGTCACCGCCTCGATCCTGGCGCTGGCCGCGGTCGGGTTCACCCTCCAGTTCGGGGTGACCAACATCCTCAACCTCGCGTACGGCGATCTCATGACCGCCGCCGCCTACATCGGCTACGTCGTCAACCGCCACGGCGGCAGCATCGCCCTCTCGCTCCTGGCCGGAGCGGCCTTCGGTGCCCTCTCGGCCTTCCTCCTCAACCGCCTCGTCTACACGCCCTTCCTGCGCCGCGGCACCAAGCTCTTCGGGATGGTCATCGTCACCCTCTCGGTCGGCGTCATCATCCAGAACACCCTGCTCGCGATCGGCGGGGCGACGTTCTTCACCTACAACTTCTCGGTCGGGTCCGCGGTCCACCCCCTCGGCTTCGTCTTCAACACCTCGCAGCTCATGATCATCGGCCTGGCGGTGGCGGCGATGATCGTCGTGCAGCTCCTGCTGACCCAGACGCGGCTCGGCAAGGCGATGCGAGCCACGGCCGCCAACCCCGGCCTCGCGCAGGCCTCGGGCATCGCCACCGACCGGGTCGTCGACATCGCGTGGCTGCTGTCGGGCCTGCTGTGCGGCCTCGCCGGAGTGGTCCTCGTCCTCAACACGACCGCGTTCCAGAGCACGACCGGCAGCGGCTTCCTCGTCATCATCATCGCCGCGGCCATGCTCGGTGGGGTGGGGCGGGCGACGGGGGCGATGGTGGGGGCGCTCGTCCTCGGCCTCGTGACCGAGATCTCCGCCGCCTACATCTCTCCCAGCTACAAGGAGATCTTCGCCTTCGGCGTGCTCGTCATCGTCCTCCTCGTCCGTCCCACCGGGATCTTCACCGGGGCCCAGCGCGAGGTAGCCGGTTGAACGCCACCGCGTACTACCTCACGACGCTGCTCGTGTACCTGGGCGTGGACATCATGGCCGTGTGGGCGCTCAACCTCCAGTACGGGATCGGCGGCGTCTACAACTTCGCCTTCGTTCTCTTCCAGGCCTTCGGCGCCTACATCGCGGCGGTGCTGACGCTAGGGTCCTCGTCCGGCAACGGCGGCTTCCAGAACTACATCCTCGGCGCCACGCTCCCCTTCCCGCTCCCGATCATCGCCGCCGGCCTGGCCTCGGGTCTGCTCGCGGTTGTGGTCGGACTGGTGGCGCTGCGCAAGCTGCGAACGGACTACCAGGCCATGGTCATGCTCGTGATCTCGGTCATCGCGACCCTGACCGTCACCAACGACACAGGACTGTTCAACGGCCCGGCGGGCCTCTCGCTTATCCCCCAGCCCCTCTCGAACGTCGTGAACCCCTCGTCGGTGGGCTATCAGTGGTTCTACGTCGGGATCACCTTCGTCATCTGCGCCATCGTGTACGTCTTCGTCCACCGGGTGACGTCGTCGCCGCTGGGCCGGGCGTTGCGCGCGACGCGCGACAACGAGGCCGCCGCCGAGGCGCTGGGCAAGGACGTGGTCAGGCTGCGCCTGTTCGTCTTTGTGTTCGGCAACGTGATCGCGGGCATCAGCGGCGCCGTCCTCGTCCAGTTCATCGGGGCGTGGTCACCGGGGTCGTGGATGTACGTCGAGACGCTCGTCTTCCTCACCGCGATCATCGTTGGCGGTACGGGCAACAATCTCGGGGTGATGCTCGGAGCCCTGCTCGTGCCGGTGGGGTTCAACGAGGCGACACGCTATCTGCCCCAGATCGGCCGTCCGGGACTGATCGACGCGCTCCAGTGGATCGTGATCGGCATGCTCGGGCTCGTGTTCCTGTGGTTCTGGCCTCAGGGCATCATCCCCGAGCGCCGGCGGCGGTTCGCGCCGACGCCGCCTGGGACCGCGCCCGTGTCCGGCTCCGCCGGCTCGGGTTCAGGGGCACCGCTCGCCGATCCGACCGTCCTCGGCGAGCCGCGATGAGCGCCGCCGCAGGCGCGGCGCCGGCGTCGGCGCCGGTCGCTGGGGGGCTGCTCACCGTCGACGAGCTGCGCCGGGACTTCGGTGGCGTGTGGGCCGTCGACGGCGCCGGCTTCACGGTCAAGGCGGGATCGATTACCAGCCTGATCGGTCCCAACGGGGCGGGCAAGTCGACCGTGGTGGGCATCGTCGGCGGGGCCGTGAAGCCCACGTCGGGGCGGGTGATGTTCGACGGGGAGGACATCACGCACTTGGCGCCGCACGACCGAGCGCGGCGTGGCCTCGTTCGCACCTATCAGCTCTCGAGCGAGTTCGGGAAGTTGACCGTCCTCGAGAATCTTCTCGTGGCCGCGCCGCGCCAGCGGGGCGAGAGCCTGCTCACCCTGGTTGTGGGCAAGCGCTACTGGCGCGAGGAGGAGGAGCGGCACGTCGTCCAGGCGCGCACGCTGCTCGAGCGCTTCGGCATGTCCGAGAAGGAGGACGAGTACGCGGGGAACCTGAGCGGAGGCCAGAAGCGGCTCGTCGAGATCATGCGCTCACTCATGGCCGACCCCAAGCTCCTGCTCCTCGACGAGCCGATGGCGGGCGTCAACCCCACCCTCGCGCGCTCGATCGAGAACGACCTGGTCATGCTCGCGCGCGAGGGACTGACCCTGCTCATCGTCGAGCACGAGCTTGACGTGGTCGAGCGTGTCTCCGATTCTGTTGTCGTGATGTCGCTGGGAAAGGTCATCGCAACGGGAACGATGGCGGAGCTCCGCGCCCGCCGGGAGGTGCTGGATGCCTACCTCGGTGAGTGAGCCGAGCCGCCCCTCCGTCGTGCTCGCGATCGAGAAGGTGGTCGCCGGCTACGGCGGGCCTCCGATCATCCGCGGCGTCTCCACCCACGTGGGCGTGGGTGAGATCGTCACCGTCGTGGGTCCCAACGGGGCGGGCAAGAGCACCATGCTCAAGGCCGTCGCGGGCCTCCTGAGCGTCGACTCGGGCTCGATCGAGCTCGAGGGCCGCCAGATCGCCAACGGCCGCACGCACCACCTGGCGCGGCGGGGCCTTGGCTACGTGCCCCAGAACAACGACGTGTTCGACCCGCTGACGGTGATCGAGAACCTCGAGATGGGCGGGTACATGCTCCCGCGCCGGCAGATCAAGGCGCGCATCGACGAGGTGGTGGACGTGCTCCCCGCGCTCGGCGGTCTGCTCAAGCGCCGCGCGGTCAAGCTCAGCGGTGGCGAGCGCAAGATGGTCGCCATCGGCCGCGCGCTCATGAACAAGCCGCGCGTGCTCCTCCTCGACGAGCCCACCTCTGGTCTCGCGGCCGACCTCTCGCGGCAGCTCCTGACCAACGACATCTGCGGCCTGGCGGCGGCGGGGACGGCGGTGCTGCTCGTCGAGCAGAAGGCGCTGGCCGCGCTCGAGATCTCCCATTGGGGCTACGTGCTCGCGGGCGGGACGACGGTGATCTCCTCGGCCGCGCCCGAGCTCCTGGCCCGTGACGATCTCGCCGAGGTGTTCCTGGGCCGGGGCGCGGCCGTGCCTCATATCGCCGAGGAGCCCGAGGCGGCGCCGGCCGGGCGCGGGATGCGCGGATTGTTGCGCGGGCGGCGCTGAGCGTCGTTTTATGCGGCCGCGGGCGCCGCGTGGAACGCGGTCTCGAGCCGGCTCTCGGCCAGGAGACGGCCGCCGTAGAAGACGAGGCGGCGGGGCGGAAGCAGGCGCAGCGCCTCGTGGACGGTGGGGGCGTCGAGGAGGATGAGGTCGGCGCGGTCGCCGGGCTCGGTCCCGTAGCCCTCGAGGCGCATGGCCCGCGCGGCGTTGACGGTGACCATGTCGAGGACGGTCTCGAGCTGAGGGGGATAGGTGAGCTGGGCGACGTGGGCCATGTACTGCGCGACCTCGAGCTGATCGGGCTTGCCGAACGGGTAGTAGGGGTCGTTGACGTCGTCCTGGGCCGAGATCACGTTGACGCCCGCCTCGAGGAGCTCGCGGACGCGGGTGATGCCGCGCCGGATCAGGCCGCGGTCGGCGCGGCCGTCGAGGACGAGGCTGATGTGGGCATTGCTGCAGATCGTCATCTCGGCCTCGCGGACGAGGGCGATGACGCGGGTGGCGTGATTGTCGTCGTAGGCGGCGAGGGCGCCGCAGTGGCTGGCGGTGACGCGGCCCTGATAGCCGGTCTCGATCGTCCGCAACGCGAGGTACTCGAGGCTCCGCGACGTGGGATCGTCGGTGTCGTCCACGAGCATGTGGATGTCCTTGGCGTAGCGGTCCGCGAGCTCGAAGCAGAAGTCGATGTGCTCGTGGACGTGGCGATCGCTGCGCTCGTACCAGGGCAGCCCGCCCACCACGTCGGCGCCGAGGTCCATGGCCTGGTCCATGAGCTCTTGGCAACCGGGATCGCGGATGATCGCCTCCTGGGGGAAGGCCACGACCTCGATCGCGATCAGACCTTGGAAGCGCCGCTTGACCTCGAGCAGGGCCTCGACCGGGGTGAGCCCGCCGATGGTGTCGACGTCGGCGAAGGCGCGCATGGCGCTCGTGCCGTGGCGGATCGCCTCCTCGAGCACGGGCTGGGCGCGGGCGGCGATCTCCTCGACGGTGTAGGCGCGCTTGTGGTCCCAGGTGATCTCGATCGCCTCTTGCAGGGTCTGCGAGCGATTGGGTCGCATGACCGGACCCAGCATGCACTTGTCGAGATGCTGGTGGGCGTTGACGAAGCCGGGGACGAGCAGGCCGCCGGCGGCGTCGTACTCCCGCTCGGCCGGGGTCTCGAGGTGCTCCTCCACGGCCGCGATGCGCTCGCCTTCGAGCGCCATGTCGAAGGTGCCGGCGCGCCCGCGCAGGCGCGCGCCACGGATGATCTGGGTCACGCTCTCGGTCACGCCTCCACCGTGTCGGGGGCCGCGCTTTCCGGGCTTTTGTTGAGCTCGCCGCGGCTCATCCGCTCGGCGGCGAGCCGCACGGAGGAGACGATGTTCTGGTAGCCCGTGCACCGGCACAGGTTCCCGGCCAGCATCTCCCTGATCTGGCGGTCGTCCCAATCGGCCGCCTCGGGCAGGTAGGGCTCGATCGACATCAGGAAACCGGGCGTGCAGAAGCCGCACTGCAGGCCGTGGCACTCGTGGAAGGCCTGCTGCAGGGGGTGCAGAGCCCCGTCCATGCCCTCGTTCAGGGCCTCGACCGTCCGCAGCGAGTGCCCTTCCGCCTGGACCGCGAACATCAGGCATGAGCGCATCGGGGCGCCGTCGACCTGGACCGTGCAGGCGCCGCAGACGCCGTGCTCACAGCCGACGTGGGTGCCAGTGAGCCCCGCCTCGTGGCGGATGAAGTCCGAGAGCAGCAGCCGGGGCTCCACCTCGCGTTCGTAGCGCTCGCCGTTGATCTCGATTGCCACCTTGCGCAGCTCCGACATCACCTCACCTCACTAGCTCGTTCGCCTGCCTGCTTAAGTGCCCGTCGAACCATCGCCTCGATCAGCCCGTGGCGATACTCGGTGTCGCCGTGGATGTCGCCGGTCGGCTCGACCCCGATCACGGCGATGCGCGCGGCCTCGGCGATCGCCTCCTCGGTCGGTGCCTGTCCGGTCAGTGAGGCCTCGGCCTCGGTCGCCCGCAGGGGGGTGTCCGCCGCGGCCAGGAGCGCGATGCGCGCCGCTTGGATGTGGTTCTGATCGAGCGTGACGAGCGCCGCGGCGCCGCCGAGGGCGAAGTCGCCGTGACGGCGCGAGAACTCCTCGAACCCGTGGCCCGCGCCCTCGGGGACGGGTGGCACCTCGATCTCGACGAGGACCTCGTCGGGCTCCATCGACGTCGTCAGGTGGGTGACGAAGAAGTCGCGCCAGCCGATCATCCGTGTCCCGCGCTGCGAGCGCACGTGAAAGCTCGCGTCGAGCGCCGCGAAGGCGACGGGCAGCTCGGCCGCGGGGTCGGCGTGGGCGACCGAGCCCCCGACGGTGCCGCGGTTACGGATCTGCGCGTGAGCGACGAGCGAGAGCGCCTCGGTCAGGAGCGGCCAGTGCGAGGCCACGAGGGGTGAGACCTCGAGCGTGGCCTGGCGCGTCATCGCCCCGATGCGCAGGACGCCGTCGCGCCTTCTGATGTACGCGAGTCCCGGTACGCGGCCGAGGTCGACGATGTGGTCGGGGCGCGCGAGGCGGAAGTTCAGCAGCGGCACCAGGCTCTGGCCTCCGGCCAGGACCTTGGCGTCGTCGCCGTGCCGGGCGAGGAGATCGAGCGCCTCCTCGAGGCCGCGCGGATCGTGGTAGTCGAATAGCGGCGGTTTCAACGGGCGAATCCCTTCTCGTGATCAGTGTGCTGCGGTTGGTCTGCGTGCTCTGCTTGGTAGGGGTGCGAGGCTCGGTTGCGCATCGCGCGCCGGACCCATTCCGGCTTGAGCGGGGTGTGGTTGGCCGCGACGCCGAAGGGGGCGAGCGCGTCGTTCACCGCGCCCACGATCGCCGCGGGTGCGTTGACCGCTCCGCCCTCGCCCATGCCCTTGAAGCCACCGGGCACGAACTGCGAGGGCGACTCCTGATGAACGACCTGCATCGGCGGGACTTCGACGGAGGTGGGCACCAGGTAATCCATCAGGCTTGTAGTCACGAGCGTTCCGTCGTCGTCGTAGACGAGCGCCTCGAGCAACGCGCCGCCCACCCCTTGGGCGACGCCGCCCTGCACCTGGCCCTCGACGATCATCGGGTTGACAACGGTTCCGCAGTCCTCGGCTACAACGTACTTGAGGATCTCCACCCGCCCCGTCTCCGGATCGAGCTCGACGTGGGCGGCGTGGACGGAATTGGCGAAGCTGCCCGGCTCTGGGGGCATGAACTGACGCGTGAACTCGAGGCCGGGATCGACCCCCTCGGGAAGCAGGTGGGGCTCGTGCAGCGCCCGCCGGGCCACGTCGGCGATGGGGATCCGATGTGAGGGCGACCCGCGTATGACGACGGCGCCGTCGGCGAGGAGGAGGTCGTCGGGGCTCGCCTCGAGCATCTCGGCCGCGAGCAGGGTGAGGCGGGCCCGGAGGTCACCGGCGGCGAGGATCGTGGCCGCGCCGCAGCACACGGTCGAGCGGCTCGCCCACGTCCCCAGCCCGTAGGGCACGATGGCCGTGTCTCCGAACACGACATCGACGTCGTCCACCCTGAGCCCGAGCTCGTCGGCGGCGATCTGGGCGACCGTCGTCTCGTGGCCCTGGCCGTGGTTGTGCAGGCCGACCGCGACCCGAACGCGGCCGTCGGGCTCCATTCGCACCGCCGAGGTGTCGTAGCCGGGAGTGATCGCCATCTTGCGCGTGCCGAGGGCCAGCGGCCCGTAGGCCGACTGCTCGACGGCAAAGGCGACGCCGATCCCGCGGTAGCGGCCCTGGGCGCGGAGCTCGGCGTTCTCGGCCCGGAGCGCCTGCCACTCCATCACCTCCTCGAGCCGGTCGAGGAGAGCGAGGTAATCGCCACTCTCGAAGCGGAGCCCGGTCGCGGTGGTGTAGGGGAAGGTGCGCACGAGGTTGCGGCGGCGGATCTCCAGCGGGTCGAGCTCGAGGCGCGCCGCCAGCTCGTCCATCATCCGCTCCATCGCCAGGGTGGCGATCACCCGGCCCACGCCCCGGTAGGGACCCATCATCGTCTTGTTGGTGATCACCGCCCGCACGTGGCGCTCGTAGTTCGCGATCTCATACGGCCCGGTCACGTTCTCCGACGCTTGCCCGGACTCGAGCGACGCCGTGTACGGCCACGGGCCGTAGGCGCCGTTCGAGGCCGAGAGCTCGGCCGTGACCGCGAGCACGCGGCCGTCGTTCGTCGCCGCCGCCTTGACGCGCGCGATCTGCTCGCGACCGTGCACAGTGGCCTGGATGTCCTCGACGCGGTCGCTCGTCCACTTGACGGGGCGGCCGAGGATGCGAGAGGCGGCGGCGATGGCAATGTCCTCCGGGTAGAGGACGCACTTCGGCCCGAAGCCGCCGCCGATGTCCGGCGCGATCACGCGCACGCGGGTCTCGGCAAGCCCGAGGTGGAGGGCGAGGCCGGTCCGGGCCAGGTGCGGGACCTGGGTCGAGAGCCAGACCGTGAGCGTGCCCTCGGCGGGGTGGTAGTTCGCGAGGACGACCCGGGCCTCCATGGCGATGGCACTGCAGCGCTGCTGGCGGAGCTCGAGCTCGACGACGTGGTCGGCGGTGGCGAAGGCAGCGTCGACGTCGCCGGCGGTGGTGTGGAACTCGTTGAAGAGGTTGCGCTCCATCGAGTCGTGGATCGGGGGTGAGGTCGGGTCGAGCGCCTCCTCGATCGACATCAGAGCCGGGAGCGGCTCGAAGGCGACGGCGACTGCGTCGCAGCCGTCCTCGGCCGTGTAGCGACTGGTGGCGACGACGAGCGCGACAGCCTCGCCGATGGTTCTCACCTTTTCGCCGGCGAGGATCGGCATGTCGCATTCCTGGTAATTGGGGCTCCCGTTGCGAGCCCGGATCGGCTCTACGCCGGGGTCGAGGTCGGCGGCGGTGAGGACGGCGACGACGCCGGGGGTGGCGGCGGCGTGGTTTGTGTCGATGGACCGGATGAGCGCGTGGGCGTGCGGGCTGCGCACGAACGCGGCGTGGAGCATGCCGGGTACGGTGGCGTCACTGACGAAGCGCCCGCCGCCGCGGAGCAGCCGTCCATCCTCGCGGCGCAGGACGCGGGCGCCGGTGGCGCGGGGGGTGATCGTCATTTGCCTGTGAAATCGATTATCTCGAATGGCCAAATGGCGCGCCCGCCTCTCAACCTGCTTCTTGCCTCCGGTCAGTCGAGCCCGGGCGCCCCACCCAGCATCGTCCGGCCGGTCGGGACGACATGCCGCGAGTATCGCCAAGGCCCCGGCGAGTGTCATCGGGACACTCCCGCTGTGGTGGCGGGTTTTCCCGCCGTGCCCAGCGACATCCGTCCACCCGGGAAGGTTGCCGCCGTGGCCGGCGTCTGAGCAGGAAGTGAGCCCCTGGATCTCCGACATCTTTTTGAGCTCGCAGTCCGACGAGCGGCTGGTGGCCCTCGCGCGCGCTGGGCATGAGCGCGCGTTCGCGGCGATCGTCGAGCGCTATCGGCGTGAGCTCGGTGCCTACGCTCGGAGGCTCGACTCGAGTGACCGCTCGGAGGACATCGTCCAGCAGGCGCTTCTCAGCGCGTTCACGGCGCTGCGGTCCGGGTCCGAGGTCGCTCATCTGCGTGGGTGGCTCTACCAGATCGTCCGGAACACGGCCATTCGGGCATCGGCGCGTGAGCGTCCCGCGGCCGAGCTCGACGCTTCGCTGACCGGCACGGAATCGCTCGAGGACGCGGTCGAGACGCGGATGCGCGCGCGCGAGGTTCTGACCGAGCTCGGCCGCTTGCCGACCCGGCAGCGCGAAGCGATCGTCGAGATGTCGATCGCAGGGCGGAGCCGCGCCGAAGTCGCGAGCACGATGGGCCTGACCGAGGGTGCCGTGCGCCAGCTCACGCACCGGGCCCGCGTCAAGCTGCGATCTGCCGTCACCGCCCTCATTCCTTTCCCGCTCGCGCGGTTTCTAGGGGCGGGCAGTGACGGAGGGGCGTCGGACGTCGTCATGGGTGCCGGCGCCGCTTCGGTCGGTGGCGTCATGGCGAAGGTAGGCGCCCTGGTCGCTACCGGCGTGGTCGCGACCGCTGTGGTGTCCTCCCCGCTCGGAACGCACCACCGGAAGGCAGCAGCGCGGCACCATGTCTCGGCCGTGGCGCCGCCGCCGCGGGCGACCCGTCACGGCGGCCATCCGGTGCTGGTCGCGGGCACAGAACGACCGGTCAACTTGTCCTCGGGCAGGACGAGCGAGCCCAT
Source organism: Solirubrobacteraceae bacterium (assembly GCA_034665165.1). GTDB lineage: Bacteria > Actinomycetota > Thermoleophilia > Solirubrobacterales > Solirubrobacteraceae > Palsa-465. The sequence continues at coordinate 5,192 of JAXDGF010000139.1, read as the reverse complement.
CGCGCTTAACGGGCGTGGCGACACTGACCGTTCTCGGACCGGCGCGAGCGTGACCCGGAGCGGCGACGACGGATCCAAGGGCGGGTCAGGCTCGTCCGGTACCGGCGGCGTCCCCTCCTCGGGAGGCTCGACGTCCACCGAAGGCGGCACGGGCGGCTCGTCCGGGGGTCCGACCGCAACGGCGAGTGACACGGGAACGTCCGGCACCAGCAGCGATGGCGGCAGCGGCATCGACGGCGCGACGCAATCGACGTCGATCGACGGCGGCAGCCCAAGCTCGAGCACCAGCGGGTCGGGCACCGACGGGGGCGGGGGCGGGACCGGGTCTGGAGGCGGAACGTCGAGTGACGGCGGATCCGGCTCGACGACCACCACGTCGAGCGGGACCTCGAGCCCGGACGGAGGTATGGTGAGCTCCGGTAGTGGCTCGAGTTCGAGCGGCGCGCTGCCGACGAGTGACGGGGGTGGAACGAGCGGCGGTTGAGCCGCGGCGCTAACAGCAATCGGTCGGCGTGACCTTTTACCGAACGGCGCCTCTTCCCTTGATGCAAGCCCACAGTGCGGTCGCCACCGCTCAACACCACGGAGGTACTTGATGAGAAGGATTCTTTTCAGTGTGCTCGCAGCAGGCCTGGTCTGCGGCGCCGCGACATCGACCGCGTTAGCGCGACATCACGCGCGGAGTCACCGCCACCACCGGACTCACGCACGGATCAGGCACGAGCGCTGGGGGAGCGACACCAGCCAGGCACCGGCAACGGGCACCAACACCGCCCCGAGCGCTGGTTCAGTCGTATCCCTGACCAACGGTGTGCTGACGATCAAGCTGGCCGACAACTCCACCGTCAGCGGCAAGGTGACATCGTCCACCGACGTCGAGTGCGAGTCCGCCGGGGCCACGCAGATGCAGAACGACGACGGCAGTCCCGGCAGTGGTGACAACGGCGGTACGAGCGGCGACGACAATGGCGGTACCAGTGGGGATGACAACGCTGGCACCACCGCCACTACGACGAGCCCTACCTCCACCGGTGACGACAATAATGACCAGGGAGAGGATGCCGGCGAGACCGGCGACGGAGGTGTGACTCAGGCGGCGTGCGACACCGCCCTGGGTACCGCTGGAACGATGGTGCAGGAAGCCGAGCTCTCCATCATGGGCGGCACGTCGACCTGGACCAAAATTGACCTGATTACTCCATAGCCCCCCACCACGCGGTTGCTGGGCGCTGCCCCCGCCCCGTACGCGACCGCGAATCAGGAGCGGCGGCCAGGATAGGCCGCCGCTCCTTGGTTCATCACGCCGCTGCCGACGCCGGGGGTCGCAGGCGCTGATAGGCATACGCCCCCAGCAGCAGGAGGAGACCGAGGGCGATGAACGATCCGATCCGGTAACCGGAGTCGAGGGTCGAGAGGTCATAGAGGAACACCTTTCCCGCCGTGATCAGGAGCAGGCCGAGTCCGCCCAGGCGCAGGACGCGTCTGTCGCCGCGCAGGCCGAGGAGTAGGGTGCCCACTCCAGCCAGAGCCCACAGACAGCTGAGGATCATCTGGCCTTCCTGACGCACGGTCAGGTCGAGAAGGGTGCCGGCGCTCTGGCTCGCGGTCGGCTGGAATGCCGTAACGATCGCGACCGAAGCGAGGTAGAGGAAGGCGAGGGCCGCAGCCGCGCTCAGCCCGGCGACTGTCTCGCGTTCGAAGATGATCAATCGCGCTCGGGCGATGATCGCGCTTCCGGCCACGCACGCGCCAAGCGCCGCGGCCGCCGCGGCCAGGTCGGGCGCTCCGAGCGCGAGGGCTCGGGGAGGCGCCTCGATCGCCAGCGCATGGATCCCGGCGCCTGCCAGGAACATCAACGAGGCGATGCTCGCGAGGTCGTCATCGCTGCGCCGGGCGATTTGCGCCAAAGCGACTGCTTCGAGTGCCCACGCGATGACCAGGCCCGCGCCTCCGACGTTGTTGGCAGTCAGGTACGCCGTGACAGCGAGCGCGACGATATCGAGTAGTACCCGCCACGCGTGGCTGGAGGCCGTAGTCAGTCGCGCCGAGGTGAAGGCGCCGGCGGCCACGGACGCCAAGGCGACGGTTGCCGTGACACTGCCGTCCCCCTGGCCGAGGACGCCGAAGCCCGTGGCCTGGCCAACCGCGACCAGCAGCGCGCCTGCGATGTGAGCGCCAAGTCCGAGCTCACTGACAGCGCGGGTGTGCGGTTGTTTGCCGGTGTGCGCCACCAGGCGTGCGAAGAGGACACCGGCCGCCGCGAAACCAAGCGCGAGCACCGGACCGTGCGCCAAGAGCGCGAACGCGACGTCGCCGAGCACCACGCCGAGCGTTGCCAGCAAGAGCCTGATGTCGGCCGGTACGCGCGCCGAGCGGCCGGCCAGGAAGGCGAGCAGGAGATGGGCAGCGGCCAGGGCCGCGATCCACAGGGCGGCGGCGATCGGGCGTCCGGCATCGGCCAGCGCCGCGTGACCCCCGATGGCGAGCACGGCGGCGTTCAGCGCCAGAAGCAGGCTCGAAGAAGCTCGCAGCTTGCTTTCCGGGAGCCGGAGCTCGAATCCGAGGGCCGCGACATGACCGAGGGCGCCGAAGGCCACGAGCGCGAGCAGCCCTCCTCCGACGCTTTGGCCCGCGAGCAGCCACGTGAGCCACTGCGGCGCGCACACGAGGAGCACGCCGAACCCGAGCCAATCCCAGCGCCGCCACAGCAATACGGCCACGGCCGAAAGCGCCGAGGCGAACAGGATCGCCAACGTGGAGCCATCGTCGGGGGCGCCGACGAGGACGGGAGCGAGGAGGGCGCCCCCGATGCCGATGGCGGCGATCACCCGAGCGTTCCAGCGCACCGCGAACGCGCTCGCAACGGCACCCACGGCGAGGGCCAGGGCAAAGCCGGCGGCGGTCGGGATAACGGCGTAAACGCGGCTGGCGACGACCACGGTGATGAACAACCCGGCCACCGCAGCCGCGACCACCGTGCGCGCGGCTTCGGTGCGATTGCGCCGCTCATGGAGCCAGATCCCGAGGCCGAGGAAGGCGAGACAGGCCGCGCTGCCACCCGCGACCCGGGCGGTCTCACCGATCCAGCCGCGAGAGATGGCATAAGCGAAGAACAGGACGATCCCCGTCACCACCGCGGCGCCGCCGAGCCACGCCAGCAACCGCCCGCCAAGGAGATCCTCGAAGCGCTGGCGCGGCTCCTCCGCGGGCGCCGCGGCCGCGCCCGGCCGGAGCGGCGGCGGGATGGAGAGGTCGACGGTAGGGAGCGGCGCGGCGGGTGCGCCCGGAGCGGCGGTCGGCGGCGGGGCGTCTGGGCCCACCGCGGTGCGCTCCAGGCGGTCCACCCGAGTAGTAAGCGATCTCGCCACTCGCTCCAGGTCCTCGATTCGCCGATCCTCGACAAAGCTCATCTCATTCTGCTCCTTGCTGACCGTGGGTTGACAGCAACGTATCAGCTTGTCGACCTAGGGTCAATACAGAGCCAGGCGCGTTGCGAGCGACCCGTGGTTGCATGGCGGCTTGTTTGTCTGGCTGGTTCGGAAAAAACCCTCCCCGGCGGCGACGCGTGCTGTCGGCGGCGACCCCGTGCTGCGTTTTGATCGTATGTCGGTGCATTCGCAGCACACCCCCCACACACCGCCCCGCCGCGCCCCTCCCCCCGCCCCACCCTCCGTACGGGGGGCGGCGGTCCCGGCGCTCGGGCGGTCCGCCGGTCCCAGTAGCGCGAGCCGTTCGAGTGGTCGGCGGGTCGGCCGGTCCCGAGCCGCGGCGCACCTCCGGCGCTCCCCGACTCAGCTCAGGACAGATCGAGCTTCAGCTTCGGATCGACGTGCTGAGCCGCCATCAGCGCCGCTCCGAAGGCGGCGATGATCAGGTCGCGGACTTGATCTCGGGAGGGATCGCCGGTTTCGATCCAGTCGAGGATGGCGGCGTCGACGTAGCCGAGCCAGCCCTTGAGCGCGTTGCGCAACACTGGGCGGGGCTTGCGCTTACCGGTGAGGCGGACGAGGAGCTGCTCGAGGGTCCGGGTCCGAAACGCCTCGACGAGTTCGACGGCCTCGGGCACGGTCGCGGCGCTGCGCATGAGCTTGGTCCAGGCCCGCGAGTTGTTCTCGATCCACTCGAGGTATGCGTCGAGGCTCCTCGTCAGCTGCTCGAACGGCGTCCCCTCGCCCGTGGGTTCGATCAAGCGCTGGAGCTCGCCCGCCCGTTCCGCGACGGCGGCCTTGAAGAGCTCGAGCTTGCTCGGGAAGTAGTGGTAGAGCAGGGGCTTGGAGATCCCTGCCGCCTCCGCGATCTGCCGCATCGAGATCTCCTCGAACGCATGCTCGGCGAAGATCTTGCTCCCGGCCTCCACCACCTGGCGCCGGCGCTCGTCGACCTGAAGGCGGGTGTAGGCGGGGGTGGACATGCTCGACTGGTAAGTATATTTGACCCTCGGTCGACAAGCCGGGCCCGACGTCGGGCGGCTTCACGGGCACGAGCCGCCGCGCCGCCCCGCCGCCGCCGCCGCGCCGCCCCGCCGCCGCCGCCGCGCGAAAACACTCCGGGAGGGAACCCGGCCTCCCCCCGCCGGGGGACAGCGAGGACAGCGAGCAGAGCGGGCCTCCCTCGTTCGCGGGATACGCTTTCAGGGCCCGGTCGTACAAGCAAAACCGTCAGTGAGGTAATTACGCTTATCTCCCGCTTGCTGGTCCTGGTGTCGGTCGCTATCCTTGCTCGCAGAGCGGTCTCAGGCAGCGTCACTGACGGCGCCGGAGGCTGCGCCCCGAAGAGCGGAAGAGTGCGCGGTCGCAAGGCTGGCCGCGAGATCCTGGTCCGTGGCACAGGTTCGGATTTGGGCGAATGCCCGGGAGTTCCCGCATGCCGGGGTCACTACCTCGCTCACGCGAGATTCAGACGCGACCGCTGCTTCGTGACGGCTATGCCGCGCGCCGGTGGCGGGTAGTCGGCGCCTGCCCCGAACCTGAAGGCGTTTACCACGGGCCCGCTCTGGGGGGAAGGGGGATCACCGTCGGGCGGAACCCAGCGGCGGTTTCCGCCGCCGTTCGCCTCCCGACCGATCGGTTCGCCGACTCGACCGATCGGCTCGAAAGTGTCCCGGGCGCGTGGGCGCTGCGCCGGGGCGAAGCCATCTGCCCTCCCCTGCCGGCAGATGGTGTCGTCGGCCGCGTGCCCATATTGGGCACGCG
>JAXDGF010000138.1:0-4239 GCA_034665165.1 Solirubrobacteraceae bacterium | reverse complement strand
CTGCGCGGCACGCGCGCGGAGATCCCGCACACAATCTCGTAGTTGATCGTCCCGATCCGCGCCGCCAGATTCTCGGCGCTCTGGCGCTCGCGCCCGTCGGCGCCGATGATGATCGCCCGCGCTCCCGGCTCGACGCTTCCGGGCGCGGCGATCTCGACCGTGATGTTGTCCATGCTCACGGTGCCGACCAGGGCATGCCGGCGGCCGCCGATGAGGACATCGAGATTGTTGGTGAAAGCGCGGCGGATGCCGTCGGCATACCCGATCGGGAGGGTGGCGAGCTCGGTGTCGCGCTCGGCCACGAACCGCCGTCCATAGCCAACGCTGTCGCCTCTCGCCGCGGCTTTGACCGCCGCGACGTAGGAGCTGAGCTCGAGTGCCGGCTCGAGCTCCCGCTCCTCCGCGCTCACCTGCATCGGGTCGAGGCCGTAGACGGCGATGCCGCAGCGGACGAGGTCGTAGCGCGAGGACGGCTGCGTCAGCGTCGCGGCGCTGTTGGCGGCGTGGACGACGATCCCCGGGTGCCGGCGCCGAAGCTCGGCCACAAGCGGCTCGAAGCGTGAGATCTGGAGCTTCAGGAAGCCGTCGTCGGGGTCGTCCGCGGTGGCGAAATGAGTCATGGCCCCCGCGAGCTCGAGCCCCGGCGCGGCGCTCACCGCCTCCGCGACCGCGATCGCCTCGGCGCTGGACCGCGTCCCGAGCCGCCCCATCCCGGTGTCGAGCTTGACATGGACCCGAACCGCCCGCCCGCCCGCGCCCGCGCCAGCCGCCGCGACGACTCCACGAACGAAGCGCTCGTCCCAGGCCACGACATCGGCCCCGGCGCCGAGGGCGACGGGCAGCTCTTCGCGGCTGATCGCGCCCATGATGAGGATGCGCGGCTCGATTCCCCCTGCCCGGAGCTGAGCCGCCTCGGTCGCCGTCGCGACGGCGAGCCACCGTGCCCCACCCGCGAGGGCGGCCCGCGCCGCCGGCAGGGCGCCGTGCCCGTAGCCGTCGGCCTTGACCACCGCGCACAGCACCACGTTCGGATCCAGCTCGCGGCGGATGCGACTGGCGTTGCGCTCGATGGCCGCCAGGTTGACCCGGGCCAGCGCGCGCACCATACGACTCAGCGTATCGCCCGGGGTAACGCGCCGATCACGTCGCTGGCGATGACGCCCTCAGGTCCGATCGTCGCCGCGGCGTGGCGCCCCGCGGTGACGTGGACGAACACACCCGCGCAGGCGGCGTGGAACGGGTTCATGCGCTTGGCCAGGAAGGCGCCGATCACGCCCGAGAGCACGTCTCCCGTGCCTGCCGTGGCGAGCGCCGGAGCCCCGCCGGGACTGACGGCGACGCGTCCGTCGGGTTGGGCGACGAGGGTGTCGTCCCCTTTGAGCACGACGACCGCGCGGGCCTCGGCCGCCGCGCGCCGGGCATTCTCGAGGCGCCGCGCCTGCACGGCCTGGCTCTCGATCCCGAGCAGGCGCCCGAGCTCGCCGGCGTGCGGCGTCAGGATCGTGGGCGCGCCGCGATCGGCGAGCGCCTCGAGCTCGCCCGCATGGGCGTTGAGGCCGTCGGCGTCCAGGAGCAGCGGCCGCTCGAGCGCGCTCGCGAGCCCACGCGCGAAGCGCACCGCGCCGGGATCGCGACCGAGGCCGGGGCCGAGCACGACCGCATCGACCCGCGCCGCTCGCTCGACCGCCTCGCCCACGGCCGTCGGATGAAGCGCGCCCGCGCTGTCGCGCAGCCCAACCGTCATGACCTCGAGCAGGCGCCCCTCGAAGATTGCCTGAAGCGAGCCCGGCACGCACGCGGTCACGTAACCGGCGCCCGCCCGCATCGCCGCCTCGGACGCCATGCACGGCGCTCCCGTGAGTCCGGGCGACCCGCCGCACACGAGCACGCTTCCGGCCGCAAACTTGGTCGAGTCCGCCCCGCGGCGCGGGATCCCATCTGTCACCTGACTCCTCATCAGACCGATCCGGGGCTCGACCGGTCCTCCGGAGGGGATCCCGATGTTAATGACCCGAATCATGCCCGCGTGGTACTTGCCTGGGGAGATCCACAGGCCCGGCTTGGCGGCGTGGAAGGTCGCGGTGGCATGCGCCCGCACCGCGACGCCGACCACGACCCCGGTCGACGCGTCGACGCCGCTCGGCACATCGCAGGCAACCACGACCGCCTCCTCGCGCGCCCCGTTGATCGCTTCTATCGCTCCCGCGGCGGGCTCGCGCGGCTCGCCCGAGAACCCGGTTCCGAGGATCGCGTCGACGATCGCGGCCGCCCCGGCCAGCGCCTCGGGGTCGAATGGCCGCGGCGGCGAGCCGGGCAGACGCTCGAGGTTGGCGCGGGCGTCGCCCTGATACTCGTCGGGCCCGGCCAGAAGCAGTACGTCGACCTCCCGCCCCTGCTCGCGGAGCACGCGCGCGGCGACGAGCCCGTCGCCTCCGTTGTTGCCCTTCCCGCACACGACCGCTACCGACCCCGCCGACGCCCGCTCGGCCACGAGCTCGGCCAGTCCGGTTCCGGCGCGCTCCATGAGGTCGAGCCCGGGGATCCCGAGCTCCCGGATCGCCCACGCGTCGAGCGCACGCTGCTCGGCCGCGTCGGGCAGGGGGTCAAGCCAGTACGGGAGCGTCATGGCCCCGGCAACCTACCGCTCTCAGTTCTCGGCGCCATCTCTGCCAGGCTAGCCGCGCCCACCCCGACCCCGGCAGCGCTAGGTCAGGATCGCCACCGCCGCCGCATCCCGCCGCGTGTGCGTGAGCGACACCCGAACCTCCACGCCCAGCTGGGCCGCGCGGGCGGCGGCCGCGCCATAAAGGCGGACTTGCGGCGGGCCCTCACCAGAGCCCAGGACCTCGACGTCGCGGAAGTTCCAGGCGCCGAGCCCGAGGGCTTTGGCCACCGCCTCCTTGGCGCAGAAGCGCGCGGCGAGATGCTGGCCGGGACGGGCCCGGCCCGCGGCGTAGGCGCGCTCGCCCTCGGTGAAGAGCCGCTCGGCGAGCCGGGGGCGGCGTGCCAGGGCCCGTTCGAGGCGATCGATCTCGAGCAGGTCGACCCCCACGGACATCGCCGCTCACTCCACCGTGACCGTCTTGGCGAGGTTCCGGGGCTGGTCCACGTTCAGCCCGCGCTTGCGCGCGATTCGGTAGGCCAGGAGCTGGAGCGGGATCACGGCGAGCACGGGCGAGAGCATCCAGTCGGTGGCGGGGATGGGAATCACCCGGTCGGCGTGGCGCGCGATGTCCGGGTTGCCCTCGGTCACGACGGCGATGACGTCGGCGCCGCGCACGCGCACCTCCTGCATGTTCGAGATGACCTTCTCGAGCACGGGCGAGTTGGTGGCGACGACCACCACCGGCGTCTTCTCGTCCAGCAGCGCGATCGGACCGTGCTTCATCTCGCCCGCCGCGTAGGCGTCGGTGGCGATGTAGGAGATCTCCTTGAGCTTCAGCGCGCCCTCGAGGGCGACGGGGAGGCCCACGTGCCGGCCGAGGTAGAGGAAGAACTTGTCGCCGCAGTGCTCCTCGGCGATCTGCTCGAGCTCGCCGAGGCCGTGCTCGAGCATCTCGGCGATCGCGTGGGGCAAGCGCTTGAGCTCGGTGATCGTCCGCGTGAGCACGCCGGGATCGAGCGTGCCCCGCAGCTCGGCGATGCGGAGCGCGAGCAGGTACATGGCCACAACCTGGCACACGAATGTCTTCGTCGCCGCCACCCCGATCTCGAGCCCGGCGCGCGTGTAGAGGACACCGTCGGCGTCGCGGGCCGCCTGCGATCCCATGAGGTTCGTCACCGCGAGCACGGTCGCCCCGCGCACGCGCGCCGTGCGCATCGCCATCAACGTGTCCGCCGTCTCCCCCGACTGCGAGATACCGATCACCAGGTCGCCGGGCCCGACCACCGGGTCGCGATAGCGATACTCCGACGCGACGTCGACCTCGACCGGGACCCGGGCCCAGGCCTCGATCGCGTAGCGCCCGATGAGCCCAGCGTGGTAGGAGGTCCCGCACGCCACCACGACGACGCGCCGCACGTTTCTCAGCACCTCGTCGTCGATCGCCCCCATCTCCCCGAGATCGATCCCGTCGCCGCGCGCGGCGCGCTCGCCGATCGTCTCCGCCACCGCGTCGGCCTGCTCGTAGATCTCCTTGAGCATGAACGTCTCGTAGCCCTGCTTCTCCGCCATCTCGGCGGTCCAGTCGATCTCGTGGATCTCCCGCTCTACCGTCTCGCCCGCGGCGGTCAGGAACT
>JAXDGF010000137.1:0-5273 GCA_034665165.1 Solirubrobacteraceae bacterium | reverse complement strand
CGACGATCGCGCTCAGCGGAAACGCGGTCATGCCTGGACGCCCTCCTCGAGCTCGCCCTCGAGCTCCAGGAAGCGGTCGCGGATGCCCGCGAGCGTTGCCTCCTGCGGCGCGGCCCACAGCGCGCGGTCGGCGGCCTCCAGCAGCCGCTCGGCGATCGCGCGGGCGGCCCACGGGTTGGACTGCGCCATGAACGCGGCGACGTCGTCGTCGAGCAGGTAGCGCGCCGCGACCTGTTCGTACATCCAGTCCTCGGCGACGCCCGCCGTCGCGTCGTAGCCGAAGAGGTAGTCGACGGTCGCCGACAGCTCCGCCGCGCCCTTGTAGCCGTGGCGGATCATCGACGCGATCCAGCGCGGGTTCGCGACCCGCGCGCGGAACACGCGCCGTGTCTCCTCGGCGAGCGTGCGCGCGACGACGCGCGAGGGATCGGAGCTGTCGCCGAGATAGGCCGCGGGATCGCGTCCGGTCAGCGCCCGGACCGTCGCGATCATGCCGCCGTGGTACTGGTAGTAGTCGTCGGAGTCGAGGATGTCGTGCTCGCGCGAGTCGACGTTCTTGACCGCGACCTCGATCCGGGCGTAGCACTCGCGCATCGACCCGCGCGCGGGCTCGCCGTCGAGCCCGCGGCCGGAGGCGTAGCCGCCCCACGCCTCGTAGACCTCGGCGAGGTCGGCGCCGTCGCGCCCGTCGCGGGCGGCGAGGAGCTGGAGGAGGCCGGCGCCGTAGGTACCGGGCTTGGAGCCGAATACCCGCGTGGTCGCGCGGCGCCACGCGGCCGCGCCGTCCGGGATCGAAGCGGCCAGGCGCTCGGCGTCGGCGCGGGCGTGGGCGGCAACGTGGTTGAGCTCGGGGGGCTCGTCGAGCCCGGCGACCATGCCCACGGCGTCGTCGAGGAGCGCGACGAGATGCGGGAAGGCGTCGCGGAAGAACCCCGAGATCCGCACCGTCACGTCGATCCGGGCGCGGCCCAGCTCCTCGAGCGAGATCAACGAGAGCCCGGTCACGCGCTGCGACTCCGCGTGCCAGACCGGCCTGACGCCCAGCAACGCCAGGATCTCGGCGACGTCGTCGCCCTGTGTGCGCATGGCCGAGGTACCCCAGGCCACGAGCCCGACCATCTTCGGCAGCTCGCCCGTCTCGCGCTCGTGGCGCTCCAGCAGCGCGTCGGCGAGGCGCCGGCCCACCTCCCAGGAGAGCTCGGAGGGAAGGGCGCGGGGGTCGACGGAGTAGAAGTTGCGTCCGGTGGGGAGGACGTCGACGCGGCCGCGGGTCGGGCTCCCCGAGGGTCCGGCGGGGACGTGGCGGCCGTGCAGAGCGGCGACCACGCGGTCGAGCTCGTCGCTGGTCTGGCGGATCCGGGGGACGACCTGCCTCGCCGCGAAGCTCAATGCGAGTTCGACCCCATGATCGCGACGCCCGAGCACTCGCTCGCACACCTCGGAGACCGCAGCCGGATCCCAGTCCGACCCGGCGAGCGCGTCGAGGAGAGCCATCTGCGCTGCCTCGAGCCGGTCGACGAGATCGCCGGCGCTGGCGGCCGGGCCGCGAAAGCGCTCGGTCAGCTCGCGGGGCGGATCTAGAGCCGGAGCGCCGGGCGCCGCCACCAGCGCGGGCTCGTCGAGGCCATAACAGCCGCCCACTGCGCGGCGCAGCCCGGGCACCTCGCCCGAGCCGAGGCGGAGCATGGCCGCCGTGAGCCCGCGGAGCTGGTCGCCGGTGGGGGCTTGGCCGAGGACGTGGAGCCCGTCCTTGACCTGGATGTCCTTGACCTCGCACAGGTAGCCGTCGATGTGCTGGACGAGCGCGCTGGTGTCGTCGTCGGCCGGGCGCTCGTCGACGCCGAGGTCGGACTGGAGGTTGGCGCGCTCGATCGCGGACCAGATCCGGGCCGCGAGGGCGGGGAGCTTAGAGGGGTCGAGGACCTCGAGTCGGGCGTATTCGTCGAGCAGGGTCTCGAGCTCGGCGAGCTCGTCGTAGGTGTCGGCGCGCATCATCGGCGGCACGAGGTGGTCGACGATGACGGCGTGGGCCCGGCGCTTGGCCTGGACGCCCTCGCCGGGGTCGTTGACGACGAAGGGGTACACGAGGGGGATGTCGCCGAGGGCGGCGTCCGGCGCGCACGCGGGGGAGAGGGCGAGGATCTTCCCGGGCAGCCACTCGAGGGTGCCGTGCTTGCCGAGGTGGACGATGGCATCGGCGCCCCAGTGGGTGTCGATCCAGCGGTAGCAGGCGAGGTAGTGGTGGGTGGGGGGGAGCTCGGGGTCGTGGTAGATGCCGACCTGATCTTCCCCGTAGCCACGCGGCGGCTGGATGGCGATGAGGACGTGGCCGAGCTCGAGCCCGGCGATGACGAAGTCCTCGCCGTCGAGGTAGCGGTCGCCGGGGGGCGGGCCCCAGCGGTCCTCGATCGCGTGGCGGAGTGTCATCGGGAGGGTGAGGTACCAGTCGATGTATGCGGATACCGGCATGCGCAAAGCAGACGAAGCGAGGTGCTCGTCGGTGAGGAACTCAGTGTCGTGGCCGCCCGCGGCGATGAGGGCGTGCATGAGCTCGTCGCCGTGCGTGAAGCTGTGGTCGACTTGCATGCCGTCTTCGCGCAGTGCTTGCAGGAGCGCAAGCGCGCTGGCCGGGGTGTCGAGGCCGACGGCCATGCCAATCTTGGCGTGCTTGGTGGGGAAGCTGGTCAGGAGCATGGCGACGCGGCGGCGCTCGGGCGCCGTGTGTCTCAGCCGCGCGCTGCGGACCGCCAGCCGGGCGACGCGCGCGCAGCGCTCGAGATCGGGGACGTAATGCGGGACGGGGACGCCGACGGGCGAGTCCGCCGCGTCGCGCTCCTTGAACGAGATCACCCCGCCGAGGATGCGCCCGTCGAACTCCGGGATGGCGACCTGGGTGGCGGCGTCGAGGGGGGCGAGGCCGTTATTCGATTCCTCCCAGGCGGCGCGGGTCCCGGTCCCGCACACCGCTTGGATGACGGGGACATCGAGCTCGGCGAGGGCGGCGGCGTCCCACTCCTGCCACTGCTCGCCGACGCCGATCTGCTCAGGCGCCGCGCTCGTGTCCTTCGCCCCGGATCCCCCGGTCGCGAGCATGGTGACGATGAGGGCGTCGATGTGGCCGTCGAGGAGGGCGAGGGCGGGAACGTGGCCGTCCGCGTCGCGTCTCAGCGTGTAGCTCCAGACGGCGAGCGGGTTGGCGCCGGCGTCGGCGATGGCGGTGCAGAGGGCGTCGACGAAGGCCGTGTTGCCGGTGAGGCGGTGCGAGCGGTAGAAGCAGATGCCGACCGTGGGGCGGTCGGGGTCGCGTTCTGCTAGCGCGCTTTGCAACGCCACGTCGCCGACCCCGGGGACGTACACGCCGAGGTCGGCGACGTCGTGCGGGGGCTCGAAGCCGTGACCCTCGAGCAGGAAGGTGTCGGCGAGGAAGCGGAGCATGTGCTCGACGTTGTCGACGTCGCCGTGACGCAGGTACTCGCCGACCTGGGCCACGGCGCCCGCAGGCGCCAGGGAAAGCTCGGTCATTTCGGCATCGGGCTGCGCCTCGCCGCCGAGGGCGATGAGCGCGATCGCCTGTTCGCGGCAGCGGGCGCGCAGGACGTCGAAGCCTTCCGGCCAGCCTCGCCGGCCGCCGAGGATCCGGCACACAACCGTGCGCGCGCCGCCAAGGACGGAGTCGATCAGCTCGTCGGCGGAGGCCGCCGCGTTGGGGTTCGCGCACCGGACCTCGGGGAAGTCGTCGGGGAGCCGGCGCACGGCCGCCGCTGTGGCGAGGATCTCGGTGTCGGCGGTGGTCACGAAGCGCAGCACGGGCGGACCTCGGTCGTCAGGGTGGGCAGGTCGGGGGGAACCCCGCTGTTGATCAGGGCGGTCAGGCGTGCGGTGTCGAGGTGGCTTTCGATCAGGTCGCCGAGGACGTCGAGGCGGGTCTCGCGGGTGGCGGCGAACGCAGCGGTGCCGGACTGCCAGCGCCGGCCCCGGGCGGTGGCTATGTGGGCGAGGAATGCGCGGCGAAAGTCGTCGTGCTCGAGCGCTCCGTGCCACGAGGTCCCGACGGTCAGGCCGACGCGGCAGCCGTCGGGCTCGCCGTCCTCGGCGGTGACGATGGGCTCGCCGCCGCGGCGTGCGACCCGGCCGTGGCGGATCTCGTAGCCGCCGGCCTCGGTTTTCAACCATGGGGAGTGCCCGTGGCGGCGGCGCAGGAGCTTCTCGCGCGCGAACGTGGTGGTGACGGGGAGAATTCCCAGGCCCTCGACCGTGCCGCGGCCCGACTCGACGTCGTCGACGATGCGCTCGCCGAGGAGCTGGTAGCCGCCGCAGATGCCGAGGATGGGGGCGCCGGCGGCGGCGCGGGCGGCCATCGCGCGGTCGAGGCCGGTGTGGCGGAGGCGGTCGAGATCCTCGACGGTTGCCTTCGTACCCGGCACGACGACGAGGTCGGCTCGCTCGATGTCCGCGGGCGAGCGGGTGAAGCGGACACGCACGCCGGGTTCGGCGGCGAGGGCGTCGAGATCGGTGAAGTTGCTCATCCAGCGGAGGCGGATGACCGCGACGTCGAGGGTGTCGCTCGTGTCGCGGCCGCCGGCGGGCGGGGTCTCGGGGCGCGGCGCCTCGAGCGCGAGCGAGTCCTCGACGTCGAGCCACAGGTCCTCGGCGTAGGGGAGGACGCCGAAGGTCGGGCGGCCGGTGAGCTCCTCAAGCTGGGTGAGACCCGGGGCGAGGATGGCGTCGTCGCCGCGGAACTTGTTGATGACGAACCCGGCGACGAGGGCCTGGTCTTCGGGCTCCAGGAGGGCGAGCGTGCCGAAGAGGGAGGCGAAGACGCCGCCGCGGTCGATGTCGGCGACGATGAGGACGGGGAGGTTCGCTTCACGCGCGAGGCCCAGGTTCGTCAGGTCCGCAGCTCTGAGGTTGATCTCGGCGGGGCTGCCCGCGCCCTCGCACACGACGACGTCGAAGCGCTCGCGGAGATCGGTGAGCGCGGTGGCGACGATCGGCCTGAGGTCGTGCTTGAGCTGCTGGTAGGAACGCGCGTCCGCATCGGCGTAGGGGCGGCCCATGACCACAACCTGGCTGTGCCGCTCCCCCGAGGGCTTGATCAGGATCGGGTTCATTGCCGCCTCAGGCTCGACGCCGGCGGCCGCGGCCTGCATGGCCTGGGCGCGGCCGATCTCGCTCCCGTCGGCGGTGACGACGGAGTTGAGCGCCATGTTCTGGGCCTTGAAGGGGGCGACGCTGACGCCGGCGCGGTGGAGCCAGCGGCAGATCCCGGCCGT
>JAXDGF010000136.1:0-2725 GCA_034665165.1 Solirubrobacteraceae bacterium | reverse complement strand
CGCTCTCTGCCGTTCAGCATGTCGAGACAGACGTTCGTCGCGATGCGGTAGAGCCCCGTGCGCAGCGCGGCGCGACCCTCGAAGCGATCGATGCTTCGCCACGCGCGCACCATCGTCTCCTGCACCGCGTCCTCGGCCTCGAAGGACGAGGCGAGCATCCGGTAGCAGTAGGCGTTCAACTCCCTACGGTGCGCCTCGAGCTGGAGCTCGAGCTCGCGGGATGTGCCCGGCGCGAGATTCGTCATTGCCACCATCCTGCCATGCCCGGCGAGCACTCGCTACGCGGTCACCACGTCTTGCGGTTCCTCCGCTCCGGCGGCTGCGGGAGCGCCCGAACGGAGGAATACAGCCCCGATCGCGGCGGCCGCGAGGGCAAAGACGGCGCCCACCAGCAACGCGGCGTGATACCCGCCGTTGAGCGCGGCCAGGGGCCCGTTGCCCGACGCGGTCAAGCTGTCGGTGCGCGACGCCGCGAGGCTAGCGAGCACGGCGAGGCCCAGCGCGCCGCCCATCATGAACGCTGTGTTCACGACACCCGAAGCGAGGCCGGATTCCTCCGGCGCGACCTCGCTCATCGCGGCCAGCAGCATCGGGTTGAACGCCATCCCGGCGCCGATGCCGAGCAGGATCATGCTCGGCAGGACGTCGACGACGAAGCTCCCGCTCACGGGCGCGCGCGCGAAGAGCGCGAGCCCGGCCGCAGCCACGAGTAAACCCGTGGCCAGCGGACGCTTGACGCCGAAGCGCATGACGAGCTTCGCGGAGAGCCCGAGCGAGAAGGCACCCATGATGATGTTGGCGGGCAGGAAGGAGAGGCCGACCTCGAGCGGGCTGTACCCGAGCACGAGCTGGAGGTACAGCGCCGAGATGAAGAACCACGCGAACATCGCGGCCGCCCAGAGGATGCCCACGATGTTCGCGGTCGCGACACTGCGCAGCCGGAAAAGGCCGAGCGGCATCAACGGCGATTCGACGCGCGCCTCGATCGTGAGGAAGAGGGCAAGCAGCGCGACCGCGCCGCCGAGCAGGCCCAGCGTCTGCCCCGACGTCCACCCCGTCTGGTTGCCGTTGACGATCGCGTAGACGGCGAGCATCAACGCAACCGTCACGGTGATCGCGCCGGCGACGTCGACGCGCCGGTTCGCGGGCGCGACGTGCTCGGCCGGCAAGAGGCGGAGCGAGAGCACGAGCACGGCGACGCCGATCGGCAGGTTGACAAGGAAGATCCAGTGCCAGTCGAGCGAGTCCGTGAGCACACCGCCGAGCAGCACGCCGATGCTCCCGCCGCCGGCCATCACGAATCCGAATACGCCCATCGCCTTCGCACGCTCGGCGGGCTCGGTGAACAGGAACATGATCAGCGAGAAGGCGACCGCGGAGACGACCGCGCCGCCGAGCCCCTGCACCGCCCGCGCGCCCTCGAGCACGTGCGGCGAGTTCGCGAGACCGCAGGCGAGCGAGGAGACCGTGAAGAGGGCGATCCCGGCGAGGAACAGCCGCCGGTGGCCGAACAGGTCGCCGAGCTTGCCGCCGAGGAGGAGGAACCCGCCGAAGGTCAGCAGGTACGCGTTCACGACCCAGGCAAGTGACGTCTGCGAGAAGCCGAGATCCGCTCTGATCGACGGCAGCGCGACGTTCACGATCGTCGAGTCGAGCACGATCATCAGGTCGCCGAGGCACAGGATCATCAGTGCCAGCCAGCGTGTCCGGTCGGTCATCCGCTCAGGGGATCCAAGCTCGCTCATGGTCTCCGTCTCCTCCGTTGCCATCGTCATATCCGGTTCGCCATACCCGGTTCGACTGCTCGCCGGCCAAAAACTCATCTGCTGTGCAATACTTAAGCAAATGCTTAACCATCATGCAACGATCGATCCGCTGTTCCATGCACTCGCCGACCCGACCCGGCGCGCCATGGTCGAGCGATTGAGCCGCGGGCCCGCGTCGGTCAGCGAGCTCGCCCGCCCCGTCGACATGACGCTCTCAGCCGTGATCCAGCATCTCGCCGTGCTCGAGTCGAGCGGCCTCGTCCGGTCCGAGAAGGCCGGCCGTGTGCGCACGTGCCGACTCGAGCCCGCCGCGCTGCGAGCCGGCGAAGACTGGTTCGCGAAACGACGGGTGACCTGGGAGCGCCGGCTCGACAGGCTCGCCGACTATCTCGCCGAGGACCAAGCCAACGAAGGAGACTCGAGATGACCACACGATCCACCGAGCACGCAACGTTCACGATCGAGCGCACCTACGACGCCGCGCCGGAGCGCGTGTTCGCCGCCTGGGCCGACCCCGCAGCGAAGGCCCGCTGGTTCGGCGGCCCCGACGACAGCGACACCGAATACGAGCTCGACTTCAGGGTCGGCGGACGGGAGCTCAACCGCGGCGGCCCGCCCGAGGGGCCGGTCTACACCTACGAGGCCGTCTACCGGGACATCGCACCGAACGAGCGCATCGTCTACACGTACGAGATGTACATGGGCGACGCCCGCATCTCCGTGTCGGTGACGAGCGTCGAGCTCGCGGCCGAGGGCGCCGGCACACGACTGACCTTCACGGAGCACGGTGTCTTCCTCGACGGGCTCGACGCTCCCGCGCTGCGCGAAGAGGGTACGGGCCACCTGCTCGACGCGCTCGGCGCCGACCTGCGAGGCGAAGCGGCGGTTGGCTGGTGACGACGCGGCTCCTCGCCGCAATACTCGGGGAGCATGATCACGCACCCTCCCGCCCGGCACCT
>JAXDGF010000135.1:0-22381 GCA_034665165.1 Solirubrobacteraceae bacterium | reverse complement strand
AGCGCGTCGAGCCCGCGGCGGAGGCGGGAGTTGACGGTGCCGCGAGGGAGCTCGAGGGCACGAGCGATCTCCCCCGGTGTGAACTCGAGCACGTAGCGGAGCACGACGACGGCGCGGTGATCGGGCGGCAGGGTCGCGAGGGCGGAGAGAACCTCGGGTGAGTACTCGCCGGCCGGGGCCGCCGCGTCGAGGGCCGGCTCGCGACCGGCGTCCGGGGTCTCCCGCCGCGCGGTGCGCGCCCGCGCCCAGTCGATGGCGCGGTTGGCGACGATGCGTCCGAGCCAGGGCGCGAACCGCCGCCGCCGGTCGAAGCGGTCGAGGTGTCGGATGGCGGAGAGGAACGCCTCCTGGGCGATGTCCTCGGCGGCGGCGTGGTCGTGGACGATGAGGTACGCCGCGCGATAGGCCCGTGGCCAGTGGCGGTGAAAGAGGGCGGCGAGGTCGGCCTCGGAACCCGCCTGCGCGCCGCGGATGAGCGCCTGCTCGCTGCGCGCGCGGCGTCCACGGGGCACGGCGGGCACGGGTGAGGCGGCGACGGCGTCGACCGAGGTCGGCACCGCCTTAAGCGAATAGGCCACGGTTGCGAGCCATCCTCGTCTATACGGCCCGGGGACCGCAAGAGGTCCCGCGTCAGCGGATAAGGCGCTCCGAGCGCGCGGCGGTGACCATCGCCTTCAGGGTTTCGCGCGCGTCGTGCTTCGGTCGCCAGCGCAATTCGCGGCGCGCCTTGACCGTGTCCATGAGCGCGGGCTCGCGGAGGGCCTCGAGCCACTGCGCCTCGGAGGGGACGAAGGGGAGGCGGGAGACGAGGCCGGCCGCGGCGTCGAGCGCGAGCTCGGGGAGGGGGATGCTGTACCAGCCGAGGGCGTCGGCGACGTCGGAGAGCGTCAGCGTGCCCGCGGCCGCGAGGTTATAGATCCCCGGCGTGCCGCGGCCGAGCACGGTGGCGCGCAGCGCGTCCGCCACGTCGTCATGGTGGACGAGCTGGAACTTCACGCCCGGGTCGGGAATCACAGGCTTGAGCGCGGGCATGAACTCGAGCGCGCGCAGGACCGCGGCCGGCATGCGCTCGGACAGGGTCACGTAGGGGATGTTCTGGATCAGGGCGAGGGCATCCGGCCCGGCGACGATCGAGGGGCGGAAGACGTAGACATCGGTGGCGGTGCCGGCGAGGAGGTCGGCGAGGGTGCGCTCGAGCTCGGCTTTCTGGGCCGAGTAGTAGTGCCGGTCGGTGCCGCGCGGTGGGAGGTCCTCGGTCAGGAGCGGGGGATTGTCGGCGTGAAAGCCGTAGGCGGCGACCGACGAGGTGTAGATGAGGCGCTGGGGGCGGGCAGCCACGGTGGCCTCGAAGACGTTGCGTGAGCCTTCGAGGTTGACCCGACGCGTCTCCTCCGCCCCTCCCATGATCGCGAACGCCAGGTGCACGACGACGTCGGCGCCATCGACGAGCCGGTCGAGCGACGCGCGGTCGAGCACGTTGCCCTGGAGGTAGTCGGTCTTACGCAGACCCTCGGAGGCGGGATCGAAGGGGCGGCGCGCCATCCCCACGATCCGCCCGACATCGGGGCTGCGCTCGAGTGCGCGCAGGAGCGAGCGCCCGATGTCACCGGTGGGACCGGTGACGGCCACGGTGAGGGAGGACGAGGCCATCGGGTGCGAGCCTAGCTTGAGCTGTATCCGGGCTCGCCCGGCAGCACGATGCGTGCCGTCTCACCCGACATCAGGACCCGTGGTTCCACCGGGCGCACCTCGCGTCCGCGCGCGTGGGCGAAGAGATCCTCGGCCGATCCAAAGGCGGAGACCTGCTCGAGGTGCTTGATGGTGGGAAAGACCAGGAGGATCTCGCCCGACCGAGCCGCCGCGAGCGCGGCCTCCGGCTGGTACCAGCGCCAGCTCACGATCTCCTGGCCGTCGACGGCGGGTTCGGCGCCCGCCGGCGCCATCGCCAGGTAGAACCAGGTGTCGAACCTCGTCTTGACCTGGGCGGGGGTGATCCAGCGCGAGAACGGAACCAGCGCCTCCGGCCTGGGAAGCGCGATCCCGGCTTCCTCGGCGACCTCGCGCACGGCGGCGGCCCGCAGGGCGGCGTCGCCCTCACCTTCGTGCGGATCGACGGCTCCGCCGGGGAACACCCAGGCGCCGGCCATGAAGCGCGCATCGGGATTGCGCTGGACGAGCAGGACCTCGAGGGTGCGATCATTGCCGCGCAGGAGGATCACGGTTGCTGCCGGCCGCGGCGTCGTGGGCGCCCCAGGATTTAGCTCTTCGCCCGGGGCGGGGCGGTCAGCGTGCATCACCCCGACCCTACCGGGGCGCCCGTCCTCGGTATAAATCCAGGACTGATGGCAGTGACCGAAACCGAGAAGTGGATCTGCGAGTCGTGCGGGTTCATCTACGACCCCGAGGACGGCGACCCCGACGGCGGGATCCCGCCCGGGACGCCGTTCAGCGAGATTCCCGAGACCTGGTTCTGCCCGGTGTGCGGAGCGCGCAAGCGGGACTTCTCGCCCTACGACGATTAGCGTCCGCGACGTCGCGAACTTCTCCCCTATGACGAGGTTCGCAACGTCGCGGGCCGCTTAGTCGATCAGGCGCTTGCCCAGGCGCCAGATGGCCAGTCGCCACATCAGCAGCGCGAACGCCACCAGCACGGCCGTGTGCCCGAGATCGGCCGCGCCCATCGTGCTCAGGGAGACGTCGCGAACGAGCGCTACGCAGTGGTAGAGCGGGTTGAATTGCGCCACCGTGCGCAGTCCGTGCGGTAGCGACGAGATGGGAAAGAACGTCCCCGCGACGAGGAACATCGGGGTGAGGACGGCGCTCGTGACGTAGTTGAAATTGTCGATCGTCTTCGCTACCGCCGCGATCACCACGCCGAAGGCGGCGAACCCGAAGCCCGTGATGAAGCCGATGAAGGGGACGAGGAGCATGCCCGGCGCGGGCGGGAGGCCGAAGGCAAGCCCGACGAGCAGAGGGGCGAGGCCGTACACCCCCGCGCGGATCGAGATCCACAGGATCTCCGCGGTGACGAGCTCCTCCACGTCGACGGGGGCGGCCAGGAGCGCGTCGTAGGTGCGCTGGAACTGCCAGCGGATGAAGGTGTTGAACATGCCGGGGAAGGCCGAGGAGAAGAGGACGGCGGTCGCCACCACGCCCGTGGCCACATACTCGACGTACTTCACGTGACCGAAGTGCTTCACGATCGAGCCGAAGCCGAGCCCGAAGGCGAGCAGGTAGATGATCGGCTGCACGACCGAGGAGAAGGTGGTCGCGCGCCAGTAGCGGCGGAAGAGGACGACATCGCGCGTCATCACGCCCGCCAGGGCGGCGGGCTCGAGGCGATGCATGGTGCGTGCGCGCGCCTGGGGTGGGGCCGGCGTGGCGCTCACTGGTCGAAGCTCCGAGTTCGCCGCCAGGCGAACTCGCCGGCGAGGACGAAGTCCTCGCTCACTCGATGTCCTGACCGGTGAGGGCGACGAAGGCATCCTCGAGGTTGGCGGGCCGGCGCACGCCCTCGGGTGCCTCGCCGTTCAGCTCCTCGGCGCCCAGAAGGGCCACGGCCGGCCCGCTGCGCCGGTGGCGCCAGCCGCGCTGCACCGCGAGCGCCTCGAGCTCGGTCAAATGGGCGGCAGGGCCGTAGACCTCGAGCACCTCACGCCCGGCGTGGGCGAGGATGAGCTCGGTCGGCGTCCCCTGGGCGATGATGCGCCCGGCCGACATCACCGCCACGGTATCGGCGAGGCGCTCGGCCTCCTCGATGTAGTGGGTCGACATGAGCGCAGTGACGCCCTGGCTGCGCAGCCCGTCGATGAGCGACCAGAGCTCCTGACGCACCTGGG
Organism: Solirubrobacteraceae bacterium; assembly: GCA_034665165.1. GTDB lineage: Bacteria > Actinomycetota > Thermoleophilia > Solirubrobacterales > Solirubrobacteraceae > Palsa-465. The sequence continues at coordinate 18,542 of JAXDGF010000135.1, read as the reverse complement.
GATCGAGGCCCACCGTGGGCTCGTCGAGGAGCACGAGCTGAGGCTGATGGATGAGGCCGCGGGCGACGAGCAGCCGCCGGCGCATCCCGCCCGAGAGCTCGCGCACGATCGTGTCCGCGCGGGGCTCGAGGTTGGCGATCGCGAGGGCGCGCGCGATGGCGGCCGGGCGCTCGCCACGGGGGACGCGGTACAGGCGCGCGAACACGCTGAGGATCTGGCGGCAGGTGAGCTCGACGTCGAGGTTGTCGAGCTGGGGCACCACGCCCATCGCCATCCGCGCCTGCTTGGACTCGCGCGGGAGCTGGTAGCCGAGCACCTCGATCGATCCCTCATTGGCGAGCGTCTGGGCCGTGAGCATGCGCATTGTTGTCGACTTGCCGGCGCCGTTCGGCCCGAGCAGCCCGAAGCACACGCCGGGTGGAACCACGAGATCGAGGCCATCGACGGCGGTGATGCTGCCGTAGCGCTTGACCACGCCTCGCAGGGCGATCGCTGGTTGCGAATCGGACACGGGGCTGAGGATACGAGGGGCGTGGTGCTGCGCACGGGCCCAAGCGCTGCTGCGGTCTCAGCGTGGCGTTAGGCGGTTTTCCGGAGCTGGTGCCTTTGAGCCCGCATGTGGTACCCCCGTGATGCGTTTTCATCGTATGTCGATGAATTCGCAGCACACCCCCTCGCGGCCGCGTGTGATCACGAGCTCACCTTGCCGCCGCCCGATGCGCCGCGGCCGCGAGCAGCCCGCCACGCCGCTGACCAGCGGCCGCGAGCAGCCCGCCACGCCGTTGTACTACGCCGCCGCGCGCGCCTCGCTACGCCGCCGCGCGCAAACCGCTCGCGGTCGCCTCGGCGACGGCGGAGGCGGTGATGGTCACCAGCCGGCGCAGCTCGCCGTCGGAGATCCCGAGGGGCGGCATGAGGACGACGACGTCCCCGAGCGGGCGGATGATCGCGCCCCGGCTGCGGGCGGCGAGGGCGACCTGGTGACCGAGGCGCTCGCCGAGGGGCGAAGGGATCAGCTCGATGCCGACCATAAATCCGCGCTGGCGGACGTCGGCAACCGCGCCCAGGGGAACGATTCGCTGTGCGAGCAGGCGGGCGAGGAGCTCGATCTTCGGCTGGAGGCGGGCGATCGTGCGCTTGCGCTCGAAGAGCTCGAGGGTGGCGATGGCGGCGGCGCAGGCAAGCGGGTTCCCGGTGTAGGTATGCCCGTGGAAGAAGGTGCGCCCCTCGCCGAGGAAGCCCTCGTAGATCCGCTCCGTGGTGAGGGTGGCGGCGAGGGGGAGGTAGCCGCCGGTGAGGCCCTTGCCCACGCACAGGAGGTCGGGGGTGACGCTCTCATGGTCGCAGGCGAACATGGCGCCCGTGCGCCCGAGGCCGGTCGCGACCTCGTCGCAGATCAGGAGGACGCCGTGCGCGTCGCACAGTTCGCGGACGCGGGCGAGGTATCCGTCGGGCTGCATGAGCATGCCGGCGGCGCCCTGGACGAGGGGCTCGACGATGACGGCCGCCACGCTCGCGCCGTGCTCGCGGAGGAGCTCCTCGAGATGCTCGGCGTCGCCCGCGCGCGCCTGCCACGTGTCGAACAGGAGCGGGCGGTAGAGCGAATGGAAGAGGTCGACGCCGCCCACCGAGACCGCACCGACGGTGTCGCCGTGGTAGGCATTCTCTAGGCAGATGAACCCGGTCCGGGCCGTCTCGCCGCGCTGCGCCCACCACTGGAAGGCCATCTTCAGCGCCACCTCGACCGCGGTTGAGCCGCTGTCGGAGTAGAACACGCGGCTCAGGCCGGGCGGTGCGATCGCGAGCAGGCGTTCCGCGAGCTCGATCGCGGGCGCGTGGGAGAGGCCGAGCATGGTGCTGTGCGCGACGAGGTCGAGCTGAGCCTTGACGGCGTCGTCGATGGCCCGGACTCGGTGGCCGTGGACGTTGCACCACAGCGACGAGACGCCGTCGATGTAGGCGTTCCCGTAGGTGTCGTAGAGGGTCGTGCCCTCGGCGTGGTCGATGACGATGGGTGGCTCCTCGGTCTCCCAATCCTGCTGCTGGGTGAAGGGGTGCCAGACGTTGCGGCGGTCGGCGGCGGCGAGATCGGCTGTGGTTCTCATGGCGCCAAACCTAGTCCCGGGTCCGGTCGGAAAAGTCCCCGGGATGGGAAACTATGCGACGTGCAGGGATCACCCCCAGCGGCGGGCCGGGACGGGCTCAAGGCAATTGTCTTCGACGTCGACGGCACGCTGGTCGACAGCGAGCGCGACGGGCACAGGGTCGCCTTCAACCGGGCCTTCGACGAGGCCGGGCTCCCCGACCGCTGGGACGTCGAGCTCTACGGCGAGTTGCTCGAGATCACCGGCGGCGACCGCCGCATCAAGGCCTACTTCGACCGGCGCGGCATGCCCCGGGACGAGGCCGCGGACCTCGCCCGCCGCCTGCATCCGCGCAAGACCGAGATCTTCACCGAGATGGCCACCAACGGCGATTTCGAGCCGCGGCCGGGAGTGGCCGAGCTCCTCTCCGAGCTCGAGGACGCCGGGGTCCGGCTCGCGGTGGCGACGACGGGCACGGGCGCGTGGGTGCATCCCCTGCTGGCGCGCCTCTTCGGCCCCGAGCGCTTCGAGGTGGTGGTCACCGCCGACGAGGCGCCGGTGCGCAAGCCCGACCCCAGCGCTCACCTCCTCGCGGTGGAACAGCTCGGGCTCGCCCCGGCCCAGGCGCCGGCGATCGAGGACTCGCTCAACGGGCTTCGAGCCGCCAAGTCGGCGGGACTTGCGTGCGTGATCGTCGTCAACGACTACACGCGCGAGCAGGACTTCGGAGCCGCTGATCTGGTCCTCGACGGCTTCGGCACGCTCGACTCTCCGGCGTCGGTCCTGAGCGATCCGGAGGCGTTGGATCCGCCCGGACGCCTCGATCTCGACACGCTTCGACGCCTGGCGCTGAGGCGCTCGGGCGACCGTTAGTGTCGCGCCCCCCAGGGGCGAGGGCTGAAACATTCGATGTCAGCTAGCTGACATCGGCGTCGCGGGCCGCATGCGCGCTCCGGTCCGACGGCCAAAGTTTTACGCCTTTTCGGAGTCAGCCGTTCCTACCCAAACCTGATGTGGCTTTCTTGAAACCGGAGCTTGACAACCGCCCCGGAGGCTGGGACAGTCGTCGCCGCCAACGGGCGCCAACATGTGGCCTAGGGGGTTAGGGAAAGCGGCCTCTCGGTGGCCGTAGTAGCGAGATCGTGGATCGCGGTGTCGGCGAGACATGGCTCATATGTGTCAACTTGGCTGATTGGGGCAGCGACTCGATGGAGTTCTCGCCGGATGCGTAGGACCGCGCGACTCGCGTTCGCGACTGGCCGTGGATCGGCCATGCCGAGGAGCTTCGGGCGCGCCGGCCTGGGTACGAGGCGCCAGCGTTACTGGTTCGCCGTGCTCGGGACGATCGCGCTTTCGCTTCCGTACGCGACGCTGATCGTCGGGGCCATCAGGGCGCAGATTGACGCGCCTGCGGCTGTGGTTTCGATCCCTGCGTTCTCGATTCCAGTGCCGCGGTTCCCGCAGGTTGCGCTTCCGGCCCGCCCGGCCACGGGCACGGCGACGCCTGCGGCCGCAGCGGCGAACTCGCGTACGGGGAGCGTCGTCGGGAGCCGGACCGTTTCACGGGGGACGACCAGCCGGCGCGTCGTCTCCGGCCGCCGGGTCGTGACCCACCGCCGCATCCCCGTCGTTTCGAGCACGTACTCGCGGACGCCGGGATCCAGCCCGGGCCATGCGCCCGTGCTCAGCGGCTCCGCCGCCGCCGGCGCGCTCGCCATCGCGATCGCCAGCGCGCCGATCGTCGTCAACACCGCGCCGGTCACGCCGCCACTCCCGGCCGCCTCTCCCATCGTCGGGACGCCGCCCGCGCCAGCTACCGGGTCCAACCCGCAGACCGCGGCAGGGACTCCGTCGCAGGCCGCCACCGGCGCCGCCGGGCACGCCGTCCCCGGGGCGAGCTCGCATGGGGTCGCGGGGGCAAACTCGCAGGGCGCCGCGAACTCACACGGCGTGGCCGGGGCCAAGTCGCAGGGCGCCGCAAACTCGCACGGCGTCGCCGGGGCCAACTCGCAGGGCGCGCTGCACCGGAGCAGCGCCGCCGTAGTCGCCGCACCGAAGCACGCGACCCCGACCCCGACTCCGACACCAGCATCACCCTCGACCTCAGCTCAAGCCTCGGTGTCGAGCCCCGCGAGCCAGCCCGCCCCCACCGCCCCCGCACCCACCACCGCCGCCACCACCGCCGACTCCACTCCGGCACCCGCGACTCCCGCCGACGTAGCTCCCGCCGTCGCAGCTACCACCGACGGAGCTGCCACCGCCGCAGCTCCGGCGGACCCCGCAGCACCCGCCGCCGCCACGGACCCCGCAGCACCCGCCGGCGCCACGGACCCCGCAGCACCCGCCACCACCACCACCGCGACCACGACGCCGACCGACGCCTCGAGCACCACGAGCGCACCGCCGGCCGATCCCGCCGCGCCGGCCGCCACTGATGCCCCGAGCGCTCAGCCGTCGGGCGGCATCGTCCAGTCGGCTCCCGCAGCGAGCAGTTCGCCGGCTGCCGCGGTGACCAGCTCGCCGGCCTCGCAGTCGGTGTCGGCGGGCGGCTCCACCGCCGCGATCGCGTCGCCGACCGCCGAGGTCGTCGTGTCCTCCTCGGTGCCGACCAACACGACGTCGTCGACGACGACGCTCGGCTCGGGCGACACGACGGTCGCCGCGCCATCGGTCACGACGACCGTGACCACCTCGCTCGCTCCCGTGACCGAGAGCACCTCCGGCAGCCAGGTCGTGACGACCGGCCTTTCGACGGCGGCGCCGGTGACCGCGAGCGCGTTGCCGGTCTCGTCGAACTCAGGCGCCACGATCGTGGCCGGCTCGACCGGCTCGACCGACTCGACCAACCTCGCGACCGCGACCTCGACCGCAGGCGCCGCCGGCACGTCGAACGACGGCTCGGCCGGCCCGGCCACGACTTCCTCTTCCAGCCTCGTTCCGTCCGCTTCTGACGGCGCCACGATCCTCACCAGCTCGACGCTGGCGCCCGCGAGCTCCGTCGCCACGCCCGGCAGTGGTCGCGGCCCTCCCACCGGCTCTGTGCTAATCCATGCCGCTGAGGGCGGCACGGTGACGTCCGGCGACGCCACCCTGACTTTCGCCCCGGGCAGTCTCCCCTCTGACGCGTACGTCTCGATCACTCCGACGACCGTCACTCTCCCGGGCCTCAACGTTTCAGCTCCTGCTTACGACCTCCACGCGATCGACGTCGCGACCGGAGCGACGATCGAGAACTTCGGCTCGCCGCCGGTCCTCACGATCGCCGGCTCCGCCCCAGGATCGACGATCTACTACCTCGATCCGGTCAGCGGACCCCAGCCGATCTCCTCGCACTACGACGCGGCAGCCGGAACCGTGACCGCGGGCCTCCCGCACTTCTCGACTTATTTCTCCGGGACGAGCTTCACGGTCGACCAAACCGGCAGCGCCTTCACCGTCACCGGTCTCATCTCAGGCCACACGCTGACGGTCAGCGGAAGCGCCGCCAACGTCACCGTTGCCGACCTGGCCACCAGCGACGCTTCGACCTTCACGGTCCCGAGCGCGGGGTCGTTGACCATCAACGCGCCGGGCGACACGGTCGAGTTCGTCGCCGGAACCCTCAACCTCGGGAGCGCGACGCTGACGGTCGCGGCCCAGAACGTCACCGTCGACGCCGGTGCGAGCGTGACCGCCGCCTCCGTCTCCCTCGTCTCCTCGGTTTCCGACTCGAGCGCGAGCACGACGGGCGCCACGCTAGCCGCCGGCGCGCAGACGCTGATCGACGGGACGATCATCTCGACCGGGGCGGTGATCCTCTCCGCCTCCGTCACTCACACGATCAACCTCGCGAGCCAGACACTGTCGGCCGACCTCACCTACGCGCTCGGCTCGACGGCGATCGCCGAGGTCCAGGCCGGCGCGACGATCAGCGCCGGCTCGCTGCAGGTGACAGCCACGACGACCGTCGCCTTCACCTACGCGGGCAGCGACTCCGGCGTGACCGCGACTGTCAATCCGACCGACCCGGACGGGATCAACGGCGCGGTGCGGGTCAATCCCACCGACGTCACCCACGCCGGGATCGCCGGCGGCGCCAGCGTGACGGTGACGGGCACAGCCGACGCGGTCATCACGGCCATCGACACCACGAACATCGCGACCACGATCGTCGACACGACCGACTACACGAAGCTGAACGCGACCTCGACGGACCTGTTCCTCCAGTTCGGGCGGATCCTGATCAAGGTGACGATGTCCCGGGACACGAAGGCGTACGTGAGCGGCACGCCGGCGAGCGGGAAGACCCTGAACGCAGGCGGCGCCGCCAAGCTCCATGCCGAGAACACGGGCCAGGTGGCCGGCACGATCACGTCGACCGTCGTCGGCAAGGTCGACAACGAGATCACCCAGGACGACGCACTCGCGTTCGTGCAGGGCGCCGCCGTCAGCGCCGCCGGCCTCGCGCTCAGCAGCCTCACGAACACCGAGTACGACGCGACCGCGAAGGTGGCGGGCAACGCCCTCACCGGGAACACCAAGGCGACGGTCACGGGCAGCACGGTCACGGTCGGGGCAGCCGGCGAGAGCCAGGACGCCCACGACCAGACGGTGCTGAGCGCGATCTCCGGCGATGCGCTGTTCCAGTCCCTGTCCCCGCTCGTCGTCCTTACGAGCACGATGGCGACGAACGCGCTGTCGCGCAACACCGAGGCCACGATCACCAGTTCCACGGTGACCATCACCGGGGGCGACCTGACCCTCACGGCGACCGCGGACGGCCACGTCCTCGCCTGGGCTCAGAGCACGTCGGCCAAGACCAAGGACAGCAACATCCCGACGAGCAGCGCCAAGGGCCTGGCCGCGACGTTCGCCGCCAACGTCATCAACGGCGGAGCGCGCGCATTCATCGTCGGAAGCACGGCGAGCGCGGTGAACGTCACGCTCGCCGCGAAGAGTGGCGCCTTCATCGACTCGACGAGCGAGATCGCCGTCCACACGCTGTCGCCGCCGGACACGGTCTCGGCCGGGACGGGCCTGTTCGCTCCCGGCGACATGGCGGTGGGCGCATCTCTGTCGCTCAACTACGTCGGCTGGCTGATCGCCGACCTCGGGCAGCTGGCGCTCGGCGGCATCGACGCCGTCCTCGGCACGAACTTCGGCGGCACCGAGCAGCCGCTCGAGACGGTCGCCTACGTCCGCGACAGCACGCTCACGGCGACCGGCGCCGCGTCGATCACGGCCGACGGCGCCGAGCAGATCAACTCCACGGTCAGCAATACCGCCGAAACGACGAACGCGGGCATCTACGGCGCCAAGACGACGGCCGCCGACGTGATCGTCTCGAGCAACCGGGTGAGCAGCACGGCGAAGGCGTTCATCGACCGAACCGGGGCGACCGTGCCGACCGTCGACCCGACGGTGATCGTCACCGGCGCGCTCAGCATCGCCGCGACCGACGGCACGGGGATCTTCTCCAACGCGAAGCTCGTCGCCTCGGGGATCACCACCAACGACGGCGGCGTCCACTTCCTCAACCAGGCGCTGTACGGCACGCCCAGTCACGACTTGACGACCAGCCAGGGAACCCAGACGCTGACGTTCGGCACGCGCGTCCTGATCGACCAGAACTTCGGCACCCCGAGCTTCGCGGCCGGAGGCCGCCAGGCCGCCGTGACGCCGGTGACGACCGGCTACGTCGTCAAGCTCGGCGACTCCTACGGGATCCCGACCCTGACGAGCAACGACGGCTTCCGGATCCTCAGCCGCGGCGACGTCGTCCAGGTCGCCGACGACTGGACCGGCGGGGGCAACCCGGCCGCCACCTACGAGTACGTCGGCCCCAGCCAGCGGACCGATCTCGGCAACACCGACTACTCCGACGCCTCGCTGTGGGCACCGGTGGGGGGCACGCCGGGGGCCACCTACACCTACGTGCCAGGCAGCGCCGCCTCGCTCGATCTCAACGCGATCGACTACAGCGACGCGACCCAGTGGCAGCCGACAAGCGGCGGCGCCGGGACGGTCTACGAGTGGATGGGGCCGACAACGTCGGTCAACCTCGGTACGGCGAACTACACCGATCTTGGCTTCTGGAAGCCGATCCCGGCCACTCAGCTGCTGCCCACGGGCTTCAACCTCACGGTCTCCAACTCGACCGTGGTCGGTGGGATCGCCGTCGTCAACTACGTCGACAACGACACCGAGGCCTACCTCCAGACCGTCAATGTCCGCGCCGGCTCGATCACGATCAGCGCCGGTGACAGCGGCATGATCGAGGCGACGAACGACGCCACGTTCGTGTCCGCCGGAGGCAGCTCGATCAACGGCACGGGCACGTCGCTCGCCGCCGGCGCGGTGATCGCCACCAACGTCGTGCTCAGCAAGGCCGACGCGTTCGTCAACGACTCTGACGTCGCGACGACCACCGGCGGCTTCTCGGCCACGGCCACGAACAGCTCCCAGATCGACGCCACGACGCACAGCGCGGCCCAGTCGGGCGCGAAGGCGGTCGGCATCGACATGGCGTTCAACACGATCGGCTGGAAGATGCAGAACGCGCTCTTCAACGCCCTCGACGCGCTGATCGGCGACCCGCTGATCTCGGCTGCGTTCAACGGCTCACAGCCCGCCGAGACCCAGGCCTACGTGCAGAACAGCTCCGTCAGCGCGGCCACGGACGTCAACCTCAGCGCCAACTCGACCGAGCGGATCAACGCGCATGTCGACAACAGCGCGACGGCCGCCCCGGCGGCGATGTTCGGCGCAGCTGGGACGAGTGCCGGCGCCGTGCTCTCCAGCAGCATGGTCAACGCCGAGGTCCGCTCGTTCGTCGACTACGGCACGCTGCCCTACGACTTCCTCAGCAGCGCCGGCTCGCAGACGATCGCGGTCGGCCAACGCGTGCGGCTGCCGGGCGGCAACATCTTCGAGTACCTGCCGCCCGTCCGCGGCCCCCCGACGCCGATCGATCTCAGCAACCTGGCCCAGTACTCAGGGAGTAGCTGGCGCCAGCTGGGCCGCGTCGACGCCGCGGGCGCCTTTACCGCCACGGCCATCGACGACGCGGGGATCGCGACGCAGACCTCGATGTACGGCGCGGTCTCACCCACCAACGACGCCGGGACCGGCATCCTCAACCTCTACGCTGGCGACCTGCTCGACAACTACACCTACACGAGCCACTCCCAGCCGGCGACGGTCCAGTTCGGCGACACGGTTCGCGTCGCCGACGACTACCTCGATCCGGCCGGCGCCATCGACGCCACCTTCAGCCCCGGGGGCAAGGTCTTCGAGTACATGGGGACCGGCGGAGCGCTCGACCTCGGGAGCCAGGACTACTCGAACTACGGGACCTGGAAGCAGCTCGACCCGACGAACATCGCCTCGATCCTGAGCTCGGCCGTCTACGCCGCGCTCGGCGAGATCGGCACCCGCCTCGACAAGGACGGCCTCATCGGCGGGTCCAACAGCTACTTCGGCCTGATCGACCACAACGACGTCCGCAGCTCGGTCCAGGCCTTCGTCAACGCCGCCACCCTGAACGCCGGCGGCGACGTCACGCTCTCCGCCTTCGAGAGCGCGCGCATCGCGGCACAGGACGCCAGCGACGTCCAGCCGTGGACGGGACTCGGCGCCGTGATCGTCACCAACGTCATCCTCGACGCCGCCGACGCCTATATGACCAACGGCGCGCTCAGCGCCGCCAACGTCACGCTCGACGCCGAGAACGTCGCCCAGATCGACGCCACCGCGACGAGCACGATCGAGGCCTGGGACGCGACGAGCGTCGTGCTGGCGTTCAACTCGATCGGCTGGAAGCCGTCGAACATTCTCTTCAACGCCGTCGACGCGCTGATCGGCGACCCCGCCATCTCGGGCGCGTTCAACGGCGAGCAGGCTGCCGAGGCGCAGGCCTACCTCCAGGACGTCACCGTCAACGCGAGCGGCGACCTGTCGCTGACGGCGAACTCCAAGGAGCAGCTCGACGCGGCGGTCGGCAACGAGAACACCGTCGACGCCGCCGTCGACTTCCTGTTCAGCACCAAGCGGGCCGACCAGAAGGCGACCTATGACGCCAAGAAGAACCCCAAGGGCAGCAAGGTCGCCGGCTACGGCGCCTCCGGGTCGGCCGGCGGCGGGCTGATCGCGAGCAACAAGGTCGACTCCTTCGCCCGGGCCTACATCACGTTCACCGGGGTAGCCCAGGGCGTTGTCAACGTCACCGGCGCGGTAACGATCTCCGCGGCCGATCAGACCGGAATCGATGCCCACTCGTCGGTCGTCCAGGACGTCACGACGACGAACACCCTGGCCGGACTCGCCACCCTGATCGGTGCCACCCTCGTCAAGAGCGACTACAAGGACACGACCGCCTCCGGCACCCAGACGCTGGCCACCAAGGATCGGGTCCGCGTCGGCCCGAGCTACGCCGGCGGCGGCGACACGGGCAGCGTCTACGAGTACATCGGCCCGGGGGCCTCCCTCAACCTCGGAGCGCAGAACTACACCACCGACACGACCAACTGGAAGAAGATCGTCGGCGGGGCCTCGGACCTCAGCAGCCTGTATCCGAACATCGGCAACCTGACGAACTCCGACGCGCGCGCAGTCGGCGTCCTGATCGTCCTCAACGACGTGCGCAGTGACGTCAACGCCTACGTCCACAACGCCAACCTCCACGCGGACGCGCTGGCGATCACCGCGCTCGAGAACGCCGAGCTCGCCGCCGACGCCGAGATCAACGTGTCGGCCTCTGGCGGCAAGTTCAACGGCAAGGGCGACGTGCTGGGGGCGAGCGGCCAGCTCGTCACAAACGTCGTCCTCAGCGGTGCCAGCGCGTACGTCGACAGTGCGCAGGTCACGACGTCGGGCGAGGTGACACTCGACGCCGAGAACACCTCGGGGATCGACGCCACGATCCTTTCGGCGACATCGTCAAGCGGCGGGGCGTTCAGCATCGTGCTCGCCTTCAACTCGATCGGATGGAAGTCCGAGAACGTCCTCTTCAGCACGATCGACGCGCTGATCGGCGACCCGGTCCTCGCCACCGCCTTCAACGGAGCCCAGCCCTCGATCTCGCAGGCGTACATCTCGGGCTCGACGATCGAGGCCGGGGCGGTCTCGCTCACCGCCAACGACGCGACCCAGCTCAACGCCACCGTCAGCAATGCCGCCAGCTCTGTCGCCTCGGCGCTGTATGGCGCCTCGGGGAAGAGCGCCGGGGCGCTCGTGGCGACGAACAAGGTCGACAGCCAGGCGCTCGCTTACGTCTCGGGCGGCTTGGTGACGGCCGACGAGCTCGGCATCACGGCCGCCGATGCCGCCGGCGTGTTCGCCGACGTGAAGATGGTCTCTTCCTCGATCACCACCAACGACGGCGGTGCGCGCGTCCTCCAGGACGAGATCAACAACTTCCAGCCCGCCGACTTCCTCAGCTCCGAGGGCCCACGGGCGATCAAGTTCGGCCAGACGGTCCGGCTCGCGCCGGGGTACGCCAACGGCGGGACCGCCGGCGGCATCTACGAGTGGATGGGCCCGGACGCGCCGGCAGGCGTGACCGTCGACCTCAGCAACCCGGACCACCCGTACACCGACCTCGGCTGGTGGAAGCCAGTCCCCGCCACCCAGCTGATCCCGCAGGGCAACAACTTCGCCCCCGGCACGTCGGACTCGACCGCGGTCGGCGGCCTCGTGGTGATGAACGACGTGCGGAGCACCGTCCTGGCCGAGATCAACGGCGCCACGGTGACCGTGGCCGGTGGGGTGGACCTGAGCGCCGGCGAGAAGGCGACGATCGACGCGACGGCCGATTCGTCGGCGACCTCGTCGGGCGGGAGCTCGTTCAACGGCAAGGGCGACTCCAACGCGATCGACGGCGTGATCTCCACCAACGTCGTGCTCTCGAGCGCGAACGCCGACATCAAGGGGTCGACGGTGACGACGACCGCCGCCGGGAAGATCGCCCTCGACGCCGCCAACGAGTCGGCGATCAGCGCGGACACCGAGAGCGCGACGACGTCCGCCGGCAAGTCGGTCGGCGTGCTGATCGCGTTCAACACGATCGGGTGGCAGGCCTCCAACCTGCTGTTCAACGCGCTCGACGCGCTGATCGGCCTCGACGCGACCTCGTTCGATTACCAGTCGACCGACGCGCCCGCGACGCTCAACCCCGACGACCGGGTCAAGGCCCCCGACGGCAACGTCTACCGGTACCTCGGTCCGACGATCACCTCGCCGAACCTGTCGAACACGGCCCAGCAGTACGCCACCTCGGCCAGCTGGCAGCTCGTCACCTCGGCGTTCGGCACCGAGCAGGTCGCGCAGGCCCGCGCTTACATCCAGGACGCGACGATCACGGCAGCCGGTGACCTGACACTGAGCGCCGACACCAAGGCCGAGCTCAAGGCGACCGTCGGCAACGACGCGACGTCCTACGCGGCGGCGCTCTACGGCGCATCCGACATGACGGCCGCGGCCGTGCTGGCCAGCAACAAGGTGGCCACCGACACCGAGGCGTTCATCAACAACACGAACCCAAACGCCGGCGTGCGGACAGCCGGCGCCGGCGGGAACGTCGCGCTGTCGGCCACCGACGCGCCGAGCATCGAGGCCGACAGCCACGTCGGGACCTCGACGAAGTCCGTCAACGACCTCGGCGTCGGCCTACTCAGCTCGCTCGTCAACTCGATCCTGCACGCGTACCAGTACACGTCGAACTCGGGCACCCAGACGCTCAACTTCGGCGACCGCGTCCGCGTCGCCGACGACTTCGCCGGCAGCGGAACCCAGGGCGGGGTCTACCAGTACATGGGCACGACCGCTCCGCTCGATCTCGGCACCGTCGACTACACCGACCTCAACTTCTGGAAGCCGCTGAACGACACGAACATCGTCCCGCAGTCGGTGATCAACGCCGCGCTCAAGGCGTTCAAGCTCGACGCCGGCACGGCCAAGACCTTCTACGGGTTGGTCGACCGCAACGATGTTCAGGGCGACGCCCAGAGCTACCTGTCCGGCATCGCACTCACCGCCACCGGCGATGTGTCGCTCACCGCGAACGAGTCGGCGGCGATCGCCGCCAAGGACGGCAGCGAGGTCGAGACCGGCGCCACCGAGTCGAGCTCGATCGGTGGGGTCATGGTCACCAACCAGGTCCAGTCCGAGGCCGACGCGTTCGGGTCGGGCGGCAGCATCCACGGCGCCGCCGTCGACCTCGAGGCGACGAACTCGGCCACGATCGACGCCACCGCCGAATCCAAGGCCGAGGCCCACAAGTCGATCGGCGCGATCATCGCCTTCAACACGGTCGGCTGGCAGGCCGACAACGTCCTCTTCCAGGCGATCGACGCGCTGCTCGGCAGCTCCTATCTCACCCACGAGAACCCCGCCGCCGCCCGCGCCTATCTGCTCGACACACCCGTCACGGCCACCGGCGACCTCACCCTGAACGCCGAGAACGAGGCCAAGGTCACCGCCGAGGCCGCCAACGAACAGGCCTCAAATGCGATCAACACGTTCGCGATCGGCGCCAAGTTCGGCGTCGAGGGCTCGGCGGCGGGCGGCATCCTCGCGGCCAACAAGGCGAGCGCGACCGCGCAGGCCTACATCGAGAACGCCAGCCTCAGCGACGTCACCGCCGGCGGGGCGCTTTCGGTCACGGCGAAGAACAGCGCCGAGGTCGAGTCCTCCACGAAGCTCGAGGTCTCCTCGGTCACCCAGAACAACCTGGACGCCGTCAAGACGATCCTCCAGGCGCTGATCCCCAGCGACTACCAGTACACGACGAAGTCGGGAACCCAGACGCTCCAGAGCGGCGACCGTGTGCGCAGCCTGGCCGGCGCGATCTACAAGTACGTCGGAACCCCCGGGCCGGTCGACCTCGGCACGACCGACTTCACCAACGCCGGGCTCTGGACCTTGCTCGCCGGCGGCGCCAGCGCCGACCCGACCTCGCTGTTCCCCAACTTCGGCAACCTGACCGACTCCGACGCGCAGGCGGTGGGGATCGTGTTCGTCCTCAACGATGCCCGCGGCAGCGCGCAGGCGTACATCGACAACGCCACGGTGAAGGCCGCGTCGGTGGCGATCGCAGCGCGCGAAGACACGACGATCGCCGCCGAGGCCGAGGACAACGTCCACGCCGACGGCGGGAGCGCGTTCGGCAAGGGCACGGTCCTCTCGGCCGGCGGCCAGGCGGTGACCAACCTCGTGCTCTCGAGCGCCGAGGCCGCGCTGACGAACAGCAGCGTGCACGGGCCCGACGGCACCACCCCGACCGGCGCGGTCAGTGTCGCGGGCGAGGACACCTCGCGCATCGACGCGACGCTGCTCAGCTCGTTCTCCTCCGCCGGCAACGCGATCGGCCTGATGCTCGCGTTCAACTCGATCGGGTGGAAGCCGTCGAACCTGCTGTTCAACGCGGTCGACGCGCTCGTCGGCGACCCGCTGATCTCTACCGCGTTCAACGGCGCGCAGCCCGCCAGCACGCTCGCGCACGTCGACCACGCGACGATCGACGGCGCCGATATCGAGATCTCGGCCGACAACCTGGCGCAGATCAACTCGACGGTCAGCAACGCCGCCACCTCCACCGCATCGGCGCTGTACGGGGCCAAGGGCGAGAGCGTCGGTGCCGTGATCGCGTCCAACAAGGTCAACAGCACCGCCCAGGCCGACGCGGTGAGCAGCGAGCTCACGGCGGACGGAGGGGTGGCGATCGACGCTCAGGACAGCGCGGGCATCTTCACCAACGCCAAGCTCGTGTCCTCCTCGATCACCACCAACGACGGCGGTGCGTCCGTGATCCAGAGCGAGATCGACAACTTCGTGCCCGCCGACTTCGCCACCGACTCGGGCGTGCAGAACATCTCCTTCGGCCAGACGGTGCGGATCGCCGACGGCTACGCCACGCCGAAGTACACGTCCGACCAGGTCGTCTCGGCTCTCGCCCCGAGTGACATCGTCGCGCTGGCGAGCGACTTCGGCACCTCCCGGCTCACCTCGAGCTCCGGCAAGCGCCTGCTGCTCAAGGGCGACAACGTCACCGTCGACACCGGTTACACGGGCGGTGGCGTCGTCGGCCAGGTCTACCAGTGGACCGGTGCGAGCGGTCTCTACGACCTCGGCGCGCAGGACTACACCGCCGCCAACTGGACACCGATCGGCGGCACGCCCGACAGCGTCTACCAGTACACGGGCACGGCGGCGTCGAACGTCGACCTGGACGCCCAGGACTACACCGATACGTCGCTGTGGACGGCCAAGGGCGGGACGCCGGGCTCCGTCTACGAGTACATGGGCCCGACGACGCCGGCACCGCTCGACCTCGGCACCCAGGACTACACCGATCTGCGATTCTGGAAGCCCGCCAGCGGGACCCAGATCGTCCCGCAGGGCCTCAACGTGACCGGCTCGGACTCGACCGCGGCGGGTGGCATCGTCGTCCTCAACGATGTCCGCAGCGACGTCGAGGCGTACGTGCTCGACACCACCGTGTCGGCCGCCAGCGTCTCGATCAGCGCCAAGGACGAGGCGTTCATCCGAGCGCTCGTCGACTCGAGCATCTCCTCCAGCGGCGGCAGCTCGTTCGACGCCGACAAGGGCGCCTCGCTTGCCGTCAACGCCGTGATCGCCACCAACGTCGTGCTCTCCAAGGCGAACGCGCGGATCGACGCCAGCAGTGTCGACACGAACGGCAACATCACCGTGGAGGCGGAGGACGTCTCCCAGATCGACGCCACCAACGACAACTCGGCTTCGTCGGCCGGCAACGCGGTGGCGCTGACGCTCGCCTTCAACTCGATCGGCTGGAACGAGGCCAACCTGCTGTTCAACCTGATCGACCCGCTGATCGGGGCGCCGGTGCTCGCCAACGAGAACCCCTCGTCGGTCGTGGCGACGATCACCGCCTCGCACGCCAAGTCGACCGGCGGTGCAATCGACGTCGCGGCGATCAACGAGGCGGCGATCCACTCCGACCTGTCCAACAAGGCGACCGCCGAGTCGGTCGGCTTCTCGGGCGGTGCCACCTTCAGCCTCGGGCTGGCGATCTCGAGCAACATGGTCAGCATCAAGACGCAGGCGCTGATCGACTACGGCACGCAGAACGACTACACCCCGGCCAGTACGCCCGACGTCCTGGCCCCGGGCGACCGCGTCGACGTGAGCCCGACCCTGACCTACGAGTACGTCGGGAACGCCGTCCGCGGACCCCCGGCCGGCTTCCTCAGCGACACGACGCAGCACTACGCCACCAACGCAAGCTGGCTCCTGCTGCAGAACCTCGCGCACGACGTCTCCGCCGGCGCGGGCGGCCTGTCGGTGACCGCCTCCGACACCGCCGAGGTCGAGGCCAACATCGAGGTCGAGACGAGCGCGAAGACGAAGAGCAACCTCGCCGGCACGATGTTGCTCGACTACATCAAGGGCGTTCAGACCGACTACCAGTACACGAGCCACTCGGGGCTCCAGAAGGTCCAGAACGGCGAGCTGGTTCGCACGGACTCCGGCGACGTCTACGCCTACACCGGCCCCAGCGTCACCACGGGACCGGGCCTCGACCTCTCCGAGACCGCCCAGAACTACGCCGCCAACGCCAACTGGGGCAAGGTCTCCACCAGCGTCCTGGACACGCTGACGCAGTACTTCCCGAACCTCTCGCAGTCGAACGCGACCGGCGTCGGCGGGCTGGCCGCTCTCAACGACGTCCGCGGCGGCGCCACCGCCTCGATCGCCGACCAGACGACCGTCCACTCCGGCGGCGAGCTCACCGTCCAGGCGACCGAGAGCGCGACGATCCGCGCCGAGGACAAGAGCAAGGTCGAGGTCGAGGGCTCGAGTCCCTTCAAGGAGGGAACCTCGGCGGCCTTCAACTTCGTGATCGTCACCAACGCGGTCCTGGCCGGGGCCACCGCGACGATCACCAACGCCGGCGCAACCGCCGACGGCGCGATCCTCGTCAGCGCCACCGATGCAGCCGGAATCGAAGCGGCGGTCGAGAGCGAGGCGACCTCGGGCGGCGACGCGATCGGCGCGACGCTGGCCTTCAACTCGGTCGGCTACAACGCGCAGAACATTCTCTTCAACCTGGCCGACGCGATCGCCGGGACCTCGATCGGGTCGGAGAAGCCCGTCGCCACCAGCGCGATCGTCAGCGGGTCGACGCTCGAAGGCGAGTCGGTGCAGGTCACCGCTGCCTCGACGGCGGAGATCAACGCCAACGTCGTCACCGCGTCCCGTGCCTTCGAGGTGATCCCGGGCAAGAGCGCGGGGACGAAGATCGCCGTCGACGTGGTCGTGTCGATGAACAAGATCGCCACCCACGTCGAAGCTTCCGACTCGAGCGCCGCCTCCCTGACCGCCGATGCCGGGAGCGTCAGCGTCACGTCGAGCAACACCTCCGACGTCCTCTCCAAGGTGACGGCAGCGGCGCTGTCGATCGCCGACGGCTTCAACGAGAAGGGCACCTCGGTCACCGTTGGTATCTCGATCTCGCGCAACGAGATCGACGACCAG
Organism: Solirubrobacteraceae bacterium; assembly: GCA_034665165.1. GTDB lineage: Bacteria > Actinomycetota > Thermoleophilia > Solirubrobacterales > Solirubrobacteraceae > Palsa-465. Next base: position 963 of record JAXDGF010000135.1, on the reverse strand, counting down.
CAGTCCGCGTTCATCTCGGGCGTCGCCGATGTCACCGCCACGACCGGCAGCATCACGATCTCGGCCGACGAGGGCGCCACCATCGAGGCGACCTCGACCGCCTCGGCGATCGCGGTAGCGGTGAGCGCGAGCGGGAGCGCGATGGGCTTCTCCGGAGGCGGCGCGACAGCGCTCAACAAGATCCTCGGCACCGCCAACGCCTATGCGCTCGACAGCGCGCTCACCGCGACCGGCACGGCGGCCGGCCAGGGCTCGGTCTCGATCACCACGCAGGACACCTCCGAGATCCACGCCACCGTCCAGGCGCTCGCCATCGCGGCGGCGGTCGGCGACGGGACCTCGGTGGCGATCGCGATCGGCTTCTCACTCGCCCGCAACCTGATCGGCTGGACCGAGTACCACGGCGCCGACCCGTCGCAGGTCAATGCGTACGCCAAGCACACGAGCATCACCGCCCCGACCGGGATCACCGTCACGGCGGCGGACAGTTCGACGATCGACGCCGTCGTCGAGGCGATGGCGGTCGCCGTCTCGGCCGGCACCGGGAGCGGCCTCGGCGCCGCCGCCGGTGGCCTCTGGACCGACAACAAGATCGCCACCCAGGTCGAGGCCTACATCGACGGCTCGCGCTCCGACGGCACCCTGGACACGACGCCGATCAGCGTCTCCACCACGGGCGGCGACATCACGGTCAGCGCTTCGGCGACCGGGGACATCACCGCCGACGCCCGGGCCGGCGCGGTCGCCGCCAACCTCTCGGGCGAGACCGCGGTGGCGATCGCCATCGGTCTCTCGCTGGCACACAACACCGTGGCCGACACGGTCGCCGCCTACGTCGCGAACGTCGTCGTCGCCACGACCGATCCCAGCCTCACGGCCGGCCCGACCGGCAACGTGACGATCACGGCGACCGACAGCGGCACGATCGCGGTCAGCTCGATCGCCGTCGCGGTCAGCGTGGCG
>JAXDGF010000134.1:0-10294 GCA_034665165.1 Solirubrobacteraceae bacterium | reverse complement strand
CTAGAGCACCAGCGTCCCGCCATTCCTTCGCAGCCACCGCGCGTGCTCCCGGTACTCCGGACACCAGCGCCCCAGCAGCGCCCAGAACCGAGGCGAGTGGTCCATGATCTCGAGGTGACAGACCTCGTGCCAGACCACGTATTCGAGGATGGGCTCGGGGGCGAGGAGGAGGCGCCAGTTGAAGCTCATGGCTCCGGTGCGGGAGCAGCTGGCCCAGCGGGTTTTCTGGCCGCGGATGGTGAGGGTCGTATAGGGGGTGCCGGTTTGAGTGGTGGCGTGGTCCAAGCGGGGGGCGATCTCGGTGCGGGCGGCTCGCCGGTACCACCGCTCGAGGGCGGGGCGGTGCTCGCCGGCAGGAACGAGGAGCTCGTCGCCGCGGCGGTGGACGCGTGTTCGCGCGCGCTCAGGGACGAGATGCAAGGCGTGGCCGAGGTACGGCACGGTCGCGCCCCGGTCGGCGATGGCCTGGCGCGCTCGGTCGAGCTCGGCGAAGCGCCGCTCGATCCAGGGGCGAAGCTCGCGCACGGCGGTGGCCGCCTCGCGCTCGGGGGCTCGGGTCGGGAGCACGACCTCGACGCCGCGGGCCGGATCGACGGTGACCCGGACGCGGCGCGCGCGCTCGGAGCGGCGGATTCGGTAGGGGATGGGCTCGGCCCCGGGACGAGCGCCACGGCGGTCGAGGGAGGCGGCGATAACGTCCATGCAGCGAAAGGGTACGGTGGGCGGGCGACATGCCTGCCATCCCGGACTTGACCGACCCGCTGTCCGACGGCCTCGTGGGGATTCGGCTCGCGGGCGAGCAGGACATTCCCGAAGTGCTCATCGCCCACCAGGAGGACCCACAGCTCGCGCGTGCCCTCGGCCTCGCGCGGGCGCCGAGCGGGGCCCAGCTCGGACGCGCGATGGACGAAGCGACCGGGCTGCGCGAGGCAGGCGTCGCCGTCACCTTGACCATCCTCGAGTCCGGGTCCGACGACTGCCGCGGACAGATCCGCGCCGAGCGCTTCGACTGGGAGCACGCCCATGCCGACCTCGCGTTTTGGGTTGCGCCGGATGCCCGCGGACGGGGGCTCGGAGGCCGCGCGCTCGCACTCGCAGCGGCGTGGCTGCTGGACGCGTGCGGTCTCGTGCGCGTCCAGCTCCTGACCGCGCCCGAGAACGAGCCGGCAGTCAAGACCGCCCTCGCGGCCGGCTTCACCCGCGAGGGCGTGCTCCGTGCTCGCGCCCGTGCGCCGGACGGGGCGCGGGCCGACGAGACCGTCCTCTCGCGGGTCGCGTCCGACCCAGCGCCACGATAATGCCGCGAGTGCAGCATTGGCGCGTCAAGCTCCCGGCCGGCGTCCGGCCGCCGTTCGAGGTCTACGTCAACGGGGTCAAGCAGGAGCTCGGCGGCGACTACCGCGTCTCCAGCGGCGAGCTGCTCTTCTCGCGCGAGCTCAAGCGCTCGAAGATCGGAGCCGGGAGATGGTTCCTCGGGATCTGGGGGATCGGCACCTACAAGCAGAACGACGAGATCGACGTGCGCTACGAGGTCGACGGCCGGCCCCAGCTCGCCCACGCGCTCGACGTGATCCCACCCGAATGATCCCGCCGCGCCCGCGCCGCCGCCGCCGAACCGCCGCCCTGGCCACGATCGTCGCCACGCTCGCCGGCTGCGCGTCCGCCGCAAGCGAGCCCGCGCCGGGGTCCCCGCCGGCGTCCGCGCGCACCGCAACGGCCATCCCCGCGGCCGTGCACGCCGGCCAAGGCCTGGCGCTGGCCCTGCTCCACCGCCTCGCTCACCCCGGCCACAACGTCGTGTTCTCCCCCTACAGCATCGAGACCGCGCTGTCGATGGTCGGCGAGGGCGCGCGGGGCTCGACCGCGCGCGAGATCGATCACGTGCTCCATACCACCAACCCTGGGGCGGTGGCGGCGGGACTGGCCGCGCTCGACGCCCGCTTGACCCGCGCCTCGACGGGGCCGAACGCGCCGCGCGTCGACCTCGCCAACGGCCTCTGGGTGCAGTCGGGCCTGACGCTGAAGCAGCCGTTCACCCAGGCCCTGGCCACGCTCTTCGGCGCGCCACCCCAGCTCGTTGACTTCGCCACCGCCCCCGAGACGGCGCGCCAGGCCATCAACGCCTGGGTGGCGACGCGCACCCAGAACCTGATCGCGAACCTCTTCCCGGCCGGCACGATCACGCGCCAGACCGCGGCCGTGCTCGCCAACGCCATCTTCGTCGCCGCCCATTGGGCCAGCCCGTTCACGCCGGCGCGAACGGGGCCGGGCTCGTTCTACCCGGCGGCGGGCCCAGCCGTGCAGGTGCCGTTCATGACCCAGGACCCGGCCGAGTTCCCGTATGGCCGGCGTCCCGGCTACCGCGCCATCGACCTCCCGTATCTGAACTCGAGCCTGTCAATGCTCGTGGTCATGCCTGCCCCGGGGACGCTCGGCACCTTCGAGCACGGCCTGACCGCGACCAGGCTCGCCCACATCGAACGAGCGCTGGCGCCGCGGCGGATCGACCTCCACATGCCACGCTTCGAGCTCAAGTTCGACACGGCGCTCAACGGGGTCTTGTCGCAGCTGGGGATGCCCGTCGCCTTCACGGACGCGGCCAACTTCTCGGCCATCACGGCGCCGACGCAGCTGAAGATCGCGGCCGTCGAGCACGCTGCCGACCTCAAGGTCGACGAGCAGGGAACCGTCGCGGCGGCGGCCACCGGCATCGCCCTCGTGCCGACGGCGCTGCCCGGCGGCCCGCAAACGACGCTCAAGCTCGACCACCCGTTCCTCGCCTTCCTGCGCGACGACGCCACGGGGGCGATCCTCTTCGTCGCCCAGGTGACGAACCCCGCGTAGCTCGGGTGACGAACCCCGCGTAGCGAGTGTCCCTCGTAGCTAGGCCTCGCCCGCGGCCGCCGCCCCGGCGGCCAGGCGCCCCGCCCACGGGCGCAGGAGCTTGAGGGCGGCGAGGATCGCGCGCGTCGCCGAGGAGCGGTTGAGGGTGAAGAACTGGATGCCTGGGGCCCCGCGGGCGAGGAGCTCGGCGCACTGCAAGGTGGCGTAGGCGACGCCGAGCTGGAGGACCGCGTCTGGGTCCCCCGCCCGTAGCTCGAGCTGGTCCAGCAGCACGCTCGGGATCGACGCCTTGCACATGCCGGTGATCGTCTTGATCTGCCCCACGTCGGTGATGGGCATGATCCCCGGGATGATCGGGATCTCGATCCCGGCCGCGCGCGCCTCGGCCACAAACTGGAAATAGAGCTCGTTGTCGAAGAAGAGCTGGGTGATGGCGAACGACGCCCCGGCCGCCACCTTCTCGCGCAGGAAGCGCAGGTCGTGGGCGAGATCCTTGGCCTCGGGATGAACCTCGGGGAAGCAGGCGGCGCCGACGCAGAAGGCGTACCGGGCCGAGATCAGGGCGGCCAGCTCGGTCGAGTAGCGCAGGCCACCGGGGTGGGGGGTCCAGTCCGTCTCGCCGCGCGGCGGGTCCCCGCGGAGGGCGAGCACGTTGTCGATCCCGGCCTCCTCGAGCCCGTCGAGGATGCCGGACAGCTCCTCGCGCGTGGCGCCGACGCAGCTGAGGTGGGCGATGGCCTCGATCCCGAGGTCCTGCTTGATCCACTTGGTCAGCTCGACCGTGCGTCCGCGGGTCGATCCCCCGGCGCCGTAGGTGACCGAGACGAAGTCGGGCGCGAGCGGGACGAGGGTCGCGAGCGCGGCCCGGAGGTTGCGTTCCCCCTCGTCGGTCTTGGGCGGGAAGAACTCGAACGAGAACACCGGCTCGTCCTTCCCCGCGATGATCTCGTCGAGGTGCACCGCTCGCACACCATACCAACCTTGACACAAGCGTGGCAAGGTTTGCCCACCGCCGCGCGGACGGCTACCCTCCCGGCCCTTGGCCGGATCACCATTTCGCTAGTGGCAGCGAGCTGATGTTGGAGGGGCGTCGTTTGACCGGTCGATCACGAAACGTCAATACGAGGCGGAGGGCGCTCGCGCTGCCGGCCCTCGCAGCCGCGTTCACCCTCGCCGTCACCGCCTCCGCCGCAAGCGGGTCCGGCGGCGCGAGCGCCGTCCCCTATCCGACTCCCCCATCAGCCATCACTGCGTCCGTGGTGGCGCTCGCGCCCACCCCGCCCATGGGCTGGAACCCGTGGTACACCTTCGGCTGTAGCGCCGACGAGCGGCTCGTCGAGCAGAGCGCGGGGGCGCTCATCTCCTCGGGAATGGCCGGCGACGGCTATCGCTACGTCAACATCGACGACTGCTGGATGGCGCCGCAGCGGGACGCCGACGGCGCCCTCCAGGCCGACCCGCAGAGCTTCCCGGACGGGATCGCTTCCGTCGCCTCCTACGTCCACTCCCTGGGACTGAAGCTCGGTCTCTACATCTCGGCCGGCTGGCAGACGTGCCAGCTGCGGCCAGGGTCGCTGTCGCACTTCGCGCAGGACGCGGCCACCGTCGCGTCGTGGAACATCGACTTTCTCAAGGTTGATTACTGCTACACCAACTTCGCCCCGGCCCAGCCCGCCTACGCGGCGATGGAGCAGGCGATCGCGGCGGCCGGGCGGCCGATCGTCATGAGCGTGTCCGACAACGGCTTCGAGCGTCCGTGGCTGTGGGGCCCGGGTCTTGCCAGCCTGTGGCGGACGACCAACGACTACACCGCCTATGGCGCCGCCACGGGCCAGTGGTGGGCGGCGGTGCTGAAGATCGTCGATGTCAACGCGACGCTCTATCGGTACGCCCAGCCCGGGGCCTGGAACGACCCCGACCTCCTCCTGACCGGCACCGGGAAGCTCACCGTGCCCGAGGAGCGCTCGCAGTTCTCGCTCTGGAGCATGATGGCCGCGCCCTTGCTCGCCGGCGGCGATGTCCGCACCATGTCGGCGTCCACCATCGCGATCCTCACCAATCGTGAGGTGATCGCGATCGACCAGGACAAGGCGGGCCTCCAGGGGAGGAGAATCGCCGATCGCGCCGGGCACCAGATCTGGCTCCGCACGCTCGCTGACGGCTCGCACGCGATCCTCTTCCTCAACGCCGGCGCGCGCCCGTCGACGCTGGCGCTGCGCGCTTCCCGCGCGGGCCTCGGGCACCAGCGCTACGCCGTCCGCGACCTGTGGCGCCACCGGTCGTGGACGAGCACGGCGCCGATGATCCAGGCCCGGGTCGGCGTCAACGACGTGGTCATACTCCGGGTCCGCCCGGCCCCCAAGCGCTGACGGGCTCACGCCAGTCGCCAGCGCTCCGGACCCTCGTCGCGCTCGCGCTGCACGCGCCCCTCGACCTCGAGATGGCGCACATAACACAGGGTCTCGGACAGTCGCCACGCTGCGTTCACCTGAGTGAGCGGCTCGCCGTAGAGCGCGGGGGCGATCTCCACCACGGTCTGCGGCTGGCCGCCGAGCGCCGCCACCACCGCGTCCACGCGCTCGCGCACAAGCTTGCGATTGGCCTCGATGTGAGCGCCCACGTCGGTGAAGGGCCGTCCATGACCCGCCACGCACAGGCGGGCATCGAGGGCCTCGACGACCTCCAGCGAGCGCAGGAACTCGCCCACGGGATCGGGCGACCACCCGTAGTCGTAGTAAAGGGAGACCCGGCCGAGGAGATGGTCGCCCGAGATGAGCACGCGCCGCTCGGGCTGGAACAGGCACACGTGCGAGGGTGCGTGGCCCGGGGTCTCGTGGACGGTCCATGTTCCGAGGTCGGTCTCGATCTCGACCCCGGCTACGAGATCCCGGTCGGGCTCGCGCCAGCCGGCGAACCACGACGGAACCTCCTTGGCGCGCTCGGCGTAGAGCGCGAGCGCCGCCTCGGGCACGCCGCTCTGGCGCGCGATCTCGATCCGCTGAGCGAGGGCGGACTCAGGGTCGCGGAGCGGCCGCGTCGCGTGCTCATGATTCGGGTGCAGCCACAGCTCGCACCCGGCGAGCTCGACAATGGGCGCGGCTTGGCCGTAGTGGTCGGCGTGAGCGTGGGTGCACACGACCAGGCGCACCTGCTCGAGCGCGAGGCGGACCTGGTGCATGGCGAGCTCGAGCTGGGCGAGCGAACCCGGCTCGTGAGCCCCGGTGTCGACGAGGACGACGCCCGAGCCGGCGGCCAGGGCCCATGCGTTGCAGTGCGGGACGCCAGGCCAGGGGAGCGGCAGCCGCAGCCGCCACAGTCCGGGCAGGACGCGCTCGCCGCGCCCGAGCTCGCGTTGCCTCGGCATCGCGGGGAACCATATTCGGGAGGGGACCGAAGGACCGGGAGTTCGGCACCAAGACCGCCACGAGCGCGGACCCTCGACCGAACTCCCAATGCAGTCGGCGCCAGCCGATGCACCTACACTCGCCCCCCGTGTTCGTATGACCTCCGCCCGTACCCCCCAGCCCATCGCCGACGGCCTCTGGCTCGTGCGCGGCGGCTTCCCCTCGAAGATCATGAACGTCTACCTGCTCGCGGATGACGGGGGCGTGACCGTCTTCGACGCCGGCATCCAGGGGATGACCGGCGCGGTGGTCGAGGCCGCCCGGGGGCTCGGCGGGATCAAGCGGGTGGTCCTCGGCCACGCCGACGCCGATCACCGGGGCAGTGCGCCCGGTCTCGGCGCGCCCGTCTACTGCCATCCGGCCGAGCGCGCCGCGGCGGAGTCGCCCGCCCTCTTCCGCGATTACTGGGATCTCGCCAAGCTGCGCGGGCCCGCGCGCCTGGTCATGCCCAAGCTCTTTGCGCACTGGGATGGCGGGGCGGTACCGATCGCGGGCACGGTGCAGGAGAGCGACGACGTCGCCGGGTTCGAGGTCGTCCACCTCCCGGGGCACGCGCCCGGCCTGATCGGCCTGTTCCGCGCCTCAGATCGCGTCGTGCTGTGCTCGGACTGCATCTACACGCTCGACGTCGAGACGGGCCTTCCCAGCCGCCCTCGCGTACCGCACCCCGCCTACAATCTCGACACCGACCACGCCCGCGCCTCCATCCGCAAGCTCGCCCAGCTCGACCCCTCCGTCGTCTGGCCCGGCCACACGCACCCGGTGCGAGGCGACATCCGCGCCCAGCTCGAGCGCGCCGCCTCGGAGTAGCCGCCGTGGGCAAGCGCCACCGCCAGCGCGAGAAGCTCACCGCGCCCACGAGCGAGTACCGCGACGCCGAGGGCTCGGTGCTGAAGCTGCGCGGCGCGATGACGCCCGCGACCCGCCGCGAGTACGCCGCCGTGCTCGCGGGCAGCCCGCTGGACCGCGAGGACGCCTGGCAACGGGCGGTCGAGTTCCTGTTCGAGCGCCTGGCCGTGGAGTGGGAGGTCGCCGGGGTCGCGACCACGCGCCAGAAGGACCTGCTCGCGCGCTTCCGGATCGCGTCGGCCGACGAGCGCCGCTTCGTGCGCGACACGCTCCGCGAGCACCTGGCCGAGCACTTTCCCGAGCTCCAGGCGCCGTGATCGACGCCGACGCCTTCGCCGCGCTCCTGTGCGACTGGTGCCTCGAGCCGGCCGAAGGCGACCAGATCCTCCTCAGCACGACCACGCTCGCCGTCCCGCTCGTCGCCGCCCTACACCGCGCCGTGCTCAAGCGCGGGGCCTGGCCCGTGCTCAGGCTCACCCCGAGCGGGCTCGGGCGCAACTTCTACGAGCTCGCGAGCGACGCGCAGCTCGACGGCTTCGCGCCCGTCGAGCTCGTCGAGGCGCAGTCCGTCGACGCCTCGCTCCGCATCGACGCTCCGGCCAATGTCCGCGAGCTCGCGGGCATCGATCCGGCGCGCCTGGCCCGGGCCGGGCGCGCCCGCCGTCCGGTCCAGGAGGCACGGCTCGCGCGGCGATGGTGCGTGAGCTTGTGGCCAACCTCGGCGCTCGCCCAGCAGGCGGGGGTGAGCGATTCCGACTACGAGGCCTTCATCGCCCGCGCGCTCTTTCTCGACCGCCCGTACCCCACCGACGCGTGGCGCGAGCTCAGCATGAGCCAGGCCCGGCTCGTCGAGCGCCTCGCGGCCGCGGAGGAGATCAGGATCGAGGCGGACGGCACCGATCTGCGCCTGCGCGTCGAGGGCCGCACCTGGATCAACTCCGACGGCCGGCGCAACATGCCGAGTGGCGAGGTCTTCACCGGGCCGCACGAGGACTCGGCCGAGGGCACGATCCGCTTCACCGTCCCGTCGAACCCGCGGGGCGTCGAGGTCTCAGGCGTCGAGCTCACCTTCCGCGCCGGCGAGGTGGTCGCCGCGCACGCCGAGCACGGGGGCGAATACCTGGAGCAGGCGCTCGCGACCGATCCCGGCGCCCGCGTCCTCGGCGAGCTCGGAATCGGGACCAACCGCGGCATCGACCGCGCCACCGGCTCGACCCTGCTCGACGAGAAGATCGCCGGGACCGTCCACCTCGCCCTCGGGCGCTCGTATCCCGAGACGGGTGGGGTCAACGTCTCCGCCTTGCATTGGGACCTGATCTGCGATCTGCGTCCCGGAGGCGAGCTCAGCGCCGACGGCGAGACGATCGTCCGCGACGGCGAGTTCGTCGCTTGAGCGGGCGCCGGACCGCTGACGCTGTAGCTTGAGCGAGTGATGCGCCGCACCAAGATCGTCGCCACCATCGGCCCCGCCTCGCGGGACCCTGACACGCTCGTGCGCATGGTCGAGGCGGGCATGGACGTCGCCCGCCTCAACTTCTCCCACGGGAACCTCGAGCTCCACAAGGAGAATGCCGAGCGCGTGCGCGCGGCGGCGGCGAAGGTGGGGCGCCAGGTCGCGATCCTCCAGGACCTGCCCGGACCGAAGCTCCGCATCGGCGCCCTTGTCGACGACATCGCCGAGCTCAAGCCCGGCGAGCAGCTCGTCCTCGTGGCCGGATCGACCGAGGTGGGCGACGCGGGGCGGATGTCGGTGTCGTGGCCCGGGCTCGCTGACGCCGTCTCGCCCGAGGACGTCGTCTACCTCGCCGACGGCGCCATCCGCCTCCGCGTCCAGCGCGTTCGCGACGGCAGCGGCGAGATCGAGACCGCGGTCGAGATCGGCGGCTCGGTCGCCTCCCGCCAGGGGATCAACATCCCCGGCTCGACCCGCGGCCTCGTCGCTGTGCCCGAGGAGGATCTCGACATGCTCCGCTTCGGCGAGTCGATCGGCGTCGACCTCGTCGCCCTCTCGTTCGTGCGCACGGCCGAGGACGTGACCTCGGTTCGCCGCCACACGCGCCTGCCTCTGATCGCCAAGGTCGAGAAGCCGCAGGCGGTGGATGCGGCCGAGGAGATCATCCACGCGGCGGACTGCGTCATGGTCGCGCGCGGCGACCTCGGCATCGAGCTTCCGATCGAAGACGTCCCGCTCGTGCAGAAGCGCATGCTCCGCCTGGCGGGTCGACTCGCGCGCCCGTCGATCACCGCCACCCAGATGCTCGAATCGATGGTCACCTCTCCGCGCCCGACCCGAGCCGAGGTCACCGACGTGGCGAATGCGATCTTCGACGGAACCGACGCCGTCATGCTCTCGGCCGAGACCGCCGTCGGCGCGTATCCCATCGAAGCGGTGGCGATGATGGCCGCCGTCGCCGTGCGCACCGAGCGCGAGCTGCCTTACCGCCAGTGGAACGAGGAGCGCGTGCGCCGCGACGCGCGCGACCCCGCCTACACGATCGCCTTCAACGCGTGCGCCGCCGCTCGCGACCTCCACCTCGCCGCCATCGTGGTCCCCACCCTGTCCGGGCGCTCGGCGCGCCTGATCTCCGCGCACCGTCCGCACGTCCCCATCCTCGCCCTCTCGCCGGGCAAGGAGACCGTGCGGCGGTGCGGCCTCATGTGGGGCGTGCAGGCCGACTCGATGCGCCGCCACGAGGTCACCGAGGAGCTCATCGCCGAAGCCGCCCGGCGCGTCGTCGAGCTCGGGTGGGTCAAGCCTGGCGCCCGCGTCGCCATCACCGCGGGGCTGCCGAGCGGCAAGCCGGGGACCACCAGCGTCCTGCAGGTCCAGCGCGTCTAGATTTAGGGGGGCCTTCGGCCCTGTTTTTGGCTGGCGGTCGTCTGCGCGCCTAGCGCGGGCCGATGAGCTCGTCGAGCTCGGGCACCGCGGCCCGCAGGCTCGGCAGGTTGACGACGATCCCCTCCTGGGTGCTGCGCGCGAGCACGACCACCGCCTCCTCCTCGGCCGAGGGATTCTCTTCGCGGTGGGGGACGTAGGGCGGCACGTAGACGTAGTCGCCGGGCCCGGTCTCGATCCGGCGCTCGGCGTCGTCCTCGAGGAAGACGAAGACCGGATGCCCGCTCACGACGTAGATGCCGGTCTCGGCCTCGCCGTGGTGATGGTCGGCGGAGATCATGCCGGGGGCGACGTGGCTCTC
>JAXDGF010000133.1:0-5270 GCA_034665165.1 Solirubrobacteraceae bacterium | reverse complement strand
CGGACGTTGTCGCAGGAGAGCGCTCCGGTAACAGGTTCTTTACGCGCAAAGAGCGGCCTCTTCTGGGGCCCCGGCGTAAGCAGGTCGTGTCCGAGGCGTTGCCATTCCGTTACCGAAGCCCGCGATCGGCCTCTCGGCGGCGACCGGTAACCGGGCGTTCACGGCTGGCGTGCCCGTCTGCGCGTACGCTGCCCGGCACAATGTCGATGGGCATTGCCGAGAACGGGGCGCGCTGGCGCGCGCTGCGCTCCGCCAACCTCGAGATCCGTCCGGCCGAGCGCCGGGTACTCGCCGATGGTCGCCCCGTAGGGGTAACCGTGCGCGAGTTCGAGACGCTGCTGGCCCTCGCCGAGCGACGCAACCGCGTCGTACCGCGCGCCGAGCTCTACGCGCTCGTTTGGGGCGGCCAGATGGCCTACCGCGATCGCTCGGTCGACGTCTTCGTCCGTCGCGTGCGCAAGAAGCTCGACGAGGCCGCGCCAGGATGGGAGTACATCCACACGCACTTCGGGATCGGGTACCGGTTCGCGCCCGAACGCCGGAGCGCGCGGCCCGACGACGTTTGACGCGCCGGCGCCGCACGGTGCCCGGCTCAGCTGACGGTCTTGATGGCCTGCTGGATCTGCGCGAACGTCGGCAGGCTCTGGATCGCCGGCGCTTGGCCCTTGGGGCCCTTGACGACGATCGTCGGCGTGACGGTGTAGCCGGCCTGGCTGGCCGCGGTGCCGTCCGACTGAACCTGGGCCGCGAGGCTCGAGTTGCTGCTTAGGTCCGAGAGCCACTTGCTGTAGTTCAGGCCCGGGATCTGCTGCGCGATGCCCTCGAGGAAGGCCTGCGTCACGTACGGGGTGCCCTCCGCCTGCTGCTCGGCGTAGAAGATCTCGATGTAGTCCCACCCCTTCCCTTGCACTCCCGCCGCCAGCGCCGCGGCCTGCTGGGTCGAGAACATCGACGGCGTGGCCCCACCGCTGGTGGCCGTGTCGAGCGAGCGATAGACGAACGATGCCTTCCCGGTGCGCACGTACTGGCTGATGATCTGGTCCGCGACGCCGGTGCCGCTCGATCCCGCCGAGGTCTTAGCGCTCGTGGGGAGGGCAAAGGCGTCGCAGACCGAGCACTCGAGGTCGCCGTATTCCGTGATCTGAACCGGGGCGGTGGGGCTGCCGAGGGTGTTGTTGGTCGGCTGGGCGATGCCGGTCAGGAGGGCGCTCACGCGGGTGACGATTGTCTTCGACGCCCCGCTCTTGGGCGCAACCGGCTTGGGCGTGCTGTTCCCCGAGCTGATCACGATCGCGGCCACGATGACGATCACCGCGATGAGACCGATGCCGCCCAAGCGGGCGAGGCGCTGCTTGCGCCGCTGTTCCTCGGCGAGCTTGCGCTCGAACTCGACCCGCTGGGCGCGCGCCTGTGCCTTCTGTTCTGCTCGACTAGCCATCGGCGCCTAGGGTAGCTGAGGCGGCTGCCTTCTCCGGCTCTTCGGACGAAGCGCCCCGTTTCGTCCGGGCCTTCCCGGGCGCGGCGACGGGCGTGCCGCCGGCGGCGACGGGCGCGACGGGGGTGATCAGGTAGCGGGTGACGGCGCCTGCGAGCAGGATGGTGAGGAAGACCGCGCTCGTCGCGCATTCCTCGCAGATGGCGTGGATCGAGTAGATCTCGCGGTAGGTCAGGTAGGCGCTGAAGCCGAAGCCGATCAGGGTCAGTCCGAGCGTCGCCAGGCGAGTCTCCTCGGTGTCACGGAAGACGAGGGAGGCGAGGATGAAGACGTAGCCGATCAGGCCGATGAGCGCCACGGGAACGCCGTCGAGCTTCGACCACTGCGAGGTCTGCACCTTGACGCACGCTTGCCCGGCCGTGCACGCGGGCGCGACGCCCGAGTAGTGGACGTACGTGAGGTAGGCGGCGAGCGCCAGCCCGAGGACGGTCAAGCCGATCATCACGCGGCGGAGCAGGACGGTGTTCATGGCAGCACTCTCGACCCAGACTGCATAAGCAGGTTGTACACGATCACGATAAGAGTTCGGAAAGAGCCGCCGGATGCTTTAGCGGACGTCAGCGCCGGAGCCGCCCCAGTGTGTCACGGCGGCCGCGCGGCGAGTGGGGCGATCGCGTGAATTCAGGACGCCCAGTCCTCGAGCGTCGCGATGAACTGGTCGCGCACGTCGCCGATGCGCTTGTCGAGCTCCTCCACCGTCCAGTCGTCGGTGGGGATGGGTGGCAGCACGGCCACGTCCACCGTCCCGGGCCGGATCAGGAACGAGCCCCGCCACATGACATCACCGGCGTTGCGGATGACGATGGGCACGATGGGCACGCCCGCCTGCATGGCGAGGTGGAAGGCGCCCTTCTTGAACCTGCCCAGCCGCCGCGTCGCGCTCCTCGTCCCTTCGGGCGCGATCGCGATCGAGGTGCCAGAGCGGAGCTTGTCCACCGCCGGCTCGAGCGCGGCGCGCGCCTGGGCGGGGTCGGCACGGTCGACGTAGGCGATATCGACGACGTAGCCGATGAGCGCGAAGCGCGGGTCGCGGGCCAGCTCCTTCTTGGCCACCCCGGTGAGATCGTGGCGGACGAGGGAGCCGATCACGGCGACGTCGATCGAGCTCTGGTGGTTGAAGATGAAGACCGCGGGGCGGTCCGACCACAAATGCTCCGTCCCCCTCACCCGCAGCTCCACCCCAGCGAGGGCGAGCGCGAGGTCGGGACCGATCGACGTCGCGACGTTGGCGGCCTGGCGGCGGCTGCGGTTGAGCGCGCCGACGGCGAGCCCGACCCCGCCCGCGGCTCCAAGGCCGGCCAGGGCGGCCCCGGTGCGAACGGCCGAGCGGAGCCCCGGGCGCCCGCGGCTCGAGAACCGCGACACCGGCCAGCCTTGCTCGCGCGCGAAGCGCTCGAGGCCCGAGGCGGGGTTGAGCGGGCGCGGGATGCCGACGACCTCGAGGAAGGGCACGTCCTCGTCGCCGTTCGCGTATCCGTACGAGCGGCTCAGGTTGACGCGGGTGCTCCGGGCCAGCTTCTTGACCGCCCGCGCCTTGGCCGGGCCCCAGAGCACGTCGCCGGCGAAGAAGCCGCTGAAGTTGCCCTGCACGACCTCGACCTCTGAGCACAGCACGTTCTCGACCCCGAGGTCCGCCGCCAGCGGCGCCGCCTGGTAGCGCGTGGCCGAGGTCGCCAGCGCCACCGTGTGGCCGGCGCGCTGGTGGGCCCGGACGAGCTCGCGGGCCTCGGGATAGACCATGCCCGCGATCCGGTCGTGGAAGAGGCGAGCGAAGGTTTCCGTCACCTCGTCCTCCGAGCGCCCGGCCCAGTTCGAGATGGCCACCCCCATGAGCTTGTTGACATCGGTGCCAAGCACCGTCATCTCCGTCACCGCGAGCAACGTGCGCACGAGCTCGCCGGCGGAGAACTCGCGGCGGCGGACCCGATCCTCGTAGAAGGCCGCCGCGGAGAAGCCGGCGATCAGCGTCCCGTCGAAGTCGAAGAAGGCGCCGACCTTCGGTCCCTGGGGGCCGGCTTCGATCTCGGCCAGCAGCTCGTCGAGCGTCATCGGGTTAGATCGAGTGGATCCGCTGGAGGCGGGCGACGAGGGTGCGCACCTGGTCGGCGAAGGCGGCCCGGCGCGCGGCCAGGTCCTCACCCTCCGCCGCGACGAGCCGGCGGTTCGCGGCCAGGCGCAGCGCCGTGGCGAAGAGCTCGCGCGAAATCGACTCGGTGCTGTGGATGCGCCGCTGGAGGCGGTATTGATGCGCGACGCCGAGGCAGTGCGCGAGGAACTCGTTCTCGTCGATCTCCATGTCCGGGTCTTGCGCCGCGAGCTGCTCGGCCACGACGAGATAGGCCTCGAGGAAGGAAGAGAGCAGAAGCGGCGCGAGCCGCAGCCGGGTCTCGGTGAGCGCCTTCCAGGCCGCGCCGGGCTCGCCCACCCGCAGCTCCCAATCGGGATCGAGGAGGGCGAGCTCGGTCCGCATCTCGCGCTCGAACTCCGCCGTGGGGGCAAAGAAGAACTCGAACTTGAGCAGGTCGCGGATGCGCAGCGCCTCGCTCCAGCCCTCCGCCACGGGATCGGGCGCTGCCACTTCATCGACGTGGACGAGGACGAGCTCGGCGATAGCCCGGTTGAGGAAGAAGTGGACGATCGAGTTTCGGTAGAAGGCGGCCTCGATGTGGCGCTCGGGGGCGATCGACCACACCGGCTCGCTCCCGCCCGCATATGAGCGCGCGACGCCGTGGCGCGCGAGGGCGTCGAGCGCGCGGCGCACCCCCTCCTCGTGTGCGATCTCCAGGTCGCCGAGCACGGGCAGCTCGCGGACGCGTACGTGCTCGAGCAACGGGTCGAGCGTGGCCCGCACGTCGGCCAGGGTGAGGGCGCGATCGTCGGCGCCGAGGAGCGCCAGCGCCACCAGCGCCGTCTCCGTGATCGGGGTCACCCGGTTGATCCGGTGGCTGACCTCGATGGCGATGCGCTCGACGGCGTGCTCGCGATCGAGCTCGCGCAAGGACTTGCGCAGCGACAGTGGCTCGCCGAAGCTGACGCGCGCAGTGCCGAAGCCGCGGCCTTGTGCGCGCGCGTAACCGACGAGCCAGCTCAGGCTCTCGGGTGTCTTCTGAGCACCGTGCTCCTCGGCGGCGAGGGCGCCGACCTCGTAGAGCTGGTCGTACACGATCGAGGTCGGAATCAGGAGGACGTCGTCGATGCCCCCGTCGCGGTACGCCCGCACGAGGTAGTTGAGCAAGCCGTAGCGGGGCGGGCGGAGCTTTCCCGTCCGCGTTCGCCCGCCCTCCATGTACCACTCGAGGTTGAAGCGCTTGCGGACGAGGTAGGCGATGTACTCGCGCAGGACGAGCTTGTAGACGGGATCGTCGCGGATGCTGCGACGGATGAACACGGCGCCGCTCCGGCGCGCGATCGGACCGATCGGCCAGAACGAGATGTTGACTCCGCCGAGCACGTGGTTGGGGGCGAACCCGTGCCGGTGGAGCGCCGAGCGGAGCATGACCGGGTCGAGATAGGAGCGGTGGCTGGGGAGGAACACGAGCGGCAGCCGCGTGCTCAGCCGACGTAGCTCCTCAACGGCGGAGGGGTCGACCTCGACCTGGTAGGCGCGGCCGAGCCAGCGCCCGAACTGCTCCCAGACGTCGATCGCGAGCCGGCTGTGGCTCGCGACCATCTCCTGCAGGTAAGCGGCGGCCTCGGCCGCCACCTCGGGCTGGGGCCGGCCGAGCTCGGCCGCGAGCGCCGTGACGCGCTCGTTGAAGCGAGCGCTCGCCTGGAT
>JAXDGF010000132.1:0-8633 GCA_034665165.1 Solirubrobacteraceae bacterium | reverse complement strand
GGCGCACGCGTGGGCGAAGGTGGGCAGCGGGTGATGGATCACGTCGGCTCGGGCCGCTCGCGCGCGCTGGGGGAGCTCGACCTGCGTCCAGCGTTCGTCGGCGAGCAGGTTGCGTGCGCTTCTCCACCCGCCTCCTGCGGGGGCACGGCGCCGTTCGTTGCGCGCGCTCACGACCTCGACTCCGTCCAGCGCCGCGAGGGCGGCGCACAGGCGCTTGACGTAGACCCCGGTCCCGGACTGGGGGGCACGCGCGGAATAGGTGATGTCGATGAGGACGCGCACCGGGCGACTCAGCGTACGGCGCGCGCCAGCAGCAGCCGTCGCAGCGGAGGCAGGCCGCCGCCGGTGCAGATCTCGACGTCCGAGAAGTCGAAATCCGCCAGCAGCTCGCGCAACGAGCGCCGTGTGTAGAGGTGGAGGTGATCCCCCAGGGGCTGGGAGTAGTGCTCGACTCCGCGGAGCGCCATGGCGATGCGCCCGTGGGCGGGCGTCGTGACGAGAAGGCGGCCGCCACGAGCGAGCACCCGTCTCACCTCTGAGAGCCAGCGCGCGGTGTCGGCGACGTGCTCGATGACCTCGCTCGCCCACACGAGCGCGAAGCTCGAGTCCTCGAACGGAAGCGGGCCTTCGATGGGGACGAGCTGGAACGCGAGTCCGGGATGGGCGGCGCGGGCCCGGGTGAGGGCCGACTCGGCGACGTCGACGCCGATCACATCGGCCCCGGCGCTCGCGAGCGCCGCCGTGAAGTCTCCGGCGCCGCACCCGAGGTCGAGCGCCCGCGCGCCCGCGTCGATGGGCGAGCGCAGCAGGAAGTCGCGGCGCAGGGCAAGGTCGGGCGGCTCCAGGTCATCCGGGAGGCGCTCCCACAGTTCCTCGTAGTACTCCTGCACGGCGAATGAATGTAACCCGCTCGACATTCGTTGTTCGGCAGGGCTATCTTCGAAGTATGTGTCCCCGGCTGATAGCCGTCTGCCCGGTAGACCACCCAGGCGGAGCCGAGACCTGCCTGCTGCGCCTCCTCGCCGGTCTGGAGCGCCGCGGCTGGTCGATCGCCCTCACCACGCCGGGCGCCGGGCCTCTGCGCGACGCTGCTCTGGAGGCCGGCTACGGATGGCACGCGCTTCCGCTCGGCGGCCTGCTGCCTCGCAGCGGCGCGCGCGCCCTGCGCTCGTGGCCGCGGGCCTGGTCGCTCGCTCGCAACGCGAGCGTGGTGTACCTGAACGGCGCCGTGTGCGGCCGCCTCCTCCCCGCGCTCCCTCGGGGACCTAAGCGCGTCCTCCACATCCATGACATGGTCGAGCGCGTGCCCCCCTTCTGGCGCCGAGCCGATGTCGTGCTCGCCGCCTCGGGCGCGGTCGCGGGGCGGCTGGGGGGACTGAAGGCGGAGGTTGTGTATGGACCCGTCGATCCCGATCCGCCCGCGGCCGCGGCGCCGTGGCCGACCGGGAACGGCCCCGTGGTCGGGTTCATCGGGCGCTTCGAGCCGCGCAAGGGCCCGCTCGATCTCGTGCGCGCGGCGCCGGCCATCCGCGCCGGGGCGCCGGGCGCGCGGATCGTGATGGTCGGAGATGACCCCTACGGCGCCGACCCCGAGTACGTGCGGGCCCTCCGCGCTGCTCCCGACGTCGAGCGCCATCCCTGGAGCGCGAACGCACCCGGGCTCATGCGCCACCTCGACGTGCTCGTGCTCCCCTCGCGGGTCGAGCCCTTCGGGACCGTGCTCGCCGAGGCCATGGCCGTGGGCACGCCCGTTGTCGCCAGCCGCGTCGACGGGCTCCCCGAGGTCGTCGAAGATGGCGTCAGCGGACGGCTCGTGCCCCCGGGGCAGCCGGACGCGCTCGCCGCCGCCGTGCTCGAGGTGCTCGCCCGCCGCGAGGAGATGGGCGCCGCCGCGCGCGTGCGCGCCGAACGCTTCTTCGTCGAGGACTACGTGGACCGGGTAGAGGCCCTGATCGCCCCATGAAGGTCGCCTTCGACAGCCGCGCGGCGTCCGATTCACGAGGCGTCGGCCGGTACACCCGCTGCCTGCTCGAGGCCCTACGCGAGAACGGTCACGGCGAAGTCGTCGAGTCCCACGAGCCGCGCCGCGTCGACGTCTTCCACGCGCCCTGGATCGACGGCGCCCTGCTGCGCTCCCCGGTGCCGATGGTCGTCACCCTCCACGATCTCATCCCGCTCAAGCGGCGCGGCGAATATCTGCGCTCCGGGCTCCGCTTCCGCCTGCGCTACCTGGCCGTGCAGCGCGCGGTCCGCGTCATCGTCCCCACGCAAGCGGTCGCCGATGACGCCGTCACCCACCTCGAGATGCCGAACGACCGCCTGGTCGTGATCGCCGAGGCGGCGGCGCCCGCCTTCCACCCCCGCTCCGAGGAGGAAGTCGACGCCGTGCGTAAGCGCTACGGCCTGCCGAGCGATTATCTGCTCTGGGTGGGCGGGCTCAAGACTCCCGATCCCCGCAAGCGCGTGGCAGCGCTGGCGCGGACGCCGCGGACGATGCCGCTCGTGCTCGCGGGCCAGACCGGACGCTGGGCCAAGGAGCTTCCCGACGTCACTCTCACCGGCGGCGTCAGCGACGACGAGCTCGCCGCCATCTACACCGGCGCCCACGCCCTCGTCTTCCCGAGCGACGACGAGGGCTTCGGCCTGCCCCCGGTCGAAGCGCTCGCGTGCGGCGCGCCCGTCGTCGCCTGCGACGTTCCCGCCCTGCGCGAGGTGCTCGACAGCCGCGCGACGTTCGTCGAGGTCGACGACCTCGACGCGCTCGTCGCCGCCGGCGAGGCGGCCGACCGCCCGGCTCCCGCTCCACCCCCGTGGACGTGGTCCGAGGCGGCCGAGGAGACGTGGCGGGTGTACCAGGATGCGGTCGATGCGCCGACGATGTGGCGGGGGGCCAGGCGGCGCCATCGGCACGCCGCGGGTCAGGGACGGTTGCCCAGCTAGGGCCGCCGTCGTAGCCCGAACGGCGGCGTCTCTCAGGGCCGCGGCTGTAGCCCGAACGGCGGCCTCTCCACCCGCCGGCGACCCTGAACCTGCCAGCGCCGCCGGAACGCGCGCCGGGCCAGGCGGCGCGCGTCGCCGTAGGCGCCGAGGAGCTCGCGCTCGCGCAGAAGCACGTGGCCGAGAGCGAGAACCTCATAGCCCGCGATTGACGCCCCGTCGCGGGCCAGCCCACGACCGGTCTCGTTCTTGATCATCATCAGATAGCGGTTGCGGAACTGCATCCGGCGCTCGGCGGCGCTCACCTGAGCTCGTGTCGACGGGCTGTACGTGCGGATGTGGAGGGCGTGCGCGCTCGGCTCGTAGGCGCAGCGCCAGCCGAGCAGCTGCGCCCGCCAGGCGAGATCGACGTCAGCGGCGTACTTCTCGAAGTCCTCGTCGAACGCGACGCCGTCGACGGCGCAATCACGCAACATCTCGCGCCGGTAGAGGACGGCCGCACCGTCGGCCCCGAAGCACAGACCGGGCATGCTGTAGCACTCCGCGGGTGCGCCGTGGCCGATGAGGTTGTTCTTGCGCCGGCGGTCGAGGATCAGCCCCGCGGTGTCTATCTCCGGCAGCGGCAGGCCCGGCCCTGAAGCCCGCAGGAGCTTGGGCGCGACGGCGCCGATGCCGGTCTCCCACAGGCGCGGGCGCATGCGGGCGAGGAAATCGGGAGCGAGGAAGCAGTCGGCGTTGAGGAGGAGGACCTCGTCCGCGTCGGTGGCGCCGATGGCGGCGTTGTTGGCCGCGGCCCAGCTCAGGCGCCGCTCGAGCCGGAGCGCATCGGCACCGGCCGCGGCGGCGAGCTGGGGGGTGTCATCGGTGCAGGCATTGTCGATCACGGTGACGCGCGCGCCGGGCTGATCGAGCGCCAGTGGCAGCGAGTAGCGGACCTCCGGGGCGCGGTCCGTGCTGATGAGCAGGATGTCTGTCCGGGTGCTTCCCACCGCCGGGACGGGCTCAGGCGATCGAGCTGAGTCGCTCGAGCCCGGCCTGCCCGCCGGCGGCGAACACCCGCGAGCGCCAGTCGAGCGAGAGCGAGGCCTGGTCCACGTCGTCGTCGGCGTCGGGGAAGGCGAGCACGCCGCCGACCTCGCGGAGGATGAGCTGACCGGCGGCGATGTCCACTGAGCGGCAGCCGCCGAGGGCGACCATTCCGTCGAGCCGGCCGCAGGCGACGTAGCACAAGGTGAGGGCGATCGAGCCGAGCGCGCGGAGGCGGTCGATCCCGCTCGCGGCCAAGGCGTCGGCGGCCTCGGCGACGAGGCGGGGGCGGATGAACTCGAGTCCGACCATCTCGAGCTCGTGCGCGGGATCAAGCTCGGGCATGCGCGCGCCGTCGTGGAAGGCTCCCTCGCCCGCCCGAGCCCACCACTCCTCGCCCCGGGTTCCGTCGCGGATATAGGCCCAGCTGATGTTCCCGAGCGTGGGCCCGTCGCCGACGGCGATCGACACGCACCAGGCGGGCAGGCCCCGCTTGGCATTGCGCGAACCGTCGATGGGGTCGACGATCACGTGCACCGGGCCGCCGCCGGCCATCTCGACCTGGCCCCTCTCCTCGGAGACGACGGTGAGCGGCAGCCCGGTGAGCTCGAGCTCGGTGAGGATGGCGTCCTCGGCGGCGCGGTCGATGACGAGCGAGATGTCACCGCCCTCGCCGCGGCCGGTCGGGTGCGAACGGGCGGCGAGGGGATAGCTCTCGAGCGCGCGACGAGCGGCGGCCTCGGCGCGGCGACAGATCTCCAGCCAGTCCGCCTCGAGCGCCGCCTCGGTGGCAGAGGCGGTCATCAGCGGGACATGCTAGGGCAGTGCCGGGTCGTTGGCCGGGCGCACGCCATCGTCAGCACAGCTCCCGGTACACGGCCGCGGTCTCGCGTGCGGTGCGCTCCCACGAGAAGAGCGCCGCTCGCTCGCGTCCGCGCCGGGCCATCTCGGCCCGGGCCTCGGCATCGGCCAGGAGCGATCCGAGGACGCCGCGCAGGCTCTCGGCACCTCCGTCCCCGCGGGCCTCGAAGTAGGCCGCCGCGTCGCCCCCGGTCTCGGGTAGCGCCGTCGCCCGAGCGGCGACGACGGGCGTGCCGCGGGCCATGGCCTCGAGGAGGACGAGGCCGAACCCCTCGTACAGGCTTGGGTGCACGAGCGCCTCCGCGCCCCGGATGAGCGCGTCGAGCCGCTCGTCACTCACGTAGCCGGTGAGCTCGAGGGGTGCGTCGCCGGCCAGTTGCCGCAGCTCCTGGCCCGAGCCCGTGTCGACCCCGGCGAGGACGAGACGGTGGGGGATGCCCTCGTCGCGGCGCAGGGCAGCGAACGCGCTCACGAGGGCGCCGAAGTTCTTCTTCGCGCGCAGATCGCCGATGCCGAGGAGATAGGGGCCGGGCGGAGGCTCGGACTCGCCGTGGGCGAGCGCGGGGGCGAGGGGAATGACCCGGACCTTGTCGGGCTCGACCCCGTAGCGGGAGCAGACGTCGTCGCGCGTGAAGTTGGACGGGCACACGATGCGCTGCGCCGATCGGGCGGCGAGGGGGACGATGGTCCGGTACTTCTTGCCCGTGACCGGGTGGAAGTCTTCCGCCCAATCCTCGAAGGCGAGGTCCTGGATCGTCACCACTCCGGGGCACGGGCGCACGAGGGGGAGCCAGCAGTTGAGCGCATGGACCATCGCGGCGCGGGCTCGGAGCAGCCTCCACGGCAGCTTGACCTGCTCGAAGAGAAGCTCCGGGCCGGCGCCGCCGCGCTCGAACACGAAAAGCTCGAAGCCGTCGGAGGCGCCGGCGCGCAGGGCGCGGACGAGCTCGAGCTCGTAGCGGCCCCAGCCCCGCAGCTCGGGCGCGAAGGCGTCGCGGGCGTCGATGGCCACGATCGGAGGGGGCACAGGGGTGCATTCTTGCCGGTCGAGCGCGACCGGCGGCTGGGTGTCGGCGCTAGGATCCCGCGCGCGGTGCAGGCAGACCACGCCCCTATCCAGGCGGCGAGCAACGGGAGCGATCACAGCCAGGAGGATCGCCCGTCCTCGCCGATCTTCGACATCCCCATCGATCTCGCCCAGCCGGCCGAGCTCCTGCGCACGATCTCGGGGTGGGCCTCCGATGGCCGCACGCGACGCGTCATGTACGTGAATGCCCACGTCGTGAATCAGTCGCGGACCACGCCCGGATTGGGCGACGCCTTGCGCCGCGCCGACCTCGTTTACTGCGATGGCTACGGGGTGAGGCTGGCGGCCCGCTTCCTCAACCATCCGATCCCCCACCGGATGACCGGCGCCGACTGGATCTGGGGCCTGGCCACGCTCTGCGAGCTCTCGGGCCAGCCGCTCTACCTGCTCGGATCCGAGCCGCCGGTCGCTCGCGAGGCGGCCGCCCGCCTGCGGCGGTGGTACCCGCGGCTCGACGTCGTCGGCGCCCACCATGGCTTCTTCGAGCTCGGCTCCCCCCACAACGAGCGCGTGATCGAGGACATCAACGCCTACGGCCCCCGGATCGTGCTCGTGGGCATGGGGACCCCGAAGCAGGAATTGTGGGTCGACCGCTACGCTGACCGTCTCGACGGTGCCGTCGTGTGGACCGTCGGCGCGTTGTTCGACTACGTCTCGGGCCACATGCCGCGCGCCCCGCGGTGGTTGGCGGACAATGGCTTCGAATGGATCTTCCGACTAGCGATCGAGCCCCAGCGGATGTGGCGACGGTACCTGCTCGGGAATCCGATCTTCCTGACGCGGGTGGCCAGCGAGGCACGCCGCCGGCGGACTCCGGCTCAGCTCTAGCCACGGGCGCGCGCGCGTGGGCGCTCACGCGAGCAGCCAACCCGGTCGTGCTCGCCGGGTCCGCACTGCTCCTGGCCGGCGTGATCGGCCTCGTCCTCGCCTTGGACACCGGCGTCGTCGGCGTGGCCGCGGTGCCGGGCGTGCTTCGCACCGCGGCGGTCGCGCTGGCCTTCTTCACCCTGTGCGGTTACCCGCTCGCGCGGGCCCTCGTCGCCGGTGAGCTCGCCGGCGTTCGCGCGCTGCTGGTAGTCCCCCTCGGTGCGACGGTGTCGAGCCTCGCGCTCGCCGCGCTGGGATTGCTGCATGTTCCGTTGGCGGTGTCGCTGGCGCTGGTGATCGCGGCGGCGGTGGTGGGGACCGTGTCGATGGTGCGGCGGGGCGCGAGTGCCGGAACCGCCTCGCCCGCCGGGATCGCCACCGCTCCGTCCCGGGCGTCGTGGGTCCTCCGCATCGGCCTGCCGATCGCGCTCGCCGGGGTCGTCGCGCTGATCTCGCTGCTCCCGAGCTTCCGGTCCGGATTTGCGAGCGTTCCCGGTCAGAACGGCGACGCGATTCTCGTCGTCGGCACGGCGACGCTGCTCGAGCACGCGCCGCCGACGGCGACCCGAAGCGACACCCCGATCCCGAGCATCCCGCTCGAGTGGCGCTCCAAGTACCCGATCTATTACGGGCTCGCGGCGGTCTCGGCACTCGCCGGTCAGGACCCGATCACGGCCTTCCCGACCGTGTCGGCCTTGATGCTCGCCCTGGCGGCGATCGGGTTCTTCCTCTTCGCCCGCTACGTGTTGCGCACGCCCCTGTGGCTGGGGCTGCTCGTGCTCTTCTTGCTCCCGCTCGACCGGATCGCCATGTACGTGACCATGCATCCGTACTACAACGAGCTGTGGGGGCAGTTCACGCTCCCCTTCGTGCTCCTCTTCGGCTGGCGCTACCTGACTGCGCCCGACCGCCGCGGCGCGGTCCTGTTCGTCCTCTTCGCGGTGCTGTGCCTGCTCGCGTACCCGCTCGTCATGCCCTTCCCCGCCGTCTTCCTGATCGCGACTGCCGTGGTCGTGTGGCGCCGGCGGCGCGCCGAGGGCCGGCCCGTGCGCTGGATCTCCGCACTCGAGCTACCCAGGCCCGGACCCCGCTCGTGGCTGTGGATTCCGATCGTGGCCATCGCCGTGCCCGTCGTCTTCGTGCTCGGACGGGGCTTCGTGGAGAAGACGTGGTCGGCGCTCCAGGTCGTCGCGCCGGGGTCGAGCCTGGTGGGCTGGTCGGGCTCGGCGCTCCCGTTCCTGCCCTTCCCCGAGTTCGTCGGCATGCCGGGATCTGGCGCGGTGGACATCGCCGGCCTCGCGGTCGTGTGCCTGCTCGCCGCCGTCGGCCTCTCGCGCCTGCGCTCCGAAGCGCGCTGGCCGGTCGGGGCGATGGTCATCACCACGGCCTTGATCGGCGTCTACTTCCGCAAGCGCTTCGACGGCCAGCTCTTCTTCTTCAAGGACCTCGCTTTCGTCGGCCCGTACGCGCTGATGCTCGCGCTCGTCGCCTTGGGCTGGCTCGCTCGGTCGCGAGCGTGGCGGACGGGGCTGGTCGGGGTCGTGGGAATCGCGGCCGCGCTCGTCGTCATCCCGGCCGGCGCCGGTCGCGAGGTCAACGCCACCTTCCCTCAGGCCAACCAGTACGTGCTCCAGCTCCGCGCCTGGAATCGCGAGCTCCCGCGCGGCTCGAGCGTGCTCGTCGACGTCTACCCGAGCGGCTGGCAGCTGTGGGCTTCCTACATGTTCGTCGACCATCCGCTGGCGACCCCCACGCCCCTCGACGGGATCTTTCCCCATCCCGCCATCGGCTTCAAGGCCGATTACCTGATCGCCCTGCGGATCAAGCCGCCTCCGCGTTACGCCGTGGTGGGCTC